>NZ_FOIB01000005.1:0-300000 GCF_900111765.1 Myxococcus fulvus
TCAGCGACGTCTTGCCGTGGTCCACGTGTCCGATCGTGCCGATGTTCACGTGGGGCTTGTTACGCTCGAACTTCTCCTTGGCCATGACACTCCTCACCGCGGCTGAGCCGGTCAATCACCCGGCGCGTATCGAATCCCGCAAAAACTCACTGCGAAGGTGCTGCGTCCTGCTCCAAACCCGCCACAACGTCAACTGAAATCGCCCGCAGGGTCGACTGCCGGGCCGTCAGTAGCGGTTCAGCGCCGTCTTGGGCGCCGGCGCGTAGTGACTGAACTGCATGGTGTAGGTCGCCCTTCCCTGGCTGCGGCTGCGCAGGTCGGTCGAGTACCCGAACATGGCGGCCAGGGGCACCTGCGCCTGGATGGCCTGCAGGCCGCCTGGGCGGGGCGTCATGCCCAGCACCTTCCCTCGCCGGCCGTTCAGGTCGCCAATCACGTCGCCCATGAAGGGCTCGGGCGTGACGATCTCGCAGTTCATGATGGGCTCGAGCAGCACGGGGCTGGCCGCGCGCACGGCGTCCTTGAAGGCCAGCGAGCCGGCGATCTTGAACGCCATCTCGCTTGAGTCCACGTCGTGCACGGAGCCGTCGTAGGCCTCCACCTTCACGTCCACCATGGGGTAGCCCGCCACGGGGCCGTTCTGGAGAGCCTCCTGGACGCCGTCGCGCACCGCGTCCACGAACTCCTTGGGCACCACGCCGCCGACGATTTTGTTCTCGAAGGCGAAGCCCTTGCCGGCCTCGTTGGGCATCACCCGCAGCCAGATGTGGCCGTACTGGCCCCGGCCGCCCGTCTGACGGATGAACTTGCCCTCGGCCTCCGTCTGCGTGGTGATGGTCTCGCGGTACGCCACCTGCGGCTTGCCGATGTTCGCGTCGACCTTGAACTCCCTCAGGAGGCGGTCGACGATGATCTCCAGGTGCAGCTCGCCCATGCCGGCGATCAGCGTCTGCCCCGTCTCCTCGTTCGTGCGCACGCGGAAGGACGGGTCCTCCATCGCCAGGCGCTGCAGCGACTGGATGATCTTGTCCTGGTCCGCCGTGGACTTCGGCTCGATGGCGATGTCGATGACCGGCTCGGGGAACTCCATCCGCTCCAGGATGATGGGCTGCTTGTCGTCGCAGAGCGTGTCGCCCGTCGCCGCCAGCTTCAGGCCCACCACCGCGCAGATGTCACCCGCGTAGCACTCGGTCAGCTCGTCCTTCTTGTCCGCGCGCATCTGGACCAGGCGGCTGACGCGCTCGCGCTTGCCCTTCACCGAGTTCCACACCGCCGTGCCCGCCTCCAGCTTCCCGGAGTACACGCGGAGGAACGTCAGCGTCTGGGACTGGAACGCCGGGTCGTTCATGATCTTGAACGCCAGGGCGCTGAAGGGCGCGTCGTCGCGCGTCTCGCGCACCGCGTCCTCGCCCTTGGGCGTCTTGCCGTGCACGGGCGGGATGTCCAGCGGGCTCGGCAGGTAGTCGATGACCGCGTCCAGGAGCGGCTGCACGCCCTTGTGGCGGAACGCAGACCCGCAGAACACCGGGAACAGCTTCAACCCCACGCAGCCCTTGCGGATGGCCGCGCGGACCTCGTGCTCGGTGAGCTCCTGGCCCTCCAAGAACTTCTCCGTCAGCGCGTCATCCTGCTCCGCGGCGGCCTCGAGCAGCTCCGCGCGCGCGGCCTCGGCCTGCTCGCGCAACTCCTCGGGAATCTCCTGGATGTCGTAGCGGCTGCCCTGCTCCGAGTCGACGAAGACCAGGGCCTTCATCGTCAACAGGTCGATGACACCGCGGTGCTTGTCCTCAGCGCCCAGCGGGAGCTGCATGCGCACCGCGCGCGCGCCGAGCTTCTCGCGGATGGTGCCCACGGACATCTCGAAGTCCGCGCCGACGCGGTCCATCTTGTTGATGAAGCAGATGCGGGGGACCTTGTAGCGGTCCGCCTGGCGCCAGACCGTCTCCGACTGCGGCTCCACGCCGTTGACCGCGTCGAACACGGTGACGGCGCCATCGAGCACGCGCAGGGAGCGCTCCACCTCGATGGTGAAGTCCACGTGGCCGGGGGTGTCGATGATGTTGACGCGGTAGCGCTGCTCGTTGCGCTGCCAGAAGGCGGTGATGGCGGCGGACGTAATCGTGATGCCGCGCTCACGCTCCTGGACCATCCAGTCCGTGGTGGTGTTTCCCTCGTGCACCTCGCCCATCCGATGGATGGCGCCGGTGTAGAAGAGGATCCGCTCGGTGGTGGTTGTCTTGCCGGCATCGATGTGCGCCATGATGCCGATGTTGCGGTAGCGCTCCAGGGGATGCTCGCGAGCCATTGCGTCGGTACCTCTCCATGAGGGCGGGAGGGCTTGGGAGCCCCGTCTCACGTTCCCACCCGGACGATTTCAGAGAACCTGCTTCACCTAAAGAAACCGCCCGGATGCAACCTCTGCATCCGGGCGGGACACCGCGAGGCCGAAAGACCTACCAGCGGTAGTGCGCGAAGGCCTTGTTGGCCTCCGCCATCTTGTGCGTGTCTTCACGCTTCTTCACCGCGTTACCGCGGTTGTTGGCGGCGTCCATGATCTCGCCGGCCAGCTTCTCCTGCATGGTCTTCTCGCCACGGGCCTTGGAGTACGTGATGATCCAACGCATGCCGAGGGCGACGCGACGGTCCTGACGGACCTCGACGGGCACCTGGTAGGTGGCGCCACCGACGCGGCGGCTCTTGACCTCCAGCACCGGCTTGACGTTGTCGAGGGCCTTCTTGAACGTCTTGAGGGGGTCCTCCTTCGCGCGCTCCTCGATGAGGGCGAAGGCTCCGTAGCAAACGCCTTCCGCGATGGACTTCTTGCCCTTCCGCATCAGGTCGTTGACGAACTTGGTGACGAGCCGGTCCTGGAACTTCGGATCCGGAAGAATCTTGCGCTTGGCGACTACGCGACGGCGAGGCATCTCTTCTCTCTTCCCTTACGCCCTGGCTCCCTTGGGAGCACGCTACGACGGGCTTCAAGTACCGCTGAAGGAAACTTCACGAGGACGCTCCCCAGGGTGCGGGGCTCAACGTCCAGACTCTGGAACAACGAAGGTGGTCGCGCTCAGCTCGGACGCTTCGCGCCGTACTTGGAGCGGCTCTGCTTGCGGCCCGCCACGCCCACGGAGTCGAGCGTTCCACGGACGATGTGGTAGCGCACGCCCGGGAGGTCCTTCACACGACCGCCGCGGATCATCACCACCGAGTGCTCCTGGAGGTTGTGGCCCACGCCGGGGATGTAGGACGTCACTTCGATTCCGTTGGTCAGACGCACGCGGGCCACCTTGCGGAGGGCCGAGTTCGGCTTCTTCGGAGTCGTCGTGTACACGCGGGTGCAGACGCCGCGCTTCTGGGGGCACTCCTTGAGCGCGGGGCTCTTGCCCTTGATGTTCAGCTTCTCGCGGCCCTTGCGGACCAGCTGGCTAATGGTCGGCACTGATACCTCGTTCTTCGGGTTCGCAGCCGCCACGAGACACGAGGCGGCGCATATCTACCTACAGGACTACTGAAAAAGGCCGCGAGTATAGGGAGCGACCCCTCCGTGTCAAGCACGGCATGACGCAGACCTGGAACAGGTCAGCGCCCATGAGGTCTTTCCTTGAGACTCGTCAACCCAGCTTACGACGGGTCGGTCCTCTACTCCGCGTGCGCTCAGAAGTCGAGGACCATCACCACCGCGTCCTCGCCCTCGTCCGCGTAGTAGTTCGGCCGGATGCCCACCGGGCGGAACCCGAAGGCGCGGTAGAGCTGGATCGCAGGCTCGTTGCTCTTCCTGACCTCCAGGGTGGCCAGGCTGCAGCGGCGCGCCCTGCCCCGCTCCAGCACCTCCTCCATGACGGCCCGCGCGACACCCCGCCGGCGGTGCTGGGGGGCGGTGGCCACGTTGAGCACATGGACCTCGTCGTGGACGATCCAGAAGATGGCCAGCCCCAGCAGCAGCGGGGGCACGAACTGCCGGGGCTCTTCCACCAGGAGGATGGTGGACCACTCGTGCTGGAGCTCGCGTTTGAGCAGCTCCGCAGACCAGGGGTTCTTGAACGCCGCCTGCTCCAGCGCCATCACCGCCGCCAGGTCCCCTTCCGTCATTTGACGGATGGAGAAGCCATGCGGCTCGCGTGGCTCGGCGTCCTCCCGCATCCGCCTCATCGCTTTGCCTCCCGTGTGAAGGGCGCCACCCGGCGCACCTGGGCCGAGGCCCTCACCTGCGCCAGCTCCTCCACGGCCAGCGCCGCATAGCGCTCGCGGAAGAGCTTCTCCCGGATGGACTCCCGTACCGTCTCATAATCGGCCGGAAAGTCCCCGGGGTGCTGCTCGTAGAAGCGACGGATCTCCGTCTCCCCCACCTGGGCCCGCAGGCGGATGCGGCTGTC
The DNA here is from genome assembly GCF_900111765.1 of Myxococcus fulvus. The sequence continues at coordinate 4,374 of NZ_FOIB01000005.1, forward strand.
CAGGACGCGCTCGGCCCTCAACCCCCGCGTCAGCACCGCCTTGAGCCCCTCCAGGCCCACGTCCGCCCGAGCCAGGAAGCGCTCCAGGGCCTGGGAGCCCCCGACGCGCAGCCGGAACGCCTCCAGTCGGGCGTCCACTTCGGCCGGCTCGGCGGGGAACGCCTGGAGCCGGTCGGCGTTGAGCACCTGGACCCGCTGGCTGATGGCCAGCTCCAGCGCCCCCCGGAGCAGTTCCTCGTCGAGGGGGACCTCGAGCGCCTGGAGGCCGCCCCGCTGCACGAGCGCCACGCGGGCCTCGAACTCCAGCTCGCTCTGGGTGAGCACCCGACCCTCGATGATGGCGACCACCCGGTCCACCACCCTGCCCTGCGCCTCTCCCACGGGGGCCTGGGCGCGGACGACGGGGGCGGCCAGCAGGAGGAGCCAGCCCGCCAGCCAGAAGGTACCTGCTCCCGCTCGGCGCGGCGCTGCCATGGCCTCCCTCACCTTTCGCCGGACGTTATACATCCCAGGCCAGCCGAACAGTCCTTGCTGGCGCACTCCCACCGACTGGTTACTTTCAATCACGTACAGCTCGGCGGGAACAAATGGCGGACGACTACTACCAGATCCTCGGCGTGGAACGGACGGCCTCCGAGGAGGCCATCAAGAAGGCGTTCCGGAAGCTCGCGCGCCAGCACCACCCCGACGTCAACCCCGGCAACAAGTCCGCCGAGGAGAAGTTCAAGCAGATCAACTCGGCCTTCGAGGTGCTGTCGGACCCGAAGAAGCGCAAGCTCTACGACGAGTTCGGCGAGGACGCGGAGAAGATCGGCTTCGACGAGAAGAAGGCGGAGGCCTACCGTCAATACCGCGCCCAGGCGTCCCGGGGCGGCGTGGGCGGCATCCCCTACGGAGGCGAGGACTTCGACCTGGGGGACCTCTTCAACGACCTCTTCGGAGGGCGTCGCGGCGGAGGGGGCGGATTCAACGACCCCTTCGGGCGGGCCCGGGGGCGCGGCCCCATGGGTCCCGAGCGCGGCGAGGACCTCAACGCCCAGGTCCGCCTGACACTGGCCGAGGCCGTCACCGGCACCGAGCGGCCCCTGTCCGTCAGCCGGGCCTCCCCCGACCGCTCCACCCCGGACGAGCGCGTCCGCCTGACGGTGAAGATTCCCCCGGGCGTCCAGACGGGCTCCAAGGTCCGGCTGGCGGGCCAGGGCGCCCCCGGCGTGAGGGGCGGGCCTCCGGGCGACCTCTACATCGAGACCGAGGTGATGGAGCATCCCCTGGTGCGTCGGGAAGGTGACGACCTCCACATGGACGTGCCCGTGACGGTGCCGGAGGCCATGCTGGGCGCGGAGGTGCGCGTCCCCACCTTCCAGGGCGAGGTCACCGTCAAGGTCCCCCCCGGCTCCCAGTCCGGCAGGCAGATGCGCCTGAAGGGGCGCGGGGTGCCCTCCCTCAAGGGGGGTTCACCGGGCGACCTCTACCTCCGTCTCCAGGTCAAGGTGCCGGACACCGACACCCCGGAGACCCGCGCCGCGGCGGAGACCCTGGCCAAGGCCTACCGGGACGATGTCCGTCACGAGCTGACCCTCTGAATCTCTTGTCTCTTGTCCTGGGCGCCGCCACGGCATAGACGGCCCCTCCCACAGTCGGTTTTCACGTCGCCGCAAACGGAGCACACGCGCACATGGGCCTCTTAGACATCTTCACGGGCGGCTCGGGCCCCGAGAAAGCCCTCAAGCTCAAGCCCAAGGTCACCCAGAAGTACGGCGACCCGGCGACCCGCCAGAAGGCCATCCAGCAGCTCGGGGAGATGAAGTACCCCGAGGCCGTCTCCGTGCTCCTGGCCCGCTTCACCATCACCGTGGACCCGCTCACCACGGACGCCGACGAGAAGGAGCACACCTTCGAGCTGGTGAAGGCGTTCGGCAAGGACGCCGTTCCCCCCATCGTCGAGTTCCTCAGCAAGACGGAGCCCGCCACCTCGTGGGCGCTCAGGCTGCTGGGTGAGCTGGTCACCGAGGACGAGGTCACCGAGGCGTGCGTGAAGGCGCTCCAGCACCTGTCCTCGACCTACACGAAGAACCCGGAGAAGAAGGTCGTCCTGCTCCACCACGTCACCGGTCGCCAGGACGCGCGCATCCCCCCGGTGGTCGTCCCGTTCCTCGCGGACATGTCGGACGACGTGAAGATCGCCGCGCTCAAGGCGCTCGCCTCCTTCAAGTACGAGCCGGCCAGGGAGCCCATGCTCGCGCTCCTGACGGCCGACGAGACGGCGCGTCGGGTGCAGACCTCGGCGCTCTCCGCCCTGGCGGACTCGGGCTTCAGCGTGGGTGAGCAGCGCGCCCGAGTGGAGTCGCTCCTGGTGGAGCCCTACGTCCTGGACAAGGACGGCCGCATCCAGCGTCGGGCCTGAGCGCTCGAGCCCGGTCGTGTCGGGCAGCCGACATGACCACTGTCCTCCGGAAGGCCCTGCACACCAGGGCCGTTCCCAGGCGCTCGGAACCTGGAGCAGGATTCTCCCGTGCGCTCGAAGAAGAAAGGGGCCCTGGCAGAGGTCGTGCCGCTGCGCCCCACCACCTCGAAGAAGTCCACCCGTCGAGCAGCGAAGCCGGCTCCCCCGGCTGACGCCGACGCCGTCGCGCGCGCCCTCCTGGAGATGGCGCGCCACCTCACCGACAACGCGGGCCCCACCGAGGCCCTGCGCTCCCACCTCCAGACGCTCCACTCGCTGCTCAAGCCCAAGGTCTGTTACGTGGCCCGCTTCTTCGCCTCGCGCGAGCAGCTCCACGTCGAGCACGTCCGCGGCCGCTATGACAGCCGCGTGGTCGCCGCCGTCCCGGGCGAGGGCGTGGTGGGACGCGCCTTCTCCGAGAAGAAGCTCCTGCGAGAAGCGGACACCCTCGCGGTGCCGCTGGAGAGCCCTCACGGCGTCACCGGCGTGCTCGTCGTCCTGGGCGCCCGCCGCGCCGTCTCCGACACCGTGCTCCAGTCGCTGGCCGCGCAGCTCGCCGCCGCCTACGAGGTCGCTCGGCTCCGCGACGACAGCGCCCGGCGCAACAAGGATCTGCAGACGGCCATCGCGGGCTTGAAGAGCCTGGAGCAGAACCGCGAGGAGCTGCTCGGCAACGTCTCGCACGACCTCAAGAACCCGCTCACCACCATCAAGTCGTACCTGGCGATGCTGGGACGCGAGAAGCTGGGCCCGCTCACGGACTCCCAGCGCCGCGCGGTGCAGATCTGCGATCGGAACTCCGACCGCATGCTGCGCATGGTGAATGACCTGCTGCTCATGTCCCGGCTCCAGTCCGGGAAGATGCAGCTCAACCAGCGCCCCTTCGGGCTCAAGGCCGTGGCCGAGGAGGTGGTCCGCTCCCTGGCCGTCGTCGCCGAGCACGGCAAGGTGCACGTGCACATCCCCCCGTGCGCGGAGGTGTTCGTCCGAGGAGATCGCGAACGCATCGCCGAGGCCATCCACAACCTCGTCGAGAACGGCATCCACCACAGCGAGCAGGATGACACCGTCGAGGTCACCGTCTCCGCCGAGGAGGGACTCGCCGCACTCACGGTGAAGGACAGCGGCCCCGGCATGTCGGCCGAGGCGCTGGAGCACATCTTCGACGCCTTCTACCGGGCCCAGCCCGGGGTGCCGCGGCCTCCGGGCGCGGGGCTGGGCCTGCCGCTGGTGGGGAAGATCGTCGCCCTGCACGGAGGCCGCGTGGAGGCGTCCAGCGTGCTCGGCGAGGGCAGCACGTTCCAACTGGTGCTGCCGATGTTCGCGGGCGCGGTGAGTTCCCCCGACCCCAACCAGGCGGCGCCCAAGGCGGGCGGCATCCTCCTGGTCGAGGACGACGCGGACTGCCGCGAGGTCCTGCAGCAGGTGCTGGAGCAGGAGGGCTACCGGGTGATGGCCACCTCGGGAGCCTCCGAGGCGCGCTCCATCCTCTCGCACATCCGGCCGGCCATGGTGCTGCTCGACCTGCGGCTGAGCGAGGAGGACGGCCAGTCGGTGCTCCGCTTCATCCGGGGCACCGAGTCGCTCGCGGACATCGTCGTGTACATCATCTCGGGTGCCAGCGAGGTGGCGTCCCTCACGTCCGGCCAGGGCCTGGAGCGCATCGACGGCTTCTTCGAGAAGCCGCTCCAGCTCCCCAAGCTGCTGGACACGGTGTCGGCGGTCGTGCGGCCCAGCCGCCGGGCTCCCGCCGTCCCCTGATGGGGACGGAATGGACCGCGGAACGAACAAGAGGTGGCCGCATGCCACCTCGGCTTGGCTAGTATCCGCGCGTTCATGAGCACTTCCGTCTATTCCCGCTACCGCGCCGCATTCGCCGAGGGCCTCGCCAGCGCCCTGGGCGTGCAGGCCGCCGACATCGAAGCCCAGGTCAAGCCCGCGGAAGCGGCGCACGGCGACCTGAGCTTCGCCACCTTCCCTCTCGCCAAGGCTCAGAAGAAGGCGCCCCCCGTCATCGCCAAGGAGCTGGCCGAGAAGCTCTCCGTGCCGGGCCTGGAGATCAAGGCCGTGGGCCCGTACGTGAATGCCCGCTTCAACGCGGTGCCCTTCACGAGCGAGGTGCTCGACGCGGCTCGCAAGGCGGGGGCCACCTACGGCGGGGACGCGGACGCGGGGCGCGGCAAGACGGTGGTCATCGACTACTCGTCGCCGAACATCGCCAAGCCCATCGGCTTCCACCACATCCGCACCACGTTCCTGGGCCACTGCATCGCCAACATCTACCGGGCGCTCGGCTGGCGGGTGGAGGGCATCAACTACCTGGGTGACTGGGGCAAGCAGTTCGGCCTCGTCGCCGTGGGCTTCCAGGAGTACGGCGACCCGGCGCGCATCGACGACATGGGCCACCTGGTGGAGGTCTACGTGCGCGCCAACAAGCGCGCGGAGACGGAGCCCGCGTTCGACGAGAAGGCCCGCGACTTCTTCCGCCGCATGGAGGCCGGTGACGCCGAGGCCCTCAAGCTCTGGAACCAGTTCCGCGAGACGAGCATCCGCGGCTTCAAGCAGATCTACGCGCGGATGGGCATCGAGTTCGAGCACATCGAGGGCGAGAGCCGCTACCAGGGCAAGATGGACGCGGTCATCGAGCAGATCGCCAAGAAGCCCGGCGTGAAGGAGTCGCAGGGCGCGCTCATCGTCGACCTGCCCTACGCGGAGAACGAGCCGCCCATCCTGCTCAAGAAGAACGACGGCAGCACGCTCTACGCGACGCGCGACCTGGCCGCCGCCGAGGACCGCCACACGCGCTTCCAGTTCGAGAAGTCGCTCTACGTCGTGGCCCAGGACCAGGCGCTGCATTTCCGTCAGGTGTTCCGCACGCTGAAGGAGATGGGCCAGCCGTGGGCGGACAAGTGCGTGCACGTGGCGTTCGGCCGCATCCACGGCATGAGCACGCGCAAGGGCCAGGTGGTGCAGCTCAACGACGTGCTCGACGAGGCCAAGGAGCGCGCCGCCGCCAAGGTGAAGGAGAACCAGGAGGCCGGCCGGCTCCAGACGGATGACCCGGACAAGCTCGCCGAGCAGATCGGCCTGGGCGCCATCGCCTTCGGCGACCTCAAGCACAAGCGCGCCACCGACTACACCTTCGACTGGGACGAAGTGGTGAGCTTCGAGGGCCACACGGGCCCCTACCTCCAGTACGCCCACGCCCGCGTGGTCAACGTGCTGCGCAAGGGCGGCGGCGCTCCGGCCACCTACGACGCCAGCCTGCTGACGCTCCCCGAGGAGCAGGCCCTGGTGCGCGAAATCATGCGCCTGCCAGAAGTGGTGCGCGACGCGGCCGAGCAGTACGAGCCCAGCCTCGTGGCCCGCCTGCTGCTCGACGTGGCCGCCGCCCTGAGCCGCTACTACACGCTCGGCAACCAGGAGCGCGACAAGCGCATCAACGTCGAAGGGAATGACGCGCTGCGTTCCGCGCGACTCGCCCTGGCGGACGCGGCGCGGGTTACGCTCGCGTCGGGTCTGACCTTGTTGGGCATTCCGACACCCGAGAACATGTAGCCCCGGGGGCTGCCTTGGAAACCGCGCTGTCGCAGTCTGCGAATCAGGGAGAGTCCTTGCTGAAGGCGGAGTTCGGCCCGATGAGCCGGGCGCTGGGCACTCGCTATCTGGAGAGCGTCCACTTCCCGCCCGAGGCCGAGGACGAGCTGCGAAACCTCCACGCCAAGGGGTTCGTGGTGCACGTCATGCGCTCCACGGCGTGGGTGAACTTCCTCTACCTCACCTGGGCCATGGTGCGCCGGAGCCTGCCGCCCGTGCGGGCGGTGGCCAACCTGCGTCCGTGGTTCACCAAGCCGTGGCGCCAGACGAAGCAGTCCGGCGCCTTCCTGGAGCGCTTCGAGTACGCGCGTCAGCAGGGAGGCAGCGGCCTGGTCTTCCTGCGGCGCACGGCGCTGCTGCACGCGTCCGGCAAGGAGACGCACGAGGACCCCTTCCCCGCCCTGGTGGAGCTGGCGCGCACGTCGGACCGGCCCGTGTACCTGGTGCCGGAGCTGTTCGTCTGGGAGAAGCGCAGCGCGCGCCTGAAGCCCAACTGGGTGGACATGGTGTTCGGCAGCCCCGAGGCCCCGGGCTTCCTGCACTCGATGCTGGCCTTCTTCCGCAACTACAAGCGCGCGCAGTTCCGCGTGGGAGAGCCCATCGACCTGCGCGCCTTCGCCGAGCAGAACCCGAAGGACTCGGTGGAGGTGCTCGCGCGCAAGGTGCGCAGCACGCTGCACGTGCACCTGGCCCGTGAGACGCGCGCGGTGTTCGGCCCGCCGGCCAAGCCGGCCGTGCGCATCATCGACGAGACGCTGCGCGACAGGCAGCTGCGCAAGGTGGTGGACGAGCACGCCGCGCAGTCCGGCCGCAAGCAGGAGAGCGTGCTGCGCGAGGCCCGCCGCAACCTGGAGGCCATCGCCGCCAAGCCCAGCCCCACGACGCTGGCCTTCGTGGCGCCGCTGCTCGACTGGGTGTTCAACCGCATCTACGACGGCATGCACGTGGATGAGGCGGGCCTGCACCGCGCGCTCAAGGCCGCCACGCGCGCGCCCATCGTCCTGTGTCCCAGTCACAAGAGCCACATGGACTACCTGGTGATGAGCTGGGTGCTGTGGAACCGCGGCTACGCGGTGCCGCTGGTGGCCGCGGGCGCCAACCTGTCCTTCTGGCCCCTGGGCAGCATCTTCCGCCGCTGCGGCGCGTTCTTCCTGCGCCGCTCGTTCAAGGGCGACAAGGTCTACGCCGCGTCCTTCAAGGCCTACGTGCGCAAGCTGGTGCACGACGGCATCCACCAGGAGTTCTTCCCCGAGGGCGGCCGCTCGCGCACGGGCAAGCTGCTCTCTCCCAAGCTGGGCATGTTCACCTGGCAGGTGGAGTCGGTGCTGGAGGGCGCGCGCAACGATTTGCTCTTCGTCCCGGTGGCCATCGACTACGAGAAGGTCGTCGAGTCGGGCAGCTACTCGAAGGAGCTGGCGGGCGGGGAGAAGAAGCCCGAGGACCTCAAGGCGCTGCTCAGCACGCCCAAGGTGCTCGCGGCGCGCTACGGCCGCATCCACCTGGGCTTCGACGAGCCCATCTCGCTGGTGGAGTTCATGAAGGAGCGCGGGCTCGATCCCGAGCAGCCGGTCACGGACGAGCAGAAGAAGGGCCTGGTGCGCGCGCTCGGCAACCGCGTGATGTACGGCATCAGCAAGGTGTCCACCGTGACGCCGCACGCGCTGGTGAGCACGTCGCTGCTCGCGCACCGTCGCCGGGGCCTGACGCAGCGGGAGCTGGCGGACCGCATCAGCATCCTGCGCCGCATCGCCCAGGAGGACGGCGCGCCGCAGTCGCGCGAGCTGGGCAACGCCCCCAGCAACCCCGAGACGATGGGGCCCATCCAGGACGCGATGCGCACCTTCATCGGCGACGAGATGGTGCGCACCCAGGAGGCCAAGGGTGACGTCATCTACCAGGTGGAGGACGACCGCCGCGCGGAGATGTCCTTCTACAAGAACACGCTGATGAACCTGGTGTCCGCGCGCAGCCTCGTGGCCAACGCGATGCTGACCGCGGGCACGTCCGCCTCGTACGACGACGTGAAGGCGCGCGCGCTGTTCCTCTCGCGCCTGTTCAAGCTCGAGTTCATCTACCGGGTGAACACCACCTTCGACACCATCTTCGCGGAGACGGTGGAGCGGCTGGTGCGCATGGGCCTGGTCATGCACGAGGGCGACACGCTGAGCGTCGCTCCCGAGCCCCATGCCCAGCCGGAGCTGGAGTTCCTGGCGGACCTGCTGCGCGACTACCTGGAGGCGTACCTGCTGGCCGCGATGACGCTCAACGACGTGGCCACGGGCGTCGCCGAGGACCGCAAGGCCTTCCTCCGGATGGCACTGGAGACGGGCCGCGCCGAGTACCACGCCGGCCGCATCACCGCCGCCGAGTCCCTGGCCAAGGTGACGCTGGAGAACGCGGTGACGTACCTGCAGGACCAGAAGCTCCTCGTCGAGGAGGACAAGAAGCTCAAGGTCGGTCCCCAGGCGACGGACGCGGACGCGCGCAAGCAGCTCGTCGAGAGCATCCGCGAGTACCTGCAGCGCTGACGTGTCGACCCCGGGCCGCGCCTCCTCCTCGAGGACGGTGCGGCCCGTCAGCGGGGCATGGGAGGATGGGCGGATGACTGCTCGCCCTGCCCTCCTGGCCCTCGTCCTCGGTGCCTCCCCGCTCCTCGGCTGTGGCTCCACGCCGCACACCCGTGAGCCGACCTCGCGTGAGTGTGGCGCCTCCATCCACGACGTGGCCTGGCTGTCGGGGAGCTGGCGTCAGGACACGGCCGGAAACCTCACGGAGGAGCACTGGACGCCCGCGGCGGGCGGCACGCTCTTCGGGGTGAGCCGCACCATCGTCCAGGGCAAGACGGTGTTCTTCGAGTACATGCGCATCGAGGCGCGCAAGGACGGGCTCTACTTCGTGGCCCAGCCCATGGGTCGCCCGCCCTCGGACTTCAAGATGCTGCGTTGCAACAGCAACGGCGTGTTGTTCGAGAACCCGCAGCACGACTACCCGCAGCGCATCTTCTACCAGCGCCCCTCCGCCAACCGCCTCACCGCCCGAATCGAGGGGAAGAAGGACGGCAAGGAGGCGGGTCAGAGCTACGAGTTCTTCCAGATGTAGCCACGGGCCCGTGAGGGCTCACGGCGCGCTGCGGAAGACGATGCGAATCTCGCTGGAGAGCGGGTTGCCCTCGTAGTCCGTGAGCACCGTGCGCAGCACCAGCGTGTACTGGGTGTTGGGCGTCAGCACGACGCCCTCGGCGAAGGCGGCCTCCACCGTGTACGGGACGTCGCCCCGCTCCACGTCCTCGTCCAGCTCCGGCACGGGGGGCGCGGTGAGTGTGAGCGGGAGCTCATCCCGGCCAGAGAACACCGCGATGCCCGGACGCAGGCTGCGCAGGTCCATGGCCTCGGAGAAGGTGACGCGCAGGGAGCCGCCCGTGGGCAGCGTCTCCCCTCCTCCCGGTGCCGTGGAGACGACCCGGGGCGGCACCGTGTCGCGCGGCAGGTAGATGGCGTCCCCTGGCTCCAGGCACCCGGACAGCGACGCCAGCGCGAGCACTCCGACGCAGAACCGACTCGAGCGCGTGCCCATCACCGGCACCCCTTCTGCGCCAGGCTCTCCGACGAGTGGCACTTGAGGCAGGCGCGGTCATTCGCCGACGCCAGCTTCTTGCACGACTGCGCGAAGCCCGCCGGGTGCGGGTTGATCTGCCGCCGCGGCGACAGCTCCGAGTGGCAGCTCATGCACGACTCCTCACGGTGGCAGGAGATGCAGCTGGTCAAATCCCGCGAGGCGGCGATGCCGTGGTGCTGCGGTCCGGGCAGCTCCACCCACGTGGTGTAGTCCGGGTGCACCTTCTGGTTGCGCGGCCGCAGCGACTGGGCCGCGTCCATGCCCACGCCCGCGCGCTCGTGGCAGGCGGCGCAGAAGGACTGGGCGCGGTGGCAGCTCTCGCACCGGGGCGAGTTGGTCCGGGCCTGCACCGGGTGCAGGGTGATGAAGTCGTTGGGGTGAATGGACAGCGGCTTCTGCATGCCGTCATGGCACGTCTGGCAGTAGCTCTCGCTGTGGCACTGCATGCAGACCAGCCGGTCCGTGGACGCGCGGGCCCCGTGGTTGAACTCGAAGCGCGGGCCGTGGTCCAGGCCCAGCGGATTGCCCTGCATGGGTTTGAGCAGGCCCGAGTCGAACGTCAGCTTCAGCCGACCGGACGGCTCCGTCGGGTGACAGGTGGCGCACGTGTTGGAGGCCACGGTGCCATCGTGGCACTTGAAGCACGTGGCCATCTTCGGCAGCTGGTTGCGCGTGCCGAGCTTCACGTCCTTCATCTCGCCGTGGCACACCGAGCACTCCACCTTCTTGTCCACGTGCTGCTGGTGGCTGAAGTGCAGGTTGGCCGGAGGCATGGACAGCTTCGCGGGCTCCTTGCGCACGGTGGCGTCGAAGCCGGGGTGGCAGGTGTTGCACGACGACGGCGGGTCCGTGGGCTTGCCCTTCCGGCCCGCCTCGATGTCGTGGCAGGTCTCGCACTCCTCGTGGCCCGGGAGGTTCAGGTCCTTGGAGGACGCGCTGGCGCGGGCCGAGTCGTGGCACGTGGTGCACTCAGCGCCCGCCTCCAGATGCTGGGCGTGGTCGAAGCGCAGCGGGACGTGCTGGGCGGGATAGACGGCCAGGCTGCGCTCGCGGGCCGTGGCGGCCCAGGCGACGCCGGCGCCCACCAGCATGGCGAGCGCGGCCAGGGCGAGCAGCGCATGTCGGTTCTGACGGTGAAGCATCTACAAGCTCGCCTTCAGGTCGAAGAGGAGGAAGGCCTTGGTGTCGGAGTCGGTGAAGGGATTGAAGTTCTGCTCCAACACCAGCGACAGCCGCGTCGCGCGCGTCAGCGCCCGGCTGGCCCACACCTGGGCGCCGTAGAAGTTGCCGCCCAGGCGCGCGTTGAAGCTGTCGAAGATGCGCGCGAAGGACACCCGCGCATCCAGCGTGAAGCGCTCCCGGTCGAACGTGTAGCCGCCGGTGAGGTCGCCCCAGAGCTGGTCTCCGCCGAAGCCAGTGCGGTACGTCACGTCCAGCGCCGAGCGGAACGCGCCCGAGCGCCACGCCGCGCCCGCCGCCCCACCGACGCTGGTGGACTCCGGCGCGCCCTCCGCGTCCACCTGCGAGGCGATGGCCATCTCCGGGTTGACGTTCTCGTTGTAGCGGCTGCCCAGCGCCTGCACGTAGAAGCGCAGCGGGCCGGGGGTGAACACATCCACGCGCACCCGCGCCTCGTCACGCGGCGCCCACGCGAAGTAGTACCAGATGGAGTCCGCCGACAGCACCGGCGACAGGCGCATCACCTCCAGCGTCGTCGCGACGCGCGTGCCATCCCAGCGCACCTGCGTGCGCACCTGGGCCACCTTGCCCTGCAGCACGTCGTAGTCCACGCCGGCCAGCGCGTTGAGCCCCAGGCCCCGGCCGTAGCGCGCCTCCACCGTGGCGCGCTCCAGGTCCGTCTTCCCCTCCACCATCGCCTTGCGGTAGCCCACCGCGGCGTTGAAGCCCTTCAGGTCCTCGAGCAGCAGCTTGGCGCCGAAGACGGGCTCCATCGACGTCAGCGTGGGGTCCGCTCCCGCCACGCCCTGGTCCAGCCGCCGCGAGTCGCTCTCCCGCGTGCCGTCCGGCTGATACACGGACGAGCCGAGGAAGCCCGCGCCCTTCACCCACAGGCCGCCGTACAGCTCCGCGCCCAGGCCCATGCGCGTCACGTAGCGCGCGCGCAGTCCATCGAACGCGATGATGTCCGAGACGTCCGTGTAGAGCTGACGGCCCAGCCGTCCCTCGAAGCCGCCCTTCGCGTAGCGCACGTACGCGTGCAGCAGCTCCGCGTCCTCGGACTTCAGCCCGTCGACGCGCTCGGCCTCACCCTTGGGCAGACCGAAGTCCGCCCAGATGCGCATGTTGGACTCGAAGCCCAGGTCCTGTCCCGTGGCGAGCTCGAAGGCGTTGAGCCCCAGGTACTGGACGATCCTGCGCCTCGGCAGCAGCACCGGATCTTCCGACGTGCTGCCACGCCACGCACGAATCTGGTACGCCTGCGCCTCGGTTCGCGCTTCCACCAGGAACGCCGACGCGTGCGACGTCGTTGCTCCCAGCCCCAGGCCCAGGGCACAGACAACGCCGAGGATTCGAGGGGGCTTCCACCACGTCCGCTGCACCGTTCGAGCCAGGATGTAGGACGTCAAGGTGCTGACAGTATAGAGAACATGCTGTCGCGACAGTTCAGCTTTTCGCGTCAAGGAGACGACAAATTGGAAGATTCCGCTCCCAGCGACGCCGCGCCCCTCGGGCCGACGGGGCCCTCCGAGCCTCCCCCTCCGGAGCCCAGGAGCCCCCGGATGCTGGCGCTCGGCGGGGCGGCCCTGGCGCTGGTGCTCTTCATCCTGGTGGGCGGCTCCGTCCAGTTGCTCAACGCGGCCTTCGGCATCTGGTTCACCGAGGTGTTCATCTTCATGGCGCTGGGGTGGCTGCTGCCGCGCCTCGGAGGATGGAAGCCCGCGCTCTTCACGGGACTGACGCCGCTGCATCCGGTGTCGACGCTCTTCGGCTTCCTGTTGGGCATCGCCAACTTCTTCGCGCTGGTGGTGCCCATCCAGTTCACCGCGCAGAAGCTCGCGCCCGAGTGGATGAAGGAGATGTTCGACGGTTCGCGGCTCTTCGAGCAGCAGACGCCGGTGGAGCTGGCCATCATCCTGGCGGGCGTAACGGTCGCCGCGCCCATCTGCGAGGAGCTGTTCTTCCGAGGCGTCTTCCAGCGCGGCCTGACGCCTCCGGCGCCGCGCTCGCCCACGACGGCCCTGGTCATCTCCGCGGTGGTGTTCAGCGCGTTCCACCTGGACCCCGTGGGCTTCGTGGCCCGCGTCGAATTGGGCCTGCTGTTCGGCTGGCTCTACCTACGCACCGGCTCGCTGTGGCCCGGCATCGCCGCGCATGCGGCCAACAACCTGGTGTCCTCGGCCGCGTTCCTGGTGGCCAAGTCGATGGGCACCGAGGCCGCGGACACGGACACCAATCCCCAGGACGTGCTGATGCTGGCGAGCCTCGGGTGGGCGGGGGTGCTCGCGCTGCTGGGCATGTCACGGTGGGTTCCCGTCTGGGGCACCGGCATCGCGGTGAGCGACGAGCGCGCGCGGGAGACGAAGCCCGTGCCGTCCCTGGCGAAGCTGGTGCTGCCATGGGTGGTGGCCGCGACGCTGTCCCTCGTGCTGCTCGCCGTGGTGGACCGGCGCGGCATCGCGCTCAACCTCCATGACGTGGCCCACCCGCTGGCGCCGCTCAAGAAGGACGCGCCCGCGGGTCTCCAAGCGGAGCGGGAGTCCTTGCAGGACCTCCGCGAGGCCGTGCGTCGCGGCGAGGCTCCGCTGGAGGCGTACAGCGAGGAGCGCACGCGTCAGGCGCGCGCGCATAAGGCCGAAGGCGGCGTGAAGTCTCCCTGACGGAAGCGACGTCGCGGCTGACGAAGGGCCGGAGCGGACTCCAGCCCCCCACGTCAGACGAAGCGATACGAGCTCACGTGGAAGACGGGGCCCACCATCGCGGCGGTGAGCACGTCCTTGTCCACGCGGCCCTCGGCCTCGATGCGGTGGCCGTCCTTCTTGATGTGCCGGTCGCCACCCGCGAGCTGGTACGTGGTGCCGTCATCGGCCTCCAGCACCCAGACGCCCGTCTCGATGTCGCGGTACACCACGCGCCCGGTGAGCGTCACGGCACGTCCTCACGCTTGAGCATGGCGCGAGCGACGATGAGGCAGATGACCGTGTTGAAGCCCAGCCACGGCTTCGCCAGGAACGCGAAGGGCATCCACGAGAGCGCCGGAGCGCCGGCCCACGCCGAGTACGCCAGGAAGCCCGCGAAGCCCAGTGCGAGGCCCCCCACCGCCGAGCGCATCCCCTTCCAGCCGATGGCGGGCAGCGACAGCAGCACCGGGATGAGCGCGCTGTAGAACAGCGGGTTCACCGTGCGCCCACGGCCGAAGATGATGCGCTCCCAATCCGGGATGGGCAGCGAGGCCATCTCCACCACGTCACCCGCGGCGCCCGCCGTGCCCATGAACCAGGCACGCACGAAGTACACGCCCACCGTGGACAACAGCAGCGGCACGATGAAGGCCGGCCGCAGGAGCGCGTTGAGGTAGCCCGGACGCTCGCGGCCGCGCAGCGTCAGCAGCACGAAGGCCAGCAGCGCCAGCGCCCAGTACAGCGGCGGCCAGCGCGACATGCCACCGCCGAGCGACGCCAGCGACGCCTCCGCGTTGAGCAGACCGTGCCCGTACTGCTCGGTCCACGCCTGGTCCGCCACCTTCGTCGCGCCCGCGTACAGCGCCTTCTCCACCTCGTCCGGTCCCTTGGCGCCGGCCGAGTACAGCATCGCGGCCACCGCGGCCACGTGCGGCGTGGCCATGCTGGTGCCCTGGTACGAGGCGTAGACGGAGCGCGACACGTCCCTCGGGTCGATGGTGTTCTGGATGATGCCGCCCGCGTCCCCACGGCGCTTGTCACCACCGGGCGCGGCGATGTCCAGCTCCTTTCCGTAGGACGAGTACGGCGCGAGCGAGCGCTCCGGCCCCACCGCCGACACCGCCACGGCGCCGGGATAGGCCGCGGGGAACTCCACGTGCGCGCGGCCGCCGTTGCCCGCAGCCGCCACCACCGTGACGCCCTTCTTGCGGGCGTACTCGACTGCCTGCGCCATCACCTGCGAGTAACCACCACCGCCCAGCGACATGTTGATGACGTTGGCGCCCTTGTCCGCCGCGAAGCGGATGGCGTCCGCGATGTCCGCCGTGGTGCCGCCACCGAAGTGGTTGAGCACCTTCACCGGCATCAGCGTCGCCTCGAAGGCCACGCCCGCCACGCCCTCGCCGTTGTTGGTGGCCTGCGCGATGGTGCCCGCCACGTGCGTGCCGTGGCCGTGGTCATCGTTGGCGTGCTCGTCGTCGTTGACGAAGTCGTAACCGGACACGAACTTCACGCCCTTGAGGTCGGGCACCTGCTTGAAGTCCTCGTGGTCCTCGTACGCGATGCCCGTGTCCAGCACGGCCACGACGACGCCCTTGCCCCGGCTGCGCTCCCAGGCCTTGGGCATGTCGATCATCTGGAGGTTCCACTGCCGCGCGTACTCGGGGTCATTCGGCGTGAAGCTCGCGCGGACCTCCATCAGCGGCTCGGCGGCCTCGACGCTCGGGTGCTGGCGGATCTTCTCCAGCACGCCCGCCACGTCGTCCACGCCCACCGCCAGCGTGAGGGCCTCGTCGGTGCTCTCCACCGAGTTGAGCTCCAGGTCCACGCCCCAGTCGGCCTCCCAGGCGTCGAACTCCGCCTTGGTCGTGCCGTCCTTGAAGTCCACGACGATGGCGTGGGGCACCACGTCCACCGCATCCACCAGGTCCGCCAGCGAGGCGGGGGGCGGCGCCGGGCGCTCGGCTTCGCTCTGGGCGGACTTGCACGCGGGCGCCACCGTCACGGCCAGGGCCAGCGCGGCTCCGCCCAAACTCCATCGCACCATCCGCATCGGGTTACTCCTTGAGGAACGAGGCACGCTTCCGGAAGACCCTACGAACGAACGGAGAAACGATTGGGTCTGCACGGACAGTCTGTACGCCCACTCTCCCGGCGTGCAAGTGCGGGAGGCTGAAGAAATGTGAAGAAGTCCGCTGGGTTGCGGACCATCGGTCAACCGCCGGAGAGGCGCTGGAGCCAGGTGGACAGGGCGTGGCCCACCTGCGGGAGGTTGCGCTGGAAGGTGGCGCCGGCGTCGTCGATGACCTCGAACTCCCCTCCGGCCCGTGCCACCGCCGCCGACACCGATGCCCGAGGCATCCGTCCATCCCCCTCCCCCTGGACCACCAGCAACGGGCACGTCACACGCCCCAGCACCGCCGGGTCCACGTCCGCCGGCGCCACCAGACACAGGCCCCCCACGGAGGGGAACCGCGCCTGGAGCGCCAGGGCCACCTGCGCGCCGCCGTGCAGCGACGCCACCGCCACGGCGCTCGTGCCGGCTGTCTCCAGGAGCACTCGCATCGCCGCCTCGGCGTCCTCGAGCAGCGCCAGGTCCTTGCCCCGCTTGCCCTGACTCGCCCCCACCCCCCGGTGGTTGAAGCGCAGGGTGGGAAAGCCCGCGCTGGCCGCCGCCCAGGCGAGCTCCGCGGCGATGACGTGATCCATTCCGCCACCCTCGTCCGGTCGCGGCGGGATGATGAGCAACGGAGGCGCGCGCTTGCCGCGATGCGCCGTGCCCTCCATCACCTCCGCGCCCACGGGGACGAGCGTGGAGCGCTCCAGGAACTGACCTTTCTGGACCATGAAATCCACCATAGGAGGGCGGGCGCCGGACCGATACTCCTGCCCGCGCCACCCCTCGGAAGACATCCGACCCTGGAGATCGCCTCGGGTTCGGCGCGGCTTCCCCGCTTCACTCGGGATGTAACGCAACAAGTCACCACGACGCACTGCGTTGGAATTAAGTGTTTGGAGCGAATTACCGCGTTCGTGCGCAACTTCGGACGGCTTCCTGGGACAATGGGGCAAGGACGTCATCTTCCATCCCCCCGTCGTAGTCCGCAGGAGCCCTCCAGCATGAGCACCATCGAGCGTGGCCGCCCCGTCGTCGGCACCACCCCCCGGACCCCTGTTGGCCGCACGTCGGAAGTGAACACCGTGGCGACGCCGGCGGTGCAGCCGAGCGCGGCGCGCGCGAACGCGGTGGTGGATGGCTTCGAGAGCGGCAGGGCGAAGAGCACGGCGACGGTGGCGGGTGTCTTCACTGCGCCCGCGGGCTCGAAGGACAAGGTCTACGACGGCAAGCTGGTGGGCGCTGGTGGCCAGACGTTCGAGCCCGGCACGCCGCTGAGCGACGTCCCCGCCTTCACGCCGAAGAACAACCCGAACGCGACGGCCACGGTCATCTACACCAACGGCATGCGCACGGACCTGGCCAAGCAGACGGCGGAGCTGCAGGCGCTCGCGGACACGACGGGCATGCGCACCATCGGCATCCACAACTCCACGCAGGGCACCGTCGCCGACCTGTTCCAGGCCGTGAAGGACAAGCTGGACAAGGGCACCAACCCGGCCGTGGATACGCTGGCGGACACCGTCTACAACGAGCTGAAGGCGGGCCGTGACGTGCACCTCATCGGCTACAGCCAGGGTGGCCTCATCACCTCGCGCGCGCTGTCGGATGTGGCGCGCCGGCTGCGCATCGAGGACGGGATGACCAAGGAGCAGGTCGAGCAGACGATGAGCAAGCTGAACGTGGAGACGTTCGCGGCCGCCGCCTGCACCTATCCGGACGGCCCCAACTACGTGCACTACATCAACAACCGCGACGCGGTCCCCACGCTCTTCGGTCTGGGCGGCAAGGGCTGGAGCCCCGCGGACCTGCTGCGCGACGCGGGCAAGGGCGCGAAGGTGCACTACTTCTCCGAGGACACCGTGTTCTCGGGCGCGCACTCACTGGTGGACACGTACCTGAGCCACCGCGTTCCGTTCGAGCAGGCTCGCGCCGGCCAGTTCTGATGGCCCACACGCCAGTCGTGGTAAACCACCACCATGACGCGTGACGAGGCCACTCAACTGGTGCAGGAGTATCTTCGGGCTCAGGGCGTCCACCTGAGCCCCGGGCTCAATCCCAAGGGGCTCGGTGGAGTGTCGGTGGGCGAGGCGCAGCTGTACTTCGAGCACTCCGAGGACACCGGCGAGCTCAAGTGCAGCGCCCTCATCTATCGCTTCCGTGACGCGCCCCGCCCCGGTGTCCTCGAGGGCTTCCGCGCCGAGCAGGCCGCGGGCACGGACGCTGGCGGTGGCACGGTGGACTTCGAGGCGGAGAGCAAGAGCCTCTTCCTCAGTCGCTCGTACAAGACGCCTCCCATCGACCTGGTCTTCGCCTCGGAGCTGAGCAAGCTCATGGCGGCGAGCCTGCGCTGGGGCAGCGAGGTGTTCGAGCGCGTGGCCTCCAAGGTCATCCCCGCGAAGTGACGTAGGAGGCCTTCGGACATGGCGCTCGCGTTCTCCCGGCACCTGCAGTGGCTCCTGTCGACCATGGGCCTCGCGAAGCCCCCTCCCCCTCCGGGTGGCCCGATGACTCGCGAGGCCGCGCGGGAGCTGGTGCGCTGGTACCTGCAGACGCAGGGCGCGGGGATGAGCGAGGGCCTCAACGCGCAGGGCTTCGGTGGCGCGATGGTGGGCGACGCGCAGCTCTACTTCGAGCACCACGAGACGACGCAGACGCTCGAGTGCAGCGCGCTGGTGTACCGCTTCCGCGAGGACCCGAAGCCGGGCGTCATCGACGGCTTCCGTCGTGAGGCCGAGGAAGGCACCGACGCGGGCGGCGGCACCGTGGACTTCGAGACGGAGAACAAGAGCCTGTTCCTCAGCCGCGACTACACGCAGCTGCCCGCGGGCTCCGCCTTCACGGAGGACATGGAGCGGCTGATGAAGGCCAGCCTCACGTGGGGCACCACCGTGCTGGACCGCGTGGCGTCGCGCGTCTTCGGGGCGTGAGCGGGACGCGAGGAGCCACCTCGCGTCCACGACTCGCCGCGCGTCAGACGGCCTGGAGCACGTAGAACTTCAGGTACTTCCCTTCCGGGAACTGCAGGCGCACGGGGTGGTCCGGCGGCTGGTAGCGCTCCTCGACGAGCGCCAGGTCCACGCCGGCCTTGAAGCCCGCCTCGCGCACCGCGCCCATGAACTCATCCGGGCTCACGCGCGCCGAGCAGGACGCCGTGGCCAGCAGCCCACCGGGCCGGAGGATTCCCAGCGCCTGACGATTGAGCGACGCGTACCCGTCGATGGCCGCCTGCACCGCGCGCTGGCTCTTGGCGAAGGCCGGAGGATCCAGGATGAGCAAATCGAACGTGCGGCCCTCGTCCTTGAAGGACTGGATGACCTTGAACACGTCCGCCGCGAGGAAGTCGTGCTTCTCCGCCGGCAGCCCGTTGCGCGTGAAGTTCTCGCGCGCCAGGGCGATGGCCTCGGGGTCCAGGTCCACCGAGAACACGCTGTTGGCTCCGCCCAGCGCCGCATTCACCGAGAAGCCACCGCTGAAGCTGAAGCAGTTGAGCACGTCGCGGCCCTTGGCCAGTCGACGGATGAGGTGACGGTTCTCGCGCTGGTCCAGGAAGAAGCCCGTCTTCTGTCCCTTCCACACGTCCACCATGAAGGTGACGCCGCGCTCGCGGATGGCGATCTGCTCGGGCGCCTCCGAGCCGTACAACATGCGCCCGGTGCCCCGGCCCTCGTCCTCCTCCACGTCGTCGCGCGCCACCTCGTCGCGGCCGACGATGCCCTTGAGCCCCGGCACTCCGGCCTTCAGCGCCTCGATGATGAGCGGCCGGTACGGCGTCAGGCCGGCCGAGTACAGCTTCATCACCGCCCAGCCCGCGTAGAGGTCCACCACCACGCCCGGCAGACCGTCGCCCTCGCCGTGGATCAGGCGGTAGCTGTCCGTGTCCGTCAGGTCGATGAGCGACTGGCGCTCGGCCAGCGCCTGGCGCACGCGCCGGGTGATGAAGCCCGCGTCCACCGTGTCCCGCGAGTCGCGCGTCAGCACCCGCACGGCGATGGCCGAGTGCGGGTCGTAGTACCCGCGCGCAACGAACTTCCCGTTCTCCGTCAGGTCCACGACGCTGCCGGCGGGGATGCGCGGCACGTGCTCCAGCGCCTTGCGGAACACCCACGGGTGCCCCGCGCGCAGGTGCCGTCCCAGTCCGCGCGCCAGCTCCAACTTCACGACATTCACGGTGTCACTCCTCACGAGCCCTTCGGCTCCGCCGGGCCAGCAGCGTCCGGGCCAGCTCCTCGAAGCCCTTGCCCTCCGCCGCCCGGGTGATGAAGGCCGGCGGCGCGTCGATGCGGTCCAGCACCGCGCGCACGTTGGCCACGCCCACTCCCAGCTCGAAAGCCTGGAACATCGGGGCGTCGTTGAAAGAATCCCCCACGTACACGTAGCGGCCGTCCCGGGGCTCCAACTTCTCCCCCCACGCCACCCGCGCGAATCTCCGCGTCGCGCTCAGCTTGTCGAAGCGGCCGAGCCAGCAATTCACATGCACCGACGAGCGCACCGCCGTCACGCCTCGCGCGTGCAGCAGCGACTCGATGCGAGCAGCGCCCTCCTCACCCAGCCGGGCCTCCTCGTTGTAATCCACGGCCAGGTCCACTTCCGTGTACGCGCTGTCCACCGACAGCCGCGCGCCGGGCACCTGCTTCAACACCCGGGCGACCTCGGCCTGGAGCCTGCGCCGGTTCGCCACGCGCTCGGCGGGCGCCTCCAGGTACACCTTGCGCAGCCCTCGCTTGCCGCGCAGGAAGAACAGGCCGCCGTTCTCCACGATGACGCCATCCACCGGGAGCTGTCGGGCCCAGGCCTCCCCCCACCCCGCCGGACGACCGCTCACCAGCACCACGCGCAGCCCGGAGTCGGACAGCCGCTCCAGCGCTCGCACGGTGTCCGAGCGCAGCTTGTGGCCCGTCGTCAGCGTGCCGTCCACGTCCGTGAAGACGCCCTCGACACGGGACAGGTCCGCCTCGCGCAGCGGGCGCGGCGTCACGACCTTGCTGGAGGCCGGCATCACATCACGTCCAGTTGGGCGAGCAGTCCCTGGAAGATTTCGATGGTCGCGCCCAGCTCCGGGCCCGTGAGCTGGGCCAGGGGCTGCTTGCGCGCCTTGCGCAGGAACGCGTCCATGTCCGACGCGCGCCCGTAGAGCGACTGGGCCGCCGCGGCCGCCTCGGCGAGCAGCCGCGCGGAGACGGGCGCGTCCTCGTCCACCAGCGACAGGGCCCGCTCCAGCTTCACGCCGCAGGAGGCCCACACCTCGCGGTCATGGATGATGAGGATCTGCCGCTGGTTCACCGCGGACAGGCCACGCACGAAGGTGTCCAGCTCGCTGACGACCTTCAGCAGCTCCTCGCGCGAGGGGTTGGCGAGGATGGCCAGCCGCCCCACCTCCGCGCGCATCTCCACGATGTGGCGCTTGTCCTGCGCGCGCAGGTTCCGGTACGCGGCCGTGCGGCCGAACGCGTCCATCTCCGTCTGGAGCTGCTGCGCGTTCCACTGCACGTCCTGCGCTTCCGCCTCGCGCACCTTGTTGAGCCGCGCGGTCAGGATGCGGCCCAGGTCCGCGGAGATGGCGCGCACCGTCACCGCGGCCTTCACCTCCGCCTCGTGGCCGGGCACCACCTGCGCCCGCGTCACCTCGCCCAGCGTGCTCGCCGTCTCGAAGACGAGGCTGCTGACGCGCTCGCGGAAGCTGGAGCGGAAGCGCTGGATCTCCGCCAGCAGCGTCCACCGGTCGCTCACCACGGACGGGTTGCGCATGGCCTCGCCCAGCTGGGTGATGCCCTGGGCCAGCTGCGTCATCGCGTCATGCATCAGCATGCCCGGGTCCTTGGTGCCGCTCAGCACCAGGTCGGCCAGGTTTCCACCGGGCTGCGCGGGGAACTGCACGCGGATGACGTTGAGGAGCGCGTTGACGTCCATCACCGTGTCACGGATGACGGGCGCCATCTCCTCCCAGAGGGAGAGGTCCGGGCTGGAATCCACCACGGGCGTCTCGTACTTCACCAGGTCCATGTCGCTCAGCCGGGCGATGGCCTGGGCGGCGGCGGCGTACACCTTGCGCAGCCGGCCGGCGAAGGCGCCGTCGGGGTGGGCCTGGAGGATTTCTTCGAGCCTCGGAGTCAGGGAGGCCTGCGGGTTCTCGGCGTCTGCGGACACGGGGGGCACACTCTAGCGCTCGACTTCCGCGCGGGGGAGTTCTAGCACTCGGACCGGGGCCGCGCCGCAAGGCCCGGGAGCGCTACGGGATGATTCAGGTCTGTCTGCTGAAGGACGGAGCCCTCTTCACCGGGGGTGAGGAGCTGCTCGAAGAGGAGGGGCGCAAGTGGATCGACGTCCTCCAGCCGGACGAGGCGCAGATGGCCCGGCTCGCCGAGCGCTTCGGCCTGCACAAGCTGGCCGTCGAGGACTGCCTCCACCTGGACCAGCGCCCCAAGCTGGAGGAGTACCCCAACCACGTCTTCGTCGTGCTCCAGGGCTTCAGCGCGGGCAAGGACGTCTGCCAGCTCACCCTGCATGAGCACCACTTCTTCCTCGCCAAGGAGTGGATCATCAGCGTGCACGAGCTGCCCTTCAACGGGCTGGAGGCCGTGCGACAACGCGTGCGCGCGGACCCGCTGGCCACCCTGGGGCGCGGCACGGACTTCATCCTCTACCTGCTGGCGGACGGGCTGGTGGATGCCCAGTTTCCCATCCTCGACACGTTCAGCGACGAGTTGGAGGACCTGGAGGTGGCCATCTTCGAGCAGGTGGAGAAGGCCCAGCTCCAGCGCATCTTCGAGCTGAAGCGGATGCTGGTGCAGCTGCGCCGGGTGCTGTCCCCCCAGCGCGACGTGGTGGGGTTGATGGCGCGGCGGGGCATCCCCCACGTCGACGAGCGCTCCACGCTCTACTTCCGCGACGTGTACGACCACCTGGTGCGGCTGTACGAGCAGATTGACGCGGGCCGCGACATCCTGGGCAACGTGATGGATGGCTACCTGTCGATGGTGGCCAACAAGACGAACGACATCACCAAGCAGCTCACCATCTTCGCCACCATCTTCCTGCCGCTCTCGTTCATCGTCGGATTCTTCGGGCAGAACTTCGACGCGCTGTCGGGGCGAGGCCCTTACATTGCCATGTGGGTCTCCATCGTGGCCCTGCCCGTGTCCCTCTTCTTCTGGTTCAAACACAAGCAGTGGCTGTGAGGCCGCTCGCTGGAGGATGCATGCCGACCGTCACCGTGAATGGCCGTCCCCTGCACTACCGCGACGTGGGCCAGGGCCCGGTGGTGGTGCTGCTGCACGCCTTCCCCCTCAACGGGGAGTCCTTCGATGCGCAGGTGAAGGCCCTGTCGGGCCGCTACCGCTTCATCCTCCCGGACACGCGGGGCTTCGGCGGGAGCGGGCTCGGTGAGGGGCCGACCCTCATGTCCCTCATCGCCCAGGACACCCTCGCGCTGCTGGATGCGCTCGACATCGACCGGGCCGTCGTGGGCGGGGTATCCATGGGGGGCTACGCGGCCATGGCGCTCTTGCGCGAGGACGCGGGCCGGGTGGCGGGCCTGGTGTTGATGGACACGCAGTGCACCGCGGATGACGACGCGGGCAAGGCGCGCCGCGAGGCCTCCGCGAAGGAGGCGCTGGAGAAGGGCGTGGAGCCCGTCATCCAGGCCCTGCTGCCCAAGCTCGTCGGCTCGGGCGCGGACTCACAGGTGGGTCGCGCGGTGGAGGCGCAGATGCGCGCGGCCTCGCCCCAGGCCATCGCCGCCGCCCAGCGTGGCATGGCGCTGCGGCCCGACAGCAAGGACATCCTGGCGCGCTACGCGGGGCCGGCGTTGATGGTCGTGGGAGAGAACGACGCCATCACCCCGCCCGAGAAGGCGAAGCAGATGGCGGACCTGGTGACAGGTGCCCGGCTGGAGGTCATCCCCGGCGCCGCGCACCTGGCCAACCAGGAGCAGCCCGAGCGCGTCAACGCGGTGCTGGACGCGTTCCTCGCGTCACTCTGAGGAACTCAGCGCCCTCGTGTCGCCAGTCGGCGGGCCTCCTCGAGGACATGTGCCTTGAGGAGATAACCGAAGCCCGCGTTCTGGATGCGGGTGACGAGCTCTTGACGGGTGGAGCCCATCTGCTCGGCGACGCCGTCCAGGTTCCACTGGGACTGGGCGAGCTGTTGCAGCAGGTAGGCTCGACGCGTCTGCGCTGCGGAGAGGCGGTACGTCTTGAGGTACTGAAGCGTGCCGTCCTTGCCGACGATGGCCTCGCCCAGGTGGTTCTCCTCCGAGGGCACCAGGCTCGTGTGGAAGCGCTGCAGGAGATACGGGCCGGCCTCGTACACCTTCTGCGACGACACCTCGACGCCGAAGAGGCCTCCAGCCATGAAGCCGTGGAAGGCGCCCCAGTCCTCGCGCATGCGCGTCACCTCCGCGCGCAAATCACCCAGACTCGAGACCCGCTTCGCGTCCAGCGGCGTCCACAGCTCGACGACCTCCTGGAGATAGCCGTACTGGAGCAGCAGCTCGCCGTAGAAGTCCTCGAGCAGCGTGCGGTGCAGGACGCGGTAGTCGTCGGGATGCGAGACGATGAAGGCGGACAGCAGCTCGTCCGCGTTGAAGAGCAGCAGGCCCACCTGCTTCTCGTGGACCTCGAAGGTGCGCAGCGCGCCGTCCAACACCGAGCTGAGCCAGCCGGGGACGGAGGACTCCATGCGGGGATTGAGCCCGTAGGTCAGCGCGTCGCGCGAGTACTCCGACCAGGCGATCTCCGGCCCGCCGAAGTGCTGCGCGAGGAAGCCCTCCATCGCCAGGTGCAGGGGCAGCATGCGCAGCTGGTTCTTGTCCTCGCGGTGCACCATGCGGTGCAGCAGGCGCACCGGGAGGGGGCCGGCCATCACCTTCTTGCCGTCGCGCACGTTCAGCCGCGTACCGTAGACGGCGTCCGCCTGACGCTGGCCCCAGCTCACCACCATGCCGTGCGGAACGTAGGAGATGTACTTGAGGCCGCGGCCCTCGAGCTCGCCCTCCAGGGACACCACCGCCGCCCACTCCGAGTACTCGCGGCGCGCGAAGCGCAGGTCGTCCCGCACCTCGTCGCGGAGCACCGGCACCAGCCGCATGCGGTTCCACGCCTGCGCGGGCGCGAAGCGCAGCCCGTGCGCCTCCAGTCGCCGGATGAGTCGCGTGTCACTCATGCGTCCACTCCGTTCCCGGTGCTTCGCTCCTCGGACACAGCGCCGAGCCCCCACCGCGCCACGAGGGACACCTCGCGACGGAGCAGCAGACTCCACGGCTCACGGTGACACGCGCGCAGGCGCGCCCGGTTCGTCCCGTGCTCATGCCTCCACCTCGTCCACGCCTTCGCGCACCTGGGGCTTCAGCCACGAATCCACGCGTCCGGACAGGTAGCGCTCCAGCTCCGCCAGTGACGCCGTGCCCTCCGCGAAGCGCGCGAAGCCGAGCACCGTCGGGACATCCTCGGCGTCTCGCACGCCCACCGTGGCCACCGCCGCGCCGAACGAGCGCGGCGCGTACTCCTCCGCGTCGAAGACGGGATTGACGTGCACCAGCGCCGTGCGGCGGCTCCGGTCCAGGCGCTCGCGGAACACCCGCGTCAGCTCCGCCACGGCGCCCGGCGGGTCATTGTCGTAGCCATCCGAGACGATGACCACCAGCTCCGCGCCCCACTCCAGCGCGTCCAACAGCGGCGTGGCCAGGTCCGTCTGCCCTCGCGCCGACACCGTCAGCGGATCCTCCACGGGCTCGCCCGTCCAGAAGGCGCGGTACTCCCGCGCCGCGGAGGACAGCAGGTAGTGCGTCGCCAGCGCCACGGCCAGCGGACGCCGACGCTTCTGCAGCGAGCCCGACGTCGAATAGCTCCGGTCCAACACCGCCGCCACCTTCCCCAACGCAGGCTTCGCGCGCGCCAGCACCCGCGCCGCCGAGCCCTCCAGCGCCGCGTGCAATTCCTCGCGGCGAGAGGCCCGCGCCTCCGCCTTCAATGACAACACATACAGCGCGAGCTTCGTCAGCGGCGCGCGGGACAGGTCCACCGCCGGCTCCACGCCCCCCTCGCGCGCGGCGGACTCCTGGAGTCGCAGGCGCTCTGCCTGGGTGAGGCGCGGCTCGATGCGCTGGAGGAACACGTCGCGCGGGACGCCGTGCTTCTGCGCCAGTCCCTCCGCCACCGTGTAGGGCAGCTCGTAGAGCGCTTCTTGCGCGAAGTGCGCCCGACGGAAGGACTCGAACAGCGGCTGGGTGAAGACCCGCTTCTTCCAGCCCTTGAAGAGGAAGGGCCCCAGCTCGCCCTCCAGCTTCACGTGCCCGTGCACCACCGCCGCGCGCAGCTTGGAGCGGTACTTCACCGCGTCGAAGGAGAGGTTCGAGCGCCCGGCCAGGTACTCCCGGACGATGGCGCGGCTGCGGCGGTTGTTGACGTGCCGCGAGCGCAGGGACTCCAACACCCGGAACGCGCGCTGCGAGGGCAGCCGGCGCAGCGCCGCGGCGATGAGGGCCCCCTCCTCTCCTCGCTCGGCCGGGTCCACGGGACTGCCGGCGGCGAGCAGGTTGAGGATGATCTGCGCCTGGTTGAAGTGGTTGATGCCCGCCGCGAGCGTGCGGCGGTAGAGGCGCCGGTAGTTGCCCAGGATGTACTGGTGCAGGAACTCGATGGAGACCGACTGTCCGCGCGCGTCACCGTAGAACTCCCGCTGGCCGGTGCAGGAGAAGCACGCGTTGACGAACATCACCAGGTCCTCTCGGGCGACCTGTTCGATACGGACTTCGGCGGGCAAGGCCATCGCGCGCACTGCCTCCGGGAAGACGAGAGGAGCGCCGCTCGGGGAAGAGTGAAACGACCAGCGTGTCAGGCTCCAAAGGCTTGAATCGGAAGTCGCATCGGAGTCCCGCGAGCGGCGCTCCGAGGCTACCACACGTCGCGCGCCGGGGACTCCTGACGTCCGCCTTCACCGCCTCACGGCTGGCACGACACCTCGGTGTCCTCCACCACGCAGGAGGTGCACGAGGCCGTCTCCACCAGGATGCCCTCGCGGCACTCCAGGATGGCCTTGCCGTCCTGACGGCACAGGCCCCGGCCCTCGGCGCTGGCCGCGCACGCATCCCCCGGGCCGTTGCCGGAGGTGTCACAACGCACCGCCTCGTCCGACTCGCGGCAGCCCAGCGGGCCCCGGCACGGCAGCTGCCGCCACTTCCCGGAACGACACTCCAGGGCCAGGACGGATTCCTGACAGATGAAGCTCCCCGGCTCGTCACAGTCGTCCCCCGAGCCGGGACCACCGCAAGCGGTGAGGAGGAGGGAGCCAACAGCGGACACGAGTGCGAGGAAGGAGCGGTTCATGGGCTGAACCCAATATTTCGAGCGTCCCGCTCCCGGTCAACCACCCAGTGTCGACTGGAAGAAACGCCGGAAGTTTCCGCCCATGACACGTTCCACCCAGGACTCCGGATGGCGGCGCAGCAGTGCCGTGGTGAGCAGGTGCAGGTCCGTGACGTCCTTCATGCCCTTGGGCAAGGGCACCATGCCGTCGTAGTCCGAGCCCAGGCCCACGCCCTCCTCACCCATGACGTCCACCGCGTGCTCGATGTGGCGAACCACGTCGTCCACCGAGTCCCCGCCCAGGTACACCGGGGCGAAGATGATTCCCACCACCCCACCCCGGTCCGCGATGAAGCGCAGCGAGGCGTCGCTCAGGTTTCGCCACCCGCCGCCCGCCGC
Organism: Myxococcus fulvus; assembly: GCF_900111765.1. Next base: position 31,707 of record NZ_FOIB01000005.1, read on the forward strand.
GCGCACGCCCGTGTGCGAACAGAAGTAGCGCACCGAGGGATGGGCGAAGAGGTTCTCCAGGGTGCGCTCGGAGGCGTGCGCCACGTCCACGCTCAATCCCAGCCGGGCCATCTCCTCCATCACCTCGTGGCCCAGCGTCGTCAGCCCCCGGTTGCCCATCATCGGGAACGAGGAGCCTCCCAAGTCATTATTCGACAGGTGCGTGAGCCCCATGAAGCGCACGCCCCGGCGGTGCAGTTCCGCCAGCCGCTCCACCTTCCCCTCGATGGCGTGCCCGCCCTCCACGCCCAGCACCGCGGACAGCCGCCCCTGGGCCAGGTTGTCGTCCAACACCTGACGCGAGGCGGCCACGCGCACCGTGTCCCCGGAGCGCTGGCAGAACGCATCCATCCGCTCGAGCTGCCACAACGCCCGCGTCCACTCACTGGCGCGCGCCTCCCGAGGCCAGCCGCGCCACGCGGCGAACACCGGGAAGCCGCCGATGAAGGGGAAGCCCCGGGTGACGATGGTGAAGCACTGCAGCTTCACCCCCGCCTCCCGCAGGCGGGGGAAGTCCACGTGCCCCTCGTCGGAGCGGACACACAAGTCCCGGTTCCACATGAGGGAGTCCGCGTGTCCGTCCGCGATGCACCAGCGCTGGTGGAGCTCGTTCACGTCACCCATAGGTGCCTGAGTCTGCCCATCCCACGGCCCCAGACAAGCACCCTTCCGCCCGCGCGGGGCCTCATGTCCCGGTGGCGATGACGCCACGGGGGAAGCCCCACCCGGCCAGCGCGTCCTCCGGGGACAGCACGTCCGCGGCCTGCCCCCGGGAGCGCGCCTCCTGGCGCACCTGCAGGGCCTCCCGCGCGGCCTCCGTCGGACCATAGGCGTACCCCCGCCCCGCCAGCACCCCGCGCAGCGCGTCCCGCAGCTCCAGCGCGGTCTGGAAGCGCTCTTCCGGCTCCCGGCGCAGCAGCCGCGTCAGGATGGAGCGCAGCGGCGAGCACAGGGAGCGGGTCGCATGCTCCACGTGCTCCGGCGCGAAGCAGGCCACGCGCGCCGCCATCAACGGCAGGGGCAACCAGCTGGGCGACTCCGCCTGGAGCGCCTCCGCGTCCGGATGCGGGCCGGCCGCGAGCGCCGCGCGCTCCACCGGCTCCAGGTCCAGCAGGTGCAACCCGGTGGCGAGCTCCAGCAGCACCACGCCCAGGGAGAACAGGTCCGAGCGCCCATCCAGCGGACGGCGCAGCAGCACCTCCGGCGACGCGTACGCCAGGTCTCCGCGGACCACGTGGCCTTCGGTGGCCACGCGCCCCGGCAGCCGCGCCCACGCCAGCGCGAAGTCCGCCAGCTTCACGTGGCCGCGCACGTCCAGCCGCAGCGTGCGCGGGCTGACGTCCCGGTGCACGAGCCCCAGGGGCCTGCCCCGGTCATCCTCCAGCGAGTGCGCGTGGTGGAGCGCGTCCGACAGCTGCTCGCCCACGTAGGCGGTGAAGGCCTCCGAGAGCGGCCGACGCCGCAGCGCCGCGAAGCTGATGAGCGTCTCCAGGCTCTGGCCCTCCACGTACTCCATGACGAGGTGGGGCGAGCCGTCGTGCACGCGCACCAGGAACACCTGCGCGATGGACGGGTGCGACAGCCGCATCAGCAGCTTGATCTCCTCCCGCAGCCGCGCCCTGCCGAGCTCGTCCTCCGCGTCCATCAGTCGCTTGATGAGCACCAGGTCGCCGGGCGTGTCCGCGTAGTGCCTGCGGGCGAGCAGCAACTCCCCCGAGCCACGCGAGCCCAGGTAGCGGATCAACTCGTAGGACGTGGCGCCCGCGGAGAAGAGGATGAAGGGTTTGAGGGAAGGCTGGTCCGGATGGTGGGTGCCCATGCGAAGGACGGCTCCTGGTGTGCGAAGGACCTCCCCAGGGTTGGGAAGGCGTGAGGAAACCTCACGCGTCCTGCCTACCATCCAGGTCCGACACACACTTCCGACCCTTCAGAATGGATTCAGGGAAAAAAGGGAACGGCCCCCACCGAAGTGGGAGCCGTCCCGGGGCCGCCCGTGAGGAAACGAGCCGCCCGACCGCGCCCCGTGAGTTACTTGGTGGGCGTCACGTTCTGCGTGACGCTCAGCTCGCGGACCACCATGTCCTTGCCGTCCTGCACGTACGACGCGCGGACCTGGTCGCCCTCCTTCAGGTCACCCAGCTTCACCTCCTGGTTGTTCTGGAGGATGCGGCTCTGGTCGTTCGTCTTCAGCTTGAGCTGACGGTTGTTGGAGGTGTCCACCACCGTCAGCGAGTTGCCGCTGGTGGAGAGCACGCGACCGGAGACACTGGTGGCCGCGGCCATGGCCCCCGCCGTGCCGGAGCCGCCCTGGGCCAGCTCGTCGTTGCGATCACGCTGCGCCTCGGCGAGGTCCGCCTGCTCATCGCGGACGTCCTCCTGGGCGCTGGCGATCTCCTCGTTCGCCTCACGCTGGGACTCGGCAATGTCCTCCTGCGCGTTGCGCTGGGTGTTCGCGATGTCCTGCTGCTCGTCCTGGCGAATCTCCGCCACCTCCTGGCGGGCCTCGCCCTGCGCCTCGGCGACGTCCTGGCGCTGCTCCGCCACGTTGTCCCGCTTGCTGCAACCGGTCACCATCGCCATCGCCGCGACCGCACCGACCGCCATCATGAGCTTGCGCATGTTCGTCCTGCCCCTTTCGGTAGGCTGTCCGGAGTGAGTGTTCCCCGGTGTTGGACAGAAAGTGAGCGCTCACCTCGAACTTGCACAGGGCTTGCGCGCGCGCGGGTGAAGACACAGGGGGCCCTCGGCGTGCACCCGGGCCTTGCTCGCCCGGCCGCTCTGCGTGGGAACATTCCCAGGAACTGCCCAGACAGGAGAAGCGGGTTGCCCAGAGAGAGGCACCCTGCTTCTCCGCGTGCTCACGGCCCGACGGACTACGGTCCCGCGTCGCCGCCCGCGTCCGGAGAACCGCCATCCGGCGCGCCGCCGCCCGCGTCCGCGTCATCGCAGAACGGAGCGCCCCCCTCCACCCAGCGGGCGACGAGGGCGCGCTCCTCCGCCGTGGGCAACGGGACGGTGGTCGGCGAGGGCGGCATGTCCTGGAACACCGAAGTGCGCGCGCGGATTCTGTCCGCCTTCGCAAATGCGCCCGGCAGTCCACCGCCGTCCGCGCCGCCATCCGGCGCCACGTAGTAGTCCAGACGGAACGAGGACTGGCCGCTGCCGCTGGTGTCCGCGCCGTGGCAGGTGCTCACGCAGCTCTTGGCGAGGATGGGCGCCACGTCCTCGCAGTACGTGGGCACCGGCCCCGCGTCGATGGGACCCGCGTCGGACGAGGGCAGGCCGAGCACCTCGCACGTGCGCCCCTGGCCCTGCCTCACCGCGACGCAGACGTGGGTGTCGGGACAGTCGCCGGCCGTCTCGCACGTCTTGCCGGTGAAGTCCGCCACGTCGATGGTGCAGGCCACGAGGAGGGCGGCCGCGCCGGTGGCGCCCGCGAGGAGTTTCTTCATGTTGGGCTCGGGAGAAACCGGGGACGAGGGAAGCGAGGGGGAACGGCCGCGACGTCAGGGCCCGGCATCGGGGCTGTCACAGAAGGGGGCGCCACCGGCCACCCAGCGCGCCACCAGGGCCCGCTCCTCGGCGGTGGGCTGCGTGACGCCGCTTCCCGTGGGAGGCATGTCCTTCAGGTCCGACGTGCGCACCCGGATGCGCAGCGCCTTGGCGCGCGCGCCCGGCACGCCGTTGCCCGTGGGCTCGTAGTAGTCCAGGCGGAACGAGGACTGACCGCTGCCGCTGGTGTCCGCGCCGTGGCAGGTGCTCACGCAGCTCTTGGCGAGGATGGGCTGCACGTCGTCGCAGTACGTGGGCACCGGTCCCGCGTCCGTGCCGCTGTCGGCCTCGGTGTAGCTCGGGGGATAGACGACCTCGCACGTGCGCTGGCCGTCGGCGGCCACGGCGGTGCAGGCATACGCGGAGGGACACTCGGTGTCGTCCGAGCAGGCGCGCCCGGCGAGGTCATCCACGTTGATGGAGCAGGCCACGGCCACCAGCACGGCACCGCAGGCCAGGAAGGGGACAGGAGAGCGGAGGGCCACGGGGGGCTCGGTCAGAAGTGGTAGGTGAGGCTGGCGGTGTCGGCGGCCTCGTCCGGGAGCAGCTCCAGCACCAGCCCGTACAGCACGGCGGCGCCCGCGGCGGCGTACATCAGGTTGGCCGCGGTGGACGCCGAACGGGCGCGGTCCAACGTGCTCCTCGCCTCCCGGGCGGACGACAGGCTCTGCGCACGCTTCGCCTCTCCCTGCGCGAAGAAGCCCAGGCCCAGGCCGCCCACGGCCAGCACGCCGCCCGCGACGAAGGCATACCGGTGGCCGTGCAGCAGGGGCTGGGGCGCGCGGACAGGGGCATCCAGGGTCGCGACGGGGTCGGCGGCGACGGCGGTGACGGGCAGCCCGAGCGCGACGACGAGCGCGGTGGAGACAAGCCTGCTGGGAGCCATGAGCATGGCGCCGAGTATAGCGGTGACGCTGGCGGACGTACTGCCGGAGTGTGCGTTGACAGCACAAGAGGGCCCCTGTAGTGCGTGCCCGGGTCCCCATCGCAAGGAGCCGTGACGCCGTGCAGGTCTGGGTCAACGGAGAAACGCGCGAGGTGCCGGAGGCAACCACCCTCTCGGCGCTGCTGGAGTCGCTTCGGGTCGGCGGCCCGGGCGTGGCCGTGGAGGTGAACGCCGAGGTGGTGCGCCGCGCCCGCCACCCCGAGCACCGCCTCCAGCCAGGGGACCGCGTGGAGATCGTCACCTTCGTCGGCGGCGGGTAGCGAGGAGATGGCCATGAGCATCCAGGACAAGCCCTTCACCATCGCGGGGGTGACGTTCTCCTCCCGCCTCATCCTGGGGACCGGCAAGTACCCCAGTCACGCCATCATGAAGCAGTGTCACGAGTCCTCCGGAACGGAGATGGTGACGGTGGCCGTGCGCCGGCTGGACCTGAAGGCCACGGGCGAGGCGTCGCTCATGAGCTTCATCGACCGGCAGAAGCTGCGCCTCTTGCCCAACACGGCCCTCTGCTACACGGCCGACGACGCGGTGCGCACCTGCCGGCTCGCCGAGGAATTGGGCATGAGCAAGTGGGTGAAGCTGGAGGTCCTCGGCGACGAGAAGACGCTCTACCCGGACGTCGAGGAGACGGTGAAGGCGGCGCGCATCCTGGTGAAGGAGGGCTTCACCGTGCTGCCCTACACCAGCGATGACCCGATCACCGCGCGCAAGCTGGAGGACGCGGGCTGCGCGGCGGTGATGCCGCTGGGCGCGCCCATCGGCAGCGGCCTGGGCATCCGCAACCCGCACAACCTGCGCCTCATCCTGGAGACGGTGAAGGTGCCCGTCATCGTCGACGCCGGCGTGGGCACCGCGTCCGACGCGGCCATCGCCATGGAGCTGGGCGTGGACGGCGTGCTGATGAACACCGCCATCGCCGGCGCGCAGGACCCGGTGCGCATGGCCGTGGCCATGAAGAAGGCCGTGGAGGCGGGCCGCGACGCGTACCTCGCCGGGCGCATCCCCCGGAAGGCCTACGGCTCCGCGTCCAGCCCCATCGACGGCATCGTCCAGTAGCGCCGCGCGGACGGACAGGACGCTCCCGTGGCGCCCACCCTCCCCCGGCTCGTCGTCATCACCGACTGGCGCCTTCCCCGAGGGCGCCTCCTGGAGGCGTTGTCCCGCGCGCTGGACGCGGGCCCGGACGTCGCCGTGCAGCACCGTCACCCGGAGGCCACCTCGCGCATGTTCCTCGAGGAGGCCCGGGTGCTCGCCGCGCTCTGCCACGCCCGGGGCAATCCGCTGTTCATCAACGGGCGGCTGGACGTGGCGTTGCTCGTGGACGCCCATCTGCACCTGCCCGCCCACGGGCTCCTGCCCTCGCAGGTCCGCCCGCGCCTGCCCGAGGGGCGCCTCCTCAGCGTGGCCGTGCATGACGAGGCCGAGGCCCTGGACGCGCGCGGCGCCGACCTGGCCCTGGTGAGCCCCGTCCATGCGCCCGGCTCCAAGCCCGGGGATGCGCGGCGACCGCTCGGGCCCGAGGGTTTCCGTGCCCTGGCGGGCAGGCTCGAGTGCCCGGCGCTCGCGCTCGGGGGCATGACCGACGAGCGGGCCCGTGCGCTGGAGGGCGCGGCCGGGGTGGCCGTCATCTCGGCGGTTCTGGAGGCGGAGGACCCGGCGCACGCGGCGCGCACGCTGCTCGCGGCCTGCCCTCCCCGGGCTATGCTGCCGGTCCCGTGACTTCACCTGCCTCCGCATCCGCGCTGCGTCCCCTGGCCCTGGGGGAGCTCATCGACCGCTCCGTCACCTTCTGGCGCGGCCACCTCAAGCCCCTCTTCGTGCTCAGCCTGGGCTACTCGCTGGTCAACTACATCGCGACCAAGGGCGTGCTCCAGCTCACGCGGGTGCTGACGCCCATGCTGTACTCACCCGATCAGCAGGCGCTGGCCCAAGAGAGGCCGTTCGAGATGCTGGGGCAGTCCGCCCTCGCCATGGTGCTGTGGGGCGGGATGTTCTCCTTCCTCATCTGGAGCTACTGGCTGGCGATGGTCGCCACGTCCCGCTTCGTGGTGTCCACGCAGCTCGGGACGCCGGTGAGCCCCGCGGACAGCCTGCGCCGTGGCCTCTCCATGGTGGGGCCGGTGACGGGGGCGTTCGTGTTGTCGCTGGGCTGGTCGTTGCTCGTGATGCTGGTGGCGTGTGTCCCCGGCATCATCGTGCTCGTCGTGGGCGGAGTCGTGTCGGCGACGGGCTCGCAGGCGCTGGGCGCGGTGGTGCTCATCCTGGGTGCGCTGGTGCTGGGCCTGGGCATGGTGGGTGCCATGCTGTGGTACTTCCTGCGCTTCCTGCTCTTGCCGCCCGTGCTGGCGATGGAGGACCTGGGCGCGTGGGCTGCCTTCCAGCGCTCGGGGGCGCTGCTGTCCGGGCGCGTGGAGCCGGGCTTCCTGGGGCGGGTGGTGGTGCGGGGGATGATTCTCTTCACCGTCGTCAGCCTCATCCTGTTCTCGGTGCACCTGTTGTTCGGCATCCCCTCCTGGCTGGTGATGCTGCCCTACGGCAACCCGTTCTCCGCGGACACCATCGCCCGCACGCCCCAGTGGCTGCTGGTGCCCGTCGAGCTCCTGCAGGTCATGGCGCAGTCCTTCTTTTCTCCCGTGAACTTCGTCGTCTGCGCGTTCTTCTACCTGGACCTGCGCGTGCGCCGGGAAGCCCTGGACCTGGAGCAGCGGCTGGGCGGTGATACCTCGCCGACGTCGCCGCTCGCCGCCTGATCTCGCGCGCCTGTGTCCGTGTCCTTCCTGCCCTTGATGCTCCTGTTGACCGCGCTTCCCTGCGAAGAGCGGGAGGACACTGCGCGCTCGCTCGCGGAGGCGCTGCGCGCGGGCCCTTCCGAGGTCTCCGCGTCACTGGAGCGATTGGAGCGGAGGCTCGGAGGAATCCCGCTGCCTCCCGCCTCCGAGGACGCGACGGACGCTCAGCGTGTCGAGCAGGTGACGGCGTTCCTCGAGCGCGCGTGCGCCCTGCGTGAGCAGGAGGCCCGCTCCGGCGAGCCGGTGACGGAGCTTCCCGAGAGCGAGCAGCAGCGACTGAAGGCTGTGTTGGATCGGCCGGAGTTCGCTCGCGCGAGACAGCGGCACGGAGATCTGGTGAAGCAGTGGCTGCGCAAGCTGGAGGCGTGGCTGGAGGGACTGTTCGAGTCGCGCGAGGCCCAGGGCTTCGCGGTGGCGACTCGCACGGTGATGCTGGGATTGGCGATGGCGCTCGTGCTGTGGGGCGTGCTGAAGGTTCGCGCCATGCGCCGGGGGCGCGCCTCGGGGCGAGCACAGGACGATGTCGGGGCCGCGGCGCCGCTCGTGCTGGACGCGCCACCGGAGCACCTGCGACGCGCGCGCGGGGCCCTGGAGAACGATGGACGCGAGGCGATTCGCGAGGCGCTGCTGGGAATGCTGTCCGCGCTGGAGGAGCGCCGGCTGGCGCGCCCCGACCGCGTGAAGACGAACCGGGAGCTGGCCTCGGAGCTGCCGTCGCGAGGGGCTCCCGCCTCCGTCACCCGGGAGGTCGAGCGTCTGGTGGAGTGGTACGACCACGCCTTCTACTCCCTGGCCCCCGTCCCCGTGGACGAGGCCACGCGGTTCCTCGACGCGGTGGAGCGACTCCTCGGCACGCTCGGCGCGGAGGCCGCGGCATGAGCCACGCCGGGAAGAACGCACGGACGCTCATCGTCTTCGGTGTCCTCATCGCGATCGCGCTGGCGATGGGCCTGTCGACGCGCGCGGATGCGCCCGACTCGCCCGTTCCCTCCGTGGAGAACACGGGCCCCCAGGGCGCTCGCGCGCTCTACCTGTTCCTCCAGGAAGGCGGACGTGCCGTCAGCACGCACCTCGCCTCACTGGAGTCACTCGCCGCCGACACCCGGACGCTCGTGCTGGCCTCGCCCATCGGCAGCCCCGTGACGGACGAAGAGGTGCGCAAGGTCGAGCACTTCGTCGAGCAGGGCGGCACGCTCGTGTACCTCTCGACGCGCGAGCTCGGCATGCACCAGGCCGCGCTGGAGAAGTGGCTCCGTCTGGAGACCGGGCCCCTGCTGCCCTCGAGTGAGCGCGGGCTCTCCACGGACCTCGCGGATGCGGGTGGAACCACGGTGGACGTGTGGCTGGGCGCGGGCCCCCTTCGCGGGCTCAGCACGCTGCGCGTCTCCCAGGACCGCGGCATCCTCATGGAGCACCCGGATGCGATTCCGCTCGCGGGGCTCGGCGGCGCGGTGACGGTGTGGCGGCGCGCCCTCGGACAGGGCGAAATCTACGTCCTCGCCGGCGCGGACCTCCTGGAGAACCGCCGCATCGAGCTGCTCGACAACGCGCGCTTCTGGAACGCGCTCGCGGCCCGTGGCCCCCTCGTCATCGACGAGTACCACCACCAGCTCGCGCCCCCGCCTCCACTGTCGCGTGGCATCTGGGTCTTCGTGGCCCAGGTCCTGGTCGTCAGCGGTCTCTACGCGTTCTCACGCGGCACGCGCTTCGGCGCCCCGAGGCCGGAACGGGAGGAGAAACACCGCTCCGCGCTGGAGTACGTGCGCAGCATGGGCTGGCTCATGCGACGCGCGAAGGTGGAGAAGTCCCTGCTCCCCGAGCTGGACACCTCCTTCCGTCAGCAACTGCAGGAGCGCCTGGGCATCTCCCCTGCCCTCGCCGACGCGGAGGCCGCGCGACTCCTCGAACAGGACGGCGGCATCCCCGCGTCGCACTACCTGGACGCGAAGGCGGAGTTGAACCGGCTGCTCGGACAAGCCACCGTGAAGCCCTCGGACTACGCGCGAGTGGCCCGCCTCTATGCGCACCTGGAGCGCACCGTTGCGGGCCGACAATCGCTCAGCCGTTCCTGAGTCCCACCCTCACGTGGACACCGGGCGCGAGACCACCGCGCCCGGAAAGCCCCACGCTCAAAGCGACTTGCCCGCGGCCACCATCGCCGTGCCCACGTGGTGACGAATCTCGTCCACGCGCGCGTCCCAGCTCTCGTTGAAGATCTTCTCCGCGCGCTCACGGCTGGGGCCCGGGCCCTCCGCGAGGCACTCGTCCACCTTGGCCACGAAGTCCTCGGTGGATTTGGCGATCTTGCACAGGCCGACCTTGCGGACCTCCGGCAGGTCCGTGGACACCACCGGCAGACCCGAGGCCAGGTACTCGCGCACCTTGAGCGGGTTGGCGTTCAGCGTCAGCTCGCTGATCTTGAACGGCATCAGCGCCACGTCGAACGCGCGGCTGTACCCCGGCAGGTCCGCGTACGCCTTGCGGCCGAGCATGTGGATGTTCGGCTCGGCCCGCAGCCGGGAGTCATCGCAGTCCGGCGTCGTCTTGCCGATGATGACCACCGAGCCCTCGGGGTGCGCGCGCGCCGTGGCGATGATGGCGTCCTGGTCCACCCAGTCCGCCACCAGCCCGAAGAAGCCGATGACCGGCTTGGGCAGGTTCGCGATGTCCGCGGGGATGACCGTGGTCGGATCACACGCCTTCACGAAGTGGCGGAAGTCCGTGCCGTGACGCACCAGCACCGTGCGCGGATTGACGCGGGACTTGTTGTCCCTGAGGCGCTCGGCGGAGGTGATGCACAGGTCCGCCCGGCGCAGGAGCCGGTCCTCGAGCTCCGCGATGTGCCGGCCGTTGGTGTCGCTGAAGGCGGAGAACTCGTCCACGCAGTGGTAGACGACGAACTCCTCACCCAGCGTGCCCGACACGGGCGCGGACGCGGGCAGGAAGCTCCAGGAGATGGGCCGCTGGAAGTTCAGCTGCTTCATCGCCCGGCGCACCTGCAGCCGGAGCAGCTCGCGGTTCGCCCCGCGCACCATCTCCGAGCCGTAGAACGGAATGGCCAGCGGCGACAGGACGTGGAGGTTGGGCTCCACCTCCCGCAGGCCCTGCGTGAAGCGCTCCAGCTTGGAGAAGATGCGCTTCACGTCGTGCGCGTTCGCCTTCGGCGCGCGGTTGCCGATGCTGTTCACCCAGAGGATGCGGTTGTCCTTGGAGAGGATCCGCATGATGTGGACCTTGGACAGCGGATCGCCATCCCAGTCGTTGGAGAACACCACCAGGTCGCGCCCTCGGAGCGCCCGGCGCGTCAAATCCAGGTCATCACTGCGACGCATCTCTCATCTCCCCTGTGTCTGAATTCCTCGCGGGAGTCCCGCGAATCTCGTGTGAAGAACCGCTCATGCCGCGGGCGCCGCCTGCACGGGCGCGGACCGACGAGGCGCCAGCGCCTCGTACAGCTCCAGCAACACCGGCCCCACGTCGGGCGAGGCCACCTTCGCGGGCCCCGCCGCCACCGCCTCGCCAATGCTCGTCGCGAGTGACGCCGCGTCCCCTGCCCGGAACAACCGCGTCCCCTCCGGCCGCGCGCAGACGTCGCTCGCCACGCAGGGCACGCCCAGGGCCAGCGACTCGCGCACGGAGATGGAGTCCCCGTCGTGCGTCGTGGGCCGCAGGAAGACGTCGCTGCGCGCGATGAGCCCCAGCGCCGCGGGGTGGTCCAGCTCGCCCAGCACCTCGAGCTGCCCCGCCACGCCCAGCTCGCGCGCGTCGCGGATCAACTCCTCGGAGTTCGTCCCGGGGCCGAACAGCGCCAGCCCCACGTCCGGATGTGACTCCATCAACTTGCGCAGCGCCCGGAAGGCCACCTTGCGCCCGTACACGGGCGAGGGGTGGTGCGCCATCGTCAACAACGGTCGACGCCGCGCCCTCGCGGCCTCCACCTTCACGGGCACTTCTCCCGCCTGCACCTGCGAGGCGCAGAAGGCCGGCTGCACCAGGACCTTGTCCGCCGGCACGCCGCACGACAGCAGCGCCTCACGCACCGCCAGCGAGACGGCGATGATGCGCGTGTAGCCCGCGAGCGCCACCCGGGCGAACGCGCGCCTTGCCGCGGACGCCGCCAGGTAGTCCGGCAGCAGCCCCGAGTGCAGCGTGATGAAGCGAGGCGCCCGACCCGCGGGCACCCCGGCCACCATGGCCGCGAGCAGCCACGCCTTGGGGTTGTTCCCGCTGGTGTGGACATGCACCGTCCACCCCGAGGCGAGAAACCCGGTCAGCCTGAGGCCGAAGTGAGCGGGGCTTCGCACCGGGAGAACGTCCGGAACCGGCCGGCCGCCCTTCCCGATGTCCAGCACCTTCGCTTCGACCCCACGGCTGCGCAGGAACCGATGAAGTTGTTGAACGTGAATCGCCACGCCCCCGAACGGAGGCGGATGGTCTCCCACGAGGAGCACGCGCATGGCAGGCCCTAGCTCGGCACCGACGCCGAAGGAGGCACCGCCGACAGCGGCGAGCGACGCGGCAGGAGCCCCATCTCCCGCTGGTACGTGGTCAACGGGTCCGGATCCTGCCGGATGACCCGCGCGGGGATGCCCGCCACCACCGAGCCCGGCGCCACGTCCTTGAGCACCACGGCGTTGGCGCCGATGACGGCGAAGTCACCGATGTGGATGTTGCCCAGAATCTTGGCGCCCGCGCCCACCCGCACGTAGTCGCCGATGATGGGCGCGCCCTCGATGCCCGAGCGTCCACCAATCGTCACCTGCTGCGAGATGAGGCAGTGGCGGCCAATCTTCGCCGCCTTGTGGATGACGACGCCGATTCCGCCGTAGCCCAGCTGCGTCCCCTCGCCGATGTCGGCCTCGTCCGGGACGTAGGAGCTGTGCAGGTAGTAGATGGCCTTGCGCAAGAGCGCGGGCAACAGCGGCACCTTCTTCAGCCGCAGACCGCGAGCCATCCGGTACAACGTCATCGCATCGACACCCATCCACGCCTCCCTGACCCAACCTCGCGACGGGGAGCAACCTAGGTACCGCTCCCCCAGGAGGGAAGTAGGCCCCAGGCGCATCCCGACTTTTCCTCAGGCCGTCCTCCGGGGACGCAGCCCCGCGAGCACCGCCAGCGGCCGCACGCCCGCGACGTACAGCATCACCACGTAGCCCACCGAGAACAGCACCCCGGCCACCGCCAGGGGCAGCACGCGCCAGAAGAAGCCCTGGGGCAGGTGCCCCCAGGCCCCCTGCGCCGCCGACCGGAGCACGAACACGGCCAGCCCCGCCGCCCCCGCCGCCAGCGACGCGCGCCCCAGCTCCCGCCACGGGATGACGTCCACCAGACGCAAGGAGCGTCGGGGCGTGGACAGCGCCGCCGGAATCCGGGTGAGCAAGAGCACCTTGCCCACCACCTCCGCCACCGCCCACGAGCCGATGCCGCCCATCATCCCCAGGTGCTTCACGCCGAAGTACACCAGCGGCACCGTCACCGCCGCCTTCACCGCGTACGAGACGAAGATGGCCCGCGTCAGCCCGCGCGCCCGGAGCGTCCCGTCCATGGGCAGGATGGAGAGCACCACCCCGAGCACGCTGATGCGGAACACCGGCACGGCCGGCAGGAACTTCTCGCCGAACAGCGCGCCGATGAACTCCGGCGCCGCCGCGAAGAGGAACGCCGCGAAGGGCAGGAACACATACGCCAGCTTTCCGGCCGCCTCGCGGAACGCGTCCACGCCCTCCTCCAGGCGCCCTTCCCGCTCCAGCTCCCCCAGGCGCACCATCAGCACCTCGCTGGTGGGCGTGTAGAGCAGGTCCACCACCGGCAGCTGGAAGCAGCCCACGCGGTACAGCGCGTACATCGCCGGCGCCACCGCGCCCGCCACCATGTACAGGTGCGCGTTCTGCTGGGGAATCGCCAGGAACATCGCCGCGCCGAAGGGCGCCGCGTACGCCAGCTGCGCGCGCAACAGCGGCCCGCTCACCAGGGGCCCCGTGACACCGCGCAGACAGACGACCCACGTCGCCACGAAGCGCAGCGCCGTGAAGCCGCACACCGCCACCATCAGCCCGTGCAACGAGAAGCCGAGGAGCGGCGGCAGCACCATCACCGAGGCCCGCACCGCGTCCGACACCAGGTACACCACGGCCGAGGCCTTGGTGCGCCCCTGCGCCGTGAGCGACACCTCCAGCGGGAAGCTGCCCAGCAGGAACGCGGTGTAGGCCGCCAGCTCCCACCGGTACTCGAGCAACTGGGGGTTGGAGAACCACGCCGCCACCGGGCCCATCAACGCGAAGACGAGCAGCGCGCCCAACACGCCCGCGCCCGACATGAACAGCAGCGTCTGCCCCAGGTACGGCCGCTTCTCGCCGGTGCGCGGCAGGAAGTAGTACAGGCTCTGCACCACGCCGAACGGCAGCACGTAGTAGAGCGTCGTGGCGATGAGGAACAGCTGGTAGTACGTGCCGTACTCGTCCAGGTGCAGCACCCGGGCGAGCACGAGCGGAATGGACAGCGTCAGCCCGGCGGTGAACAGCCGGGCCAACACCAGGGGACCGGCGCGGCCGAGGAACGAGCCCCCCGCCGCCGGTGATGCGGCTCCGCTCACGGAGCCTCCTTCAGGGCCACTCCGTCGGGCGTCGCCAGCACGTTGCCCAGCAGGCTGCCGCGGAAGGAGTGCGTCCTGCGCCCCGGCACCGGGCGGCTCACGCCGAGCAGCCCGAAGCAGTCATCCAGCTGGCAGCCGGTGAGCGGCGACGAGTAGTCCCCGAGCATCCCCAGGCTGAAGTTCTCCCACAGCACCTTGCGCTTGAGGGTGAACGGATCCCCACCGATGCGGTTGGGCAGGTCCTCCGTCGTCACGCCCGAGCGGAAGCCGTTCGAGGCGAGCACGCGGATGACCTCGTCCGAGTACCACCCGTTGCAGTACGCGAAGTCGCGCACCTGGATGCCCACCTCCGCCTCGATGGTCCGCTTGGACTCCAGAATCTCCTGCTCCACCACCGCCTGCGGCTCCAGCGTCAACACCGTGTGCCCCAACGTGTGCGCGCCGAACTCGAACCCGTCGCGCGCCATGCGGCGCACCTCGTCCCAGTTCATGACGTCGCCCTGCTCGGGCACCAGGTCCTGGCCACCGCCGAGCTGCTGCTCCAGCGCGTCGATGATGGCCGTCAGCACCCGCGTGGGGTGCTCCCCGATGAAGTCATCCAGCGCCGCGGACACCGTCTTCTGCCCGGAGAGGATGGGGCCCAAGAGCTCCATCGACGCCTCCGGCAGCGCCGCGTACACCGGGTGGTAGTGCCGCTCCTGCGCGCGCCTGAGCAGGTGGAAGAGGCGGTCATGGTTGAACCGCCGCTTCGTGCCGATGAACGCTGTTGGCAGATAGGTGATGGCCGGCACGCCCATCTGCTTCAGGATGGGGTACGCGTACCGGTACACGTCCCGGTACCCGTCGTCGAAGGTGATGACGCACAGGTCCTTCTTCGCCACCCTCCGACCCGACATCACATCCACCGCGTCGCCAATCGACGCCAGCTCGAAGCCGGCCGCCGAGGCCTCCTCGAGATGACGCCGGAACGTCTCCTGGCTGATGAGCAACCCCGGGATGGAGCGCTGAAGCTCCCCGGTGAAGTCGCTCACCACGCGGTGATAACTCACGATGAGGATGCGCCTGCCACCCGACTGCACCCTCCGATAGGCCGCCATCGCCCGACGCATGCCGCTGTAGTGCAGCACGCCAGCGGCCGCCGCCTTGACCGCCCTCCGCAAGACCCTCGCCGTTGCCATCACGCCCTCCGCGGAAAAGGAACCCCTGGCCCACGTTCCCCTCAGGGAACTTCCAACTCGCGCGGGAGCCATTGCAGGGGTGATGCCATAGCCGATTCAGGCGCCTGACGTCCGCGCTCGGGGCGAAGCCCGGCGGGACGAGAGGGATGACGACGGCTGGACACGTTGGAGCAGGGAAACACGGCGGACCACGCGGGCACACCGTGCCCCACCCATTGGAAAAACTTTCCTGTCTTCAGGGTCGCCCCACCCCTGGCCGGCCAGCCGCCCGGGTTTCACTGGATGACAGTTGCGATTCCGGATACGAACCAGCATCCCGATGACTCCCCACTCCGCCGCTGCCGCGCTCGCGTTGCATGACGTCAGCAAGCGCTATGGACGTCGCTGGGCGCTGGCGCGTCTGACGTACTCGCTCCCCGCCGGGCGCTCGCTGCTGCTCACCGGCCACAACGGCTCCGGCAAGACGACGCTCCTGCGCATGCTCGCCACCGCGCTGAGCCCCACCGCGGGCCGCGTGGAGGTGTTGGGCAAGGACGCCGTCGTCCACCGCGACGAGCTGCGCCGCGACGTGGCGCTCCTGTCCCACGCCAGCTTCCTCTACGAGGACCTCACCGCGCACCAGAACCTCACCGTGCTGGCGCGGCTGCTGGGGCACCCCTCGCCGAAGGACGCGGCGGAGGGCCTGCTCGGCCGGGTGGGCCTGGGCAAGCGCTCCGACAACCCGGTGCGCGGCTTCAGCGCCGGCATGCGCAAGCGCCTGGCCATCGCCCGGCTCCTCATGAAGGCCCCGACCCTCGCGCTCCTCGACGAGCCCTTCGGCGAGCTGGACCCGGAAGGCATCCGAGAGATGGAGGGCATCATCGCCCAGCTCAAGTCGAGCGGCGTCACGGTGGTATTGGCAACGCACCTCATCGACCAGGGGCTGTCCCTGTGCGAGGAGCGCCTGCACCTGCAGGACGGACGGGCGGTGTTGGCGTGAATCTGCCAACAAGCCCCTCGCGCCCCCGGCCCATCGGCCTCATCGGCGCCACGCTGGCCCTGCTGCGCAAGGACCTGCTCATCGAGTGGCGCACGCGCGCGCGCCTCAACGCCATCGTCTTCTTCGCGATGGCCACCCTGCTGATGTTCTCCTTCGCGCTGGGCCCGGACACGCGCCTGTTGGAGAAGAACGCCGGCGGCTACTTCTGGCTGGCCATCCTCTTCGCCAGCGTGCTCGCCCTGGGCGAGTCCTTCCGCGTCGAGTCCGAGAACGCCTGCATGGACGGCGTGCGACTGGCCCCCGCCGACCCCCGCGCCATCTACCTGTCCAAGGCCCTGGGCAACGCGCTGCTCCTCGTCGCGCTGGGCCTCCTGCTCCTGCCCGTCATGGTCGCCCTGTACGGAGTGCGGGTGGTCATGGGGGCGGTGGACCTGGGCAGTGTCCTGCTGCTCGGCAGCCTGGCCCTCAGCGCACCGGGAACTGTGTACGCCGCGATTTCCAGCAATGCCCGGGCAAGGGATGTGCTCCTGCCTCTGCTATTGTTCCCGCTGGTCATCCCTGCCCTGCTGTCCGCGGCCAAGGCGACCACGCTCGTATTGCAGGGAGACCCCATGAATCAGTTGGGCTCATGGCTAGGGCTTTTGCTCGGTTTCAATCTGATTTACTGGGGCGTGGGCTTCATGCTCTTCCCTCGCATCATCGAGGACTGACGGATGAACAAGCTCATCAAGTGGGGCCTCCCGGTGGTGGGCCTGGGCGTGCTCGCGGCGGGCTGGTGGTTGGGCCTGGCGTGGGCGCCTCCGGACCGGGAGATGGGTGACGTGCAGCGCATCATGTACGTGCACGTGCCACTCCAGTGGGTGGCCATGCTGGCCATGTTCCTGAACTTCGTGATGGCGGTGGCGCACCTGCTCAAGTCGAAGCCGGGCTGGAAGCTGGACTCCATGGCGGAGTCGGCGGCCGAGGTGGGGCTGGTGCTGGGCGCGCTGGGCATGGTGACCGGGGCCATCTGGGGCCGCCCGACGTGGGGCGTCTACTGGTCGTGGGACCCCCGCCTGACGTCGGAGGCCATCATGCTGGTGACGTACACCGGCTATCTGGTGCTGCGACGCTTCGTGGAGGACCCCGACAAGCGCGCGACGTGGAGCGCGGTGGTGGCGATCCTGGGCGCCATCAACCTGCCCATCGTCTGGTTCTCGGTGCGCTGGTGGAGGAGCCTGCACCAGGTGCAGTCGAGCCCGAAGACGGTGGATCCGCAGATGGTGCTGCCCCTGCGCGTGGCGGCCATCGGCATGCTGATGGTCACCATCGCCCTGCTCATCCAGCGCTACCGCATCGCCCTGGCCGAGCGCCGGGCGGAGGTGGCCCTGCCGGACGCGCTGCCCGGTGCGGGCGCGCCGGATGTCCACAACACCCCGAAGGTGGCCTGACATGATGACGCTGACGACGCTGGGAGTCCTCGCCCAGGCCGCGGGCCAGGTGGGAAGTGGCCGCATCCAGGGGGGGTGGGGTTATGTCTGGGCCTGCTACGGCATCACCGTGGCCGCGCTCGTGCTTTACTCGCTGTCCCTCTGGCTGCGCCGGCCCCAGGCCTCGCAGGACGCGAAGGAGTAAGCAGTCATGACGCCTGTCGCCCGTAATCGGATCTTCGCCCTGGGAGCGCTGCTCGTGGCCGCCGCTGGCCTGGGCTTCGTCGCCTTCGGCAACATCGGTGAGAACCTCGTCTACTACTGGAGCCCGTCGGAGATGCTGGCCCAGGGTGACAAGGCCTACACGGCCACCATCCGCCTGGGCGGCGTGGTGCAGCCGGGCAGCATCCAGTGGAACGCCGAACACACCACCCTGCACTTCCGCGTCGCCAACGACGTGACGGAGGGCGCCGCCAGCGTGCTGGTGCGCTCCACGGAGACGCCGCCGCAGATGTTCCGCGACAAGATTGGCGTCGTGGTGGAGGGCACGTACGACGCCTCCGGCGTGTTCAGCTCCAACCGGCTGATGGTGAACCACTCGAACGAGTACCGCGCCCCCAAGGAAGGCGAGGACCCGAACAAGTGGCGTGAGACGCTGTCGGACGGCACGACGACGGCGAGCGCCACGCCCGGAGCGGAGGCGCGGTGAACGGCTCGCTTGGATACGGACTGGTGCTCGGAGGGCTCGCGTTCGCGACCTTCGGCGCGCTGGTCGGCCTGGTCACCGGCCTGCGCCGCAGCGAGGCGGGCTTCCCGTGGGTGATGCGCGCGGTGTGGGGCTTCGCCGGCTGCATGATCGCCGCGAACCTGGTGATGGTGTACGCGCTCGTCTCGCACGACTTCAGCGTGAAGTACGTGGCGCAGGTGGGCAGCCGGGACACGCCGCTGCTCTACACGGTGGTGTCGCTGTGGAGCGCGCTGGAGGGGTCCATCCTCTTCTGGGGCTTCATCATGGGCGCATACGTCGCGGCCTTCGCGTGGCTGCACCGCCGCGAGCACGCGCGCTACATGTCGCTGGCGCTGGGCACCATGCTGGCGGTGGGCGTGTTCTTCACGTTCCTCATCGCCGGCCCCGCCAACCCCTGGGGCGCCGTGTCGCCGGTGCCGCCGGACGGCCCGGGTCCCAATCCCCTGCTGCAGAACCACATCCTGATGGTCATCCACCCGCCCTTCCTCTACCTGGGCTACGTGGGCATGACGGTGCCGTTCGGCGTGGCGGTGGCGGGGCTCTTGCGCGGTGAGATTGGCGAGGCGTGGATGGCGCCCCTGCGGCGCTGGACGCTGGTCGCCTGGCTGTTCCTGTCCATCGGCATCATCCTGGGCGCGTGGTGGGCCTACGCCGTGCTGGGCTGGGGCGGCTACTGGGCGTGGGATCCGGTGGAGAACGCCAGCTTCCTGCCGTGGCTGACGGCCACCGCGTTCATGCACTCGACGATGGTGCAGGAGCGCAAGCGGATGCTGAAGCTGTGGACGCTGTCGCTCGCGCTGGCGTCCTTCGTGTTGACCATCCTGGGCACGTTCATGACGCGCTCGGGCATCTTCAACTCGGTGCACTCCTTCACCCAGTCGGACATCGGCCCCACGTTCCTGGTGTTCCTGGGCGTGCTGCTGGTGCTGTGCATCGGCCTGCTGGCGGTGCGCGGGCCGCTGCTGGTGCCCGAAGGCCGGATGAGCTCGCTGGTGTCACGCGAGGCGAGCATCCTGGTCAACAACCTGGTGTTCGTGGCGATTACCTTCACCGTGCTGCTGGGCACGCTCTATCCGCTGGTGTCCGAGGCGGTGCGCGGCGTGCGCGTCAGCGTGGGTGAGCCGTACTTCAACAAGATGGCGGTGCCGGGCGGAATCGCCGTGCTGTTCCTGATGGGCGTGGGCCCGGTGCTGCCGTGGGGCACGCCGGACAAGGCCACGCTGCGCCGGCAGTTCATCATCCCCGCCGTGGTGGGGCTCATCATCACCGCGGCGTGCTTCGCGGTGGGGCTGCGCGGCGTCTACCCGCTGCTCACCTTCGGGCTCGCGGGCTTCGTCACCGTCGTCACGGTGCGCGAGCTGGTGGCGCCGGTGCGCGTGCGCATGTCGGAGCGCAAGGAGGGGCTGTTCACCGCGCTCGTCACCAGCGCCACCAAGGCGCAGCGCCGCTTCGGCGGCTACGTGGTGCACCTGGGCATCGTCCTCATCATCGTCGCGGTGGCCGCGTCGTCCGCGTACGTGAAGCACACGTCCGGCACGCTGAAGAAGGGCCAGACGATGCAGCTCAACGGCTACCAGCTGAAGTACCTGGGGCTGATGAGCGGCGAGGAGCCGCACCGCACCTTCGTCGCCGCGCGCTTGGAGGTGACGACGCCGGGCGGCGCCGTCACGGAGATGAAGCCCCGGCTCAACTACTACGAGCGGAGCACGGACCCCATCGGCACGCCCGCGGTGCGCGAGACGGCCGGCGAGGACTTCTACGTCTCGCTGATGGCGTTCTCCGAGCAGGCCGGCAACGCGAGCTTCAACGTCTGGGTCTTCCCCCTCGTCGGGTGGATCTGGTGGAGCATCCCGCTCCTGGTGCTGGGCACGCTCATCGCCATCTGGCCGCGTCGCAGGGCGGCGGTGGCACTGTCGAGCGCGGAGGTCGGCGCGAGCCTCGCCGGGGGTGACGCGGAACGGGGGGCGGCATGAAGCGCTGGCGCTACACGCTGGGCTTCGTCGTCCTCTCCGTGGCGCTGCTCACGGTGCTCTACAAGGGCTTCGGGCGCAACCCGCACGAGGTGCCCTTCATGCTGACGGGCAAGCCCGCGCCGGACTTCGTGCTGCGCTCGCTGACCAACAACGAGCGGGTGAGCCTGGCGGACCTGAAGGGCCGCCCGTTGGTCATCAACTTCTGGGCGTCCTGGTGTGTGCCGTGCCAGTACGAGCACCCGGTGCTCGAGTGGGGCCACCGCGAGTACGGCTCGAAGGCGGTGTTCCTGGGCGTGGTGTTCGAGGACTCCGAGGACAACGCCCGCGCCTTCCTGCGGCGCCAGGAGGCCAGGTTCCCGCAGCTCATCGACCCGCGCTCGCGCATGGCGGTGAGCTACGGCGTGGCGGGGGTGCCGGAGACGTACTTCATCGACCCGTCGGGCATCATCCGTGGCAAGCACGTGGGACCCATCGACCCGGAGTCGCTCACCCGTCGCATCCGGGAGATCACGACGACGAGCGAGCCCGCCGCCGAGGCCCAGCGTCCGTAGGGGCTGCAACCGTCACCCGTGCTTCACCTGGGGCCTCTCGCTTCCGGTGAAAACCTCGTGTTATTCCACGACTTGCGTTGACCGTGAGGGCTCCCCCCGCCCTCCGCACAGCAAGGTGGGTTCATGCGGTGCCCGGAGTGCGGTGAGTCCTCGAACGCGCGGCTGAAGTACTGCGAGAACTGCGGCGGCAAGATGCCGGAGAGCCCCCAGGGGCTGACAGGCTCGCGCCCGGCGCTGAGGACGAACTCCACGCGGCGGGCCCTGGAGGGGCCGTCCTACGCGGCGGACATCCTCGACGAGGCGGAGGCCCACAGCCAGGGCGCCGCCTACGTGCCCGCGGGCACCCGCGACACCGCGGAGGACACGGACCCGGGCCAGTCGCGCCCCGGCTACGACGGCCCCAAGTGGCTGGCGAGCGTGCCGGCGCACTCGCAGAGCATCGTCGGGCTCGCGGTGCTGTCGTTCGCGCTGGCGCTCTCCATCCTCCCCTCCTTCGACGGCGTGGGCGTGGTGGGCGCGCTGCTCGCGGTGGTGGGCGCGGTGCTGACGCTGGCGCGGGAGCTGCGGCTCGCGGGCGAGGCCCAGGGCGTCACGAAGCTGCTGCCGGAGGTGCTCTACCGCCCGGAGATTCCCGCGGCCTTCTCCGCGCTGCTGGCGGCGCTGAGCTTCCGCATGCTGGGGATTGGGGTGATGCCCGTGCTGTGGCTGTTGGCCTCGGGGCTCATCATCCATGACCAGTGGCGCAAGGTGATTTCCGGCCCCGACGGCGTGCTCGCGCGGTGGTTCGACCCGCGCCAGTTGCTGGTGATGCCGTCGGTGCTCACGCTCGGCGGCGTGGGGCTGGCCTTGCTGACGCTGTTCGCGCCCTGGGCCACGCTGAGCACGCTGCCGGAGGTGCCGGACGCGCCCGTGCCCTCGGGTCCGCCGGAGCTGCGGGTCATCGGCGCGCAGAGGGCCGCGGACGACGTGCTGTACTCCGCGAACGCGGGCACCATCACCCTGACGGGCTGGGACCTGTCCGGCGCGGTGCTGGTGGAGCTCTTGCTGTTGTCGGTGCTGGCGCTGCTCGCGCTCAAGCCCGAGGTGTCCCGTCCCACGTGGACGCGCTTCGCGCCGGTGGGCGTGCTGGGCGTGGGGCTCTTGTGGGCGCTGTTGCACCTGAAGCTGTCGCCCGGTCCGTTCATCTTCGTCGTGGGCCTGGCGGCCATGGGCGTCCAGGTGGTCCGTCAGCTGCGGGAGTCGCGGGACTCGCTGGCCCCCGCGCCCGCGTATGACGACAGCCACGATGTGACGGAGCGCGAGGAGGACCCGGAGCCCGAGGACATGTATCCGGATGACGAGGGAAACCCGGATGACATGGGCCCGGACGACGAGGGAAACCCGGATGACATGGGCCCGGATGACGAGGAGGAGCCCAAGCCTCGCGGCCGTTGAGGTAGAGCAGAGGCATGTCGTCGTCTCCTCCCCTCCCCCCTGGCGCGGTCGCCTTCGTGGACCGCTGGCGTGAACTGTTCGATGCGCGTGACTGGGCCGCCCTGCGGGCCCACGAGCATCCCGACTTTCCCAAGTCCGGTCCGCCCAAGCAGAACGACAGCTTCATCCGCGGGCTCGGCACCAGCGGCTACCGCGTCTCGAGCGCGAAGCTGAAGCCCTTCGTGCAGCCCAAGTGGTCCATCTTCCGCACCACGCGCCTGCACCCGCAACCGACGTACTGGTGTGACCTGGTACTGAAGAGCGACAAGGGCCACCAGACGGAGGCGTTCATCGCGCTGGCGCCGTGGGAGGGCATCGAGGGCGCCTTCCGCGCGTCGTACTACGTCGAGCTTCCGCCGAAGAAGAAGGTCGCGCCGCTGGACCTGGGCAAGGAGCAGGCGCGCGTCTCGAAGTTCCTGGCCAAGACGGTGAAGGACTTCGCGCGGAGCAACAAGGACCCGCGGCCCGTCCAGCGACTGGCGCTCCGGTACTCCACCGACAACGGGTCGCTGAACGTGGGCTTCGACCTGAACCCCGACTCCGAGCCGGGCGAAGGCATGACCCATGACGACTTCGCGGAGCTGCTCGTCCCCCGCTGGCCGGACGTGAAGGAACACAAGCCGGCCCTGGTGGGCCTGGACGGCGTGAAGCTGGCGGCCCACGAGGATGGGACGTGGGGCACGCCCGAGGCGCATGCGCGACTGGAGATGCACCTGGGGAAGATGCTCGTCGCGACGCTGCTCGAGCTGCGCGACAGCGGCCAGTTCGAGGCCCTGCGCGCGTCCGACACCGCGGAACTCGGAGTCGAGGAGTCGGAGGGCCACTTCGGCTGGCCCGACTACGAGGAGCGCGGACGCGAGAACCGGCTGACGGCGAGGCGCTGAGCGTGTCAGCCCCCGCGCGCCCGTCGTCGCTGGCGACGGGTGCCCCGCAGGGTCTGCTCCAGCTCGATGAGCCGCCGCACACCCGAATGGAGTCGCGCGTAGATATCGCGCTCGGAGACCCCCAGCCGGTGCTCGTTGGAGAGGTCATACACGCTGTCCTCCGGTGCGGAGTGCTCGCCGTGGAGTCCCCGCACGGCGAGCCCCAATGCCTTGCAGCGCGCCTCGAACCCGGGCCGTGAAGACAGACAGGGCAGGCGCACGTGCACCGAAGCTCGCATGGCGGTGCCCAGGTTCGTGGGGCACGACGTGTGATATCCGCGCGCCGGGTCCCACGCGAAGTCCAGCCGAGCATCGAGATACGCCAGCGCCCCGCGCAGCCGCAGGAAGGCCCGCGCCAGGTCTCCCCCGGGCTGCATGCTGATGACGCGCAGGGCGTCCTCCTCGTTGACCCAGACCAGCAGGCGCTGGCTCGCGGACGTGAAGATGCCGCGCCCCTCTGGCCAGTCCCTCAACGCGCCCGCGCTCTCGAGGAAGCGGTCCTCCGCGGAGAAGAGACAATGCCGCGCCTTCAATTCCTCCCGCTCGTCCTCGCTCAGCGCGCCCAGCGGTCGATAGACACCCGAGAGCCCCTCGGGCAATCCCGCGAGCGCGTCGACGACCTCCGCCTCCAACCGCCTCCGGTCCTCCGCGTGGATGGCTGGAGGAAACGCATAGCGCGCCAGGTTGCGCCCCACGCGGATGCGCGTCGACAGGACGTACTCACCCGTCGGGTCCAGGTCCTCCAGCGGCAGTCCCTCCAGCGAAAAGTCGCTGCGGTGTCCTCGCGAGGCGCCCTCCGCGAGCTCCTGGATGATGGGGTCGAACAACGGCGCGAACGTCGCGTACGACTCGCTGTCCCCGGCATAGATGCCGATGCGCGAGTCCGGCTGCTCCGCGCCACTGCGCAGCGCCGCCTTCAACGTCCAGCCATTCCGGGTGGTGCAGGCGCGCAGGCGCGCCTCGAGCCGAGGTGTCAGGTGCTTTCGAGCCAACATCCCCGGGCCGCAGTGCAGCCCCGGGGCCCGAATCTCACGCTTTCTATCCCAGCCAAATCGTTGGAGCTCAAACCCTGAGTGAAATCACCCTGACGTGTCCGCCGGAGAGCCAGACACGTCAAAGGCTCGCGTGACGTGTCATCACGCGAGCCCGATGATGAGGCCGAGCGGCTCAGGGCGCCTTCTTCGCCTCGGGCGCGTCCAGCTCCTTGAGCACCTTCTCCGCGTTGGTGTTGGACGGGTCCAGTTCCAGCGAGCGGCGATAGCTCGCCTTCGCCAGGGCCTTGTTCCCCTGGGCCAGGTACGCCTCGCCCAGGCTGTCGTGGACGTTCCCATCCTCGGGGAACTGCTCCACGTTGGCCTTGAAGACCTCGATGGCCTCCGGCACGCGGCCCACGCGCAACAGGTCATACCCGACGCGGTTGAGCTCCCCCGCGCCGAAGAAGTACTCGGCGCCCGCCTTGCCGCCCTTGAGCTGCTGGTACGTGGCCAGCGCCTGCTGCGCGGTGCCCGTGGCCAGGATGCGAGAGAGCTCGTCCGCGATGGACTTGAGCGGCTGCTTCGGCGCGACGCCGTTCAGGATGCTCAGCACGCCCTCGGACAGCGGCCGGGGCCTCGCGCCGCGCCCCACGTTGGAGAGCGCGACGACGACCTGCTTCTTCTCGGGAACCCGCACGAAGAAGGAGCTGAACCCGTTGATGCCACCCCCGTGGTAGACGGCCGTCAGCTTCGTCTTGCCATCGTCCAGCGTGAACGGCTCCAGCGACACCCCGAAGCCGTACTGGTCCAGGCCCGGCGTGGTCATCTTCTTCTTCAGCTCCTCCGACAGCAGGGTGGAGCCCCGCAGCGCCTGGTCCCACAGGTACAGGTCCTCCACCGTCGAGTAGATGGAGCCCGCCGCGTACGGCAGCCCCATGTCCAGGTAGTCCGCGTTGACGTACTGGCCCGACTTGAAGTCATAGCCCTCCGCGCGCTTGGGGAGCACCGTCGCGGACACGTCGTAGCCCGAGTTCTTCATGCCCGCCGGCTTGAAGATGCGCTCCTCCAGCACCTGCGCGTACGTCTTGCCCGTCACCTTCTCGATGATGGCGCCCAGGAGGAAGTAGCCCGAGTTGTTGTACGCGTACTTCGTCCCCGGCTCGAACTGCAGGTCGCCCGAGCAGTGCTCCTTCACGAACGCGGCGACGGTGAAGGGGTCCCTGGCCACGTCGCCGAACTTCGGGTTCGACGTGTAGCTGGGGATGCCGGAGGTGTGGTTCAACAGGTGCGTCACCGTGACGCGCGAGCCCGTGTCCTGCCGGTAGTCCGTCAGGTACTTCGTCACCGGGTCCTCCAGCCTCACCTTCCCCTCTCCCACGAGCTGCAGGATGAGCGTGGCGGTGAACTGCTTGGTGACGGAGCCGATGCGGAACTTCGTGTCGGGCCCGGCGGGAATCCCCCACTCCATGTTCGCCTGGCCGTAGCCCTTCTTGAGGACCACGCCCGTCTCGTCCGCGACCAGCAGGCTCCCGTTGAACTGGTTGAGCGCGTGGTACCTCGCGGCCAGCCGCTCCACCGCCTCCTTGTCCTTGCGGCTCGCCGCCGCGGCCGGGGAGACCGCCAACAAGAACCCCAGGCCCACCGCGACACCTGCGTCCATCCAAGCCAGCTTCATTCCGCTCTCCAAGGAAGTCGAAACGCCCCGCTCCATCCGAGCCACGCGCCACCGAGAACGAACCGGGCGGCCAGCCATTGCGTCGCGGCCCTTCCCCCCGGCCCGAGCCTACCCGGGTCGTGACGGATGCCCACCTACAGGCCGGGAAGCAGGGCAGGCGCCCGGCGCTCAGGTTTCGCTGTCCAACACCGGGCGGTAGCGCTAGTTAATACGGCTTCCGGGAGTTCCGATGACCGCCGCCCTGCTGTCCCTGACCCTCGCCTTCGGCCTCGTCACCGGCCAGTTCGCGCCCCAGCAGGCCGCGAGTGAGCCTCTCGCCCCCGCCCTGGAAGAGCGCGTCCAGAAGCTCGGCAAGACGCTGCGCTGCGCGGTGTGCCAGGGCCTCTCCATCTCCGACAGCCCGTCCTCCATGGCCCGCGCCCAGCTGGACATGGTCCGCGAGCTCGTCTCCGAGGGGAAGAGCGACCAGGAGGTGGTCGAGTTCTTCGTGTCGCGCTACGGCGAGTGGGTCCTCCTGGAGCCCAAGGCCGAGGGCTTCAACTGGTTCGTCTGGCTGGGCCCCGTCGCGCTGCTCCTCGTGGGCGGCTTCGTCATCTGGAGACAGCTCCAGCAGGGCCCCGCCCTGGAGCCCACGGCCCAGGCCACCTCGCCTTCCGCGCCCGCCGCGCCGGGCGCCCCCCCTTCCGCGGCGGATGACGCCGACCCCTACCTCCAGGCCGTGCGCCGGGAGCTGGAGCGCTAAGCCATGCAGCCTCAGCCTACGAACTGGTTGCCCGGAATCATCGTCCTCTCCGTGGCCTTCGTCGCCGCCGCCGCGTGGCTCCTCTACATGCGCAGCCGGGGCGCCATCGCCGCCACCCCGCCCGAGCCGTCCAAGGACGGCGTGCTCGATGACTTGAGCCAGCGCGCCCAGTCCCTCATCGACCAGCTCCGCGCGCTGGAGGCCGACAAGCACAACCTGGCCCCCGAGCAGTACGCCACGGAGAAGTCCCGCCTGGAGCGCGAGGCCGCCGGTGCCCTGCGCGCCAAGGACGAGCACCTCAAGCGCAAGGCCTCCTCCAGCGGAGACGGCCGCCCCCGCGCCCGCGAGCTGCCCGCGCCCACCGGCTGGTCCGCGCGCAACCCCCAGTTGTCCGGCGCGCTGTGGGGCGCCGGCATCGTCCTGTTCTTCGGCGGCCTGGGCTACCTGCTCGTCTCCGAGCAGCAGACCCGCGTCGACGGCCAGGAGGCCACCGGCCGCATGCCCCCGGGCGCCGCCGCCGGTCAGCAGGCGCAGCAGGGCGGCATGGGAGAGTCGCAGGACCAGGAGCTGGTCCAGGCCCGCGCGCGGCTGGAGTCCAACCCCGGCGATTTGGACGCCGCGTCCATGCTCAGCCACGAGCTCATCCGCCGCCAGCAGTTCGAGGAGGCCGCGCAGGTGACGGCCAAGGGGCTCGCGGTGGACCCGTTCCACGTCGAGCTGCGCGTGCACCGCGGCGTGCTGCGCGCCACCAAGGGCGACCTCCAGGGCGCCGAGGCCGAGCTGACCGAGCTGGTCAACACCTGGCCCGACGCGCAGGAGGCCCTCATCTTCCTGGGCAGCCTGGCCCTGCGCCGCGACGACAAGCAGAAGGCCCTGGAGCACTTCGAGCGCTTCTCCGTCGAGGTGCCGCCTGGCATGCAGCCGCCCCAGCTGGGGCCCGCCATCGCCCAGCTCCGGGCCGACATCGCCAACGTGCCCTGAAACAGGGCTCACGTAACACAGTGACTACAGTTTATCCGGGACTGATGTCATCTCCGTGGTAGACATGTCTCGCCGTCCCCCATCGTTGGTAGGGAGCTCGACATGTTCAAGTACTCCGCGAAGCTGGCCTGTGTCGTCGCGTTGGTCCTGAGTGGTTGTGGTGGTGCCCCGGAGCAGCAGCCGTCCGAGTCGGAGACGCTCGAGTCGACCGAGCAGGGCCTCATCTGGGCCTGTGACGGGACGCGCTCGTTCAACCGCTACTGGAAGGTGAACGGCGTCGAGGTGGGTCGCGAGTACTGCGATTGCGACGGCACGCTCTCCGAGTTCGGCCAGCTCACGGGCCGCTACTCGCAGACGCACAACTTCTACTGCAACTAGTCGCACCCATCGGCGCCCCGTTTCTTTCGGGGCGCCGACCCGACGGCCGTGTCAGTGCACCGCCGCGCGGCGCCGACGCAGCCGGCGGACCTTCTCCACCCACGTGCCCGGCAGCACCTGCTTGGCGGCGTTGCGGGCCTTGCGCGCCAGCTCCTCCGCGCGCGAGTACCACTGCCCCGCCTTGGTGCCCGAGTGCACGCGCACCGACACCGTGCGCCGCTGCTTCGACACCCAGTCGGACTTGTACGTCTCCGTGCCGCGCAGGAAGTCGTACTCGGTGAGCCCCGCCGCCAGCGCGTCCTTGAAGCTCTCCCCCACCAGCACCAGGCCCACGCTGCGGTTGCGCCACTCGGGATCGTAACCCGACTGGAAGTACACGAAGCGGTTGCCATGGACGATGCCGTACACGGACGCCACGGCCTTGCCGCCCACCTTCATCGTGTACAGCCACAGCCGGCCGCGCTCGGCCAGCCACTGCGTGGCGTCACGGTGGAAGGACTCCACGCCCGTGCCCTTGATGCCCTGGGAGCCGCCATCCTCGGCCCACCGGGCCGAGTGCAGCCGGAAGAAGTCCGTCATCGGCCCGGCCAGCTCGCCCGGCGCCTCCGTGCGCTCGATGCGGTAGCCCTCCTGCTTCTCCAGCCACTTGCGCCGGCGCAGGTAGTTGTCGCGCCGGCCCGTGCGCTTGAGGAACGCGTCGAACGGCTCGCGCGGGTCCAACACGTCGAAGGGACACACGTACCGCTCCGACAGCCGCACGTCGTGCCCGCGGAACACCTCGCGCAGCACGTCCACCGTGACGGAGTCCTCTCGCAGGTCCGTCAGGTCCAGCACGTCCCACTCCTCGCGCAGCGCCACCAGCATCCGCGCGAAGGACTCCGCCACGTCGCGCTCCAGCCCGCGCCGCGCCACCACGTCCAGGTAGTCGCTGCCCACGTGCGTCTCGCCCAGGAAGCCCAGGCGACGCACCGGCACCCCCGCCACGCGGCGCGTCTCCAGCCCCAGCGGCAACAGCCCCACCAGCGTGCCCGCCGCGTCGCGCGCGGTGAGCACCAGCGGGCGCCGCTCGGGAGCGATGCGCCGACACCACGGATACAGCCACTCCCACGCATTGAAGGGGCCCGCGTCACTGGCATCCAGCAGCGCGTCCCACTCGGCCCTCATCCCCGCCAGCGCGGACAGACTGCCCACGGCGCTCACGTCCAGCCGCCGCGCGGCCTTGGGCCCCTGCCTCAGCTCGTCCTCGCGAATCACCGCCCCGCCTCCTCGAAGGGGACTTCACGCCCCTCCCAACCCACCACCGTCCGGCTCAACCCGCGCGCTTCTTCGTCTGCTTCTCCGCCCGCACCGCGTCGCGCACCACCGACGCCACGTCCGCCATCACCTCCGGCGACAGGTCCTGGTGACACGGAATCTCCACGATGCTGCGCCGCAGCTGCGCCACCTCCGGGAAGGCCCCCGCGTCACACGCCGGATGGAAGCGCTTCCAGAAGTCGATGGCGTCGATGCCCTTGGCCCTCAGCCGCGCCAGCACCTCCGCCTTCTCCTGCACCACCATCGGGTAGAACAGCGGACAGGTCCCCGCCGGCAGCTGGTTGAACAGCGGCGTCGACACGTCGCGCAGCCGGCCCAGCAGGTAGAAGTAGTTGCGACGGCGCTTCTCGACGATGGACTCCAAATCCTGCGCCAGGGCAATCCGCTTGGTCAGCGGGCTCATGCCCAGGTCCACGTGCTTGCGGTCGAAGTGCTGCGTGCCCGTGGCCACCCGCTCGATGCTCGCGGCCTTCACCGTGCCGTGCCCCACCGTGCGCACCAGCCCGCGCAGGCCGCGGCCCACCGCGCCGCCGCGCAGCTCCAGGTTCTGCAGCAGCGCGGACACCGTGTGGCTGAACGTCGACGCGGACGGCGGCGCCGGAGGCTCCGGCAGGCTGTACGAGCGCGGCCCGTTCACCACCAGCGCGCCCCCGTTGGGCACCGGCAGCGTCTTGTACAGACAGAAGATGCCGACATCCCCCGTCGTGCCCAGCGGCACCGCGCCGTCGGACGACAGCAGGGACAGCGCGCAGTCCTCGATGAGCACC
Source organism: Myxococcus fulvus (assembly GCF_900111765.1). The sequence goes on from NZ_FOIB01000005.1 coordinate 61,693, forward strand.
AGACCGTGCTGGTCGGCCAGCTTGCGCATCTCCGCCGCGGGGCCCGGGAAGCCCGCGTAGTGCGTCAGGTACAGCGCCTTCGTCTTCGGCGTGATTCGCCGCGCCACGTCCTCCAGGTCCACGTCCCAGCGGCTGCCCACGCGGTAGAAGCGCGGCGTCGCGCCCGCGTCCACCAGCGCCTCCACCTCCACGCCGTGGTGGTAGGAGGGCATCAGCACCTCGCCGTTGTCCAATCCCAGCATCTTCACCGTCAACCACACCGCGTTGCGGGCGAAGTAGAAGTAGCGGACGTTGGGCGAGGAGAACGGCGGAAGCGAGCCTGGCCTCGGCTTGGACACCAGCATGTGGGGCCACAGCGTGGGCAGCGACGGAACGAACAGCCGGCCCGAGGGAGTCATCGCTTCCATTTCGCCACCACCTCTTTCACCGCGGGGGTCCACCGGAACTTCGCCGCGCACAGCGCCCGGCCGAAGGCGGAGTCATTGAAGATGTAGAGCCACGTGTGGCGCCGGACCTGGTCCGTCCAGTCGCGCTTCCACACCATGTCCGGCCCCAGGAAATCGAACTCGCCGAGCTTCCGGTCGATGCACGTCCCCACCACCTCCTCCATCAGGAGCTGGCCGGGGCTGCACTCGCGCAATTGCTCGTCGTAGCCGGGCTTGAGCAGGAAGTAGCGCCCGCCGTGCTCCAGGCCGTAGTGGAAGGCCACGGGCCGTCCATCCAGCCGCAGGAAGTACAGCGCCAGCTTCCCCCGGTACGCGGCGTCACGCGCCAGCTCCGTGTAGAAGCCCCGCGTCGCCGTGTCCTGCGCCATGGCCGTGCCGCGCTCGCCCTTCCAGCCGCTCTGCTCCAGCAGGAAGCCCTCCTCCAGCGTGCCCTCCAGGCCGGGGCCACCGTCCACCCGCTCGAAGGTGACCTTCCCCTTCTCCTCGAGCTTGCGGCGACGACGCCGGCAGTTCGCCTTGAACTTGGACTGGAGCGACGCCTGGAACTTCTCGCGCGTGCCCGGCAGCGGGATGTACGGCGACTGGAGCGACTCCCACGCGCCCACCGGCATGCGGGCCGCCTGCGCCGCCGCGTGCAGCCGCCACGCCGCGCCGCCGTCCGGCACGTCCGTCAACCGCAGCACGTCCCACCCGCCCTGCTGACGCAGGTGGGACAGGAACATCGCGGCGGCCGCGTCCGGCTCGCGGGCCAGCAAGTCGAACCGGCAGGAGTGCGTGTTCGCCGCCGCGGAGAGCTGGCGCACCGGCACGCCGTACAGGTTGGTGCGCTCCTCCCACAGGGGCAGCGCGGCCGAGAGCTGGCCTTCGCTGTTTCGCAGCGTCAGCACGCGCAGCCGCGCCCCCGGCGCGAAGTTGTCCAGCCAGATGCGGATGAACTCGTGGCGATAGAACAGCTCGTCCGTCGTGGCCTCGACGAGCGCGTTCCACTCCGACTCCAGGGCCATGAAGGCCGCGCGGTCATCGACTTCGACGACACGCGGCCCGGGACTGCTCAGGGTTGCTTCCATGTTCGGGCGCCCAAGGTGGTGATGGGGTTGCTCGGCTACAAGCCGCTGCGCGCCATCTTCAGCAGGCAGGCAGCGACCTTGCGGCTGTCGTGTCGGATCCTGGACCCCTCCTTGAGGAGGTCCGCCCGCACCGGCACCACGCCCGCGGCGATGAGCTCGCGCGTGTCCACGTCCACCGTGAACGAGCCGCGCCGCCCGTAGCGCCGCATGGCCTCCGCAGAGGGCTGCGTGCCATTGACGAGCACCGCGTCCAGTACCGGCCCCACGTGCTCGCGCACCGCCTGCACGTGGTCCAGGCAGGACATGCCGTCCGTCTCACCCGGCTGCGTCATCAGGTTGGCCACCATGACCTTCAGCGCGCGCGTCTCCTTCAGCGCCTGGGCCACGCCGTCCACCAGCAGGTTGGGCAGCAGGCTCGAGTACAGCGAGCCCGGACCGATGACCACCAGGTCCGCGCTGTAGATGGCCTCCAGGAGGCCGTCCACCGGCGGCGGAGAGCGCGGGCTCAGGGACACCTTGCGCACCCGGCCCTGGGCCCGGCAGATGTTGCGCTCGCCGACGACCTCCGTGTCGTCGTGCATCTGCGCCACCAGCTGCACCGAGGCCAGCGTGCACGGCAGCACGTTGCCCCGCGCGCCGAGCAGCTCCCCGGACATGCGCACCGCCTCCAGGAAGTCGCCCTTCAGCTCCGCGAGCGCGGCGATGAGCAGGTTGCCCACCGCGTGCCCGGCCAGGCCCCGCGCCCCGCCGAAGCGGAACTGGAACACGTCCTTGAGCGCGCTCTTGCCGCCGGCGAGCGCCACCAGGCAGTTGCGGATGTCACCGGGCGGCAGCGCGCCGTGCAGCCGGCGCAGGCGCCCGGAGCTGCCACCGTCGTCGCTCATGGCCACCACCGCGGTGATGTCCACGCCCGGGTCCCCGGCCTTCGGCGTCGCGCGCCGCGCCAGGCCCCGGAGCACCATGGGCAGCCCCGTGCCGCCGCCGATGGCGACGATGCGCGTGGGCCGGTCCACCTGGGACTGCAACAGCTCGTTGCGCTCCGTCTCCCGCTCCCGCTCGCGCTCCCGACGGGCACGCGCTTCCTCCCACGACTCCGGGAGCGGCGAATCCATGTCCATCCCCACCATGTCCCAACCCCCATCCACGACGCCCGACCCGCCACCCCTGGCGGGTCCCCTAGGGCCCCCTCCCCTTCACGAGGAGGAGGGCCCGCGGGAGGTGTACCTACCGAGCTCCACGACCGAGAAGAACATGTCTCACGGTGTGGAAGATGATTCCCACATCGAGGAACAACGAGCCGTTCTTCACGTAGTACAGGTCGAACTCCAGCTTGTTGCGCGCGTCCTCCACCGAAGCCCCGTAGGGGTAGCGAATCTGGGCCCAGCCCGTCAGGCCCGGCTTCACCGCCTCGCGCAGCCCGTAGAAGGGAATCTGCTGCTTGAGCTGCTCGACGAACACGGGCCGCTCAGGCCGCGGACCCACGAAGCTCATCTCCCCCATCAGCACGTTGAACACCTGCGGAATCTCGTCGATTCGCGTGCGGCGGATGAACTTGCCCACCCGCGTGACACGGTCATCGTTCGCCCGCGCCCACACCGCGCCGTTCTTCTCCGCGTCCGTCCGCATGCTGCGGAACTTCCACAAGTAGTACGTCGCGCCGCCCAGGCCCGTGCGCTCCTGCCGGTAGAACACCGGGCCCTTCGAGTCCAGCTTGATGGCCACCGCCACCAGTAGCAGGAACGGTGCCGACAGCGTGAGCAGCAGCGACGCCACCGCCAGGTCAAAGGCCCGCTTGAAGGCCCGGCGCAGCGGCGACACGGTGAGCTCATCCGCGAAGGCGAAGTCGCTCGCCCGGAGGAACTGCACCGGAATGCGCCGCAGCACGCGCTCGGCGAACCCCGTCGCGTCGTACACGCGACGACCCTGCAGTCGACAGATGAGCAGTGAGTCCACCCAGTTGGCCCCGCGCATGTCGTCAGCAGCCTGCACGACATATGCCGCGCCCAATCGGGCCGCCATCTGGTCCAGCGGCTCCTGGCTCGAGCGCGGGTCCACCATGCCGATGACGCGGTAGCTGCCCTCGCCGCCCGCCTCGATGGCGCTCGCCACCGCGCGGGCCTTGAGGCCGTCACCGACGATGAGGACCGAGTCCGGCGCGCCGACCAGCGCGCGGATGGACACCCGGACCACCAGCGTGCCGGCCAGGGCCCCCATCGCCCCGCCCAACAGCGCCCCCGGAGGCAGCGCCACGGGGAACAGCAGCGGGGCCACCAGCATCAGCCCGCCCGTCACCATCGCGGTGACACCCGCGGCCTTCAGGAAGCGGTAGCCGCGCGCCCGGTCCTCCGCGGCGACGCGCAAGTCATACAGGTCCAACAGGTACAGCGTGAACTGGAACGTGACGACGAAGGCCGCGCCCAGTCCCATCAGCGTGGGCCACAGCGCCGCCATCGGCGGCCGGGTGCCCTCGGGCGCGAAGAGTGCCGCACAAGCCGCCGCGCCCATCACGCAGGCCAATGCGATTGCCGAGCTCTCGGCGAGAAAAAACGTCAGCTTCTTGGCTGAAAAATAGTGGTGAAAGACCCGGAGCACTTGCCCCTCCGACCAACCCGCCCGACTCACGACGACCGCCCCCCCGCCAAAGCCCTCCGCCCCATCCCCCGTCACCGGGGAGCTGGAGCGGAGGGTCTCCCGCCTCTACTTCTGCTTCTCGTAGTTCTTCAGGTACGGCGTGGCGTGCACCTCCGCGCCGTTGAGGACGCAGCCCAGGATGGGCGCGCCGGCCAGCTGCTCCACCGCCTGGTGCACCGTCTTGCCCGGCGTCACGTTGGCGCGGATGACCATCAGCACGCCGTCCACCTGGTGGCCGAGAATGGCCGCGTCGGCGAAGGGCAGCGTGGGCGGCAGGTCGATGTACACCTCGTCGAAGCCCTCACGCACCGCCTTGAGGAACTGCTTCATGCGAGGGCTCGCCAGCACCTGCGACGGATCCTCCGGCGTGGCGCCGGCGGGGATGAGCGCCAGGCGCGTGGAGTTGAAGCGGCGCACCACGTCGCGCACCTCCACCTCGCCCGTGAGCAGCTCCGCCAGGCCCGTCTTGTTGCGCACCCCCAGCGTGTTCGCCACACCGCCGCGCCTGAGGTCCGCGTCCACCAGCAGGATTCGCCGGTCCGGGTTCGCCCGGGCGGCCGCCATCGCCAGGTTGACGCTCGTCACCGTCTTGCCCTCGCCCGGCATCGCCGAGGTGAGCGCCACGACCTTCATCGGCCGCAGCTCCCGCATCCGCTCCAACCGGTAGTACAGGCTGCGGTACTGCTCCGCCGCCGCCGAGGCCGGCGCCGTCAGCGTCACGACCCTCCGGTCCACCGCGTTCGGATTCGCCGCGTTGTCATCCACCCGGGGGAGGAAGTTTCCCGCCCGCTCCATCGTCTGGTCCATGTCCGTCTTCCGTCCTTTCCGTGGGTGTCAGTTCAACGAGGTGGGGTTCGACACGTTGTTGCGCGACCCCGACGAAGGCATCAGCACCCGCCGCTCCGTCTTGCCTTGCATGTCCGGCACCACCGCCAGCACCGGCAGGGTCAGGCGCTGGCGCACCTCCGTGCCATCGCGCAGGCTGTCATCCCGCATCTCCAGCACCGCTCCCGCCAGCACTCCCAGGCCCAGCGCCACCAGCAGCACCATCATCATCCCCGCCAGCTTGTCCGGACGGGCGGGCGTCACCGGCACGCCCGCCGGGGAGATGACGTTGAACAGGCTCTTGGCGCTCTTGGCCTCCAGCTCCTGGGCAATCTCCGCCTCCACCTTGCGGCTCACCACGCTCTGGTACTTGGTGCGCGCGATTTCGTAGTCGCGGTTCATCACCGCCAGCTCGTGCGCCCACTTCGGCGTGTTGTTCAGCCGCGCCTGGTAGGCCTCGGCCTTGCCCTGCAGGTCGACAATCTCCTTCTGGATGCTGCCGATGAGGCTGGCCACCCGGGTGCGCTCGGCGCGCTCGGCCCACAGCCGGCCCTCGGCCTCCTTGCGGCGCTCCGTCATGCCGGCGAGCTCCGACGACATGCGCTTGATTTCAGGGTGGTCCTCCGTCCACGTGGTGCGAGCGTTGACCAGGGCCCGCGTCAGCCCGCTCTCCGCCGCCTCCAGCCGCCCCGCCTCGCTGTCCACCGCGTTGCGAGCCCGCGCCAGGTCCGAGCGACGCGCCTCCGCCACGCGCAGCTCCTCCGACTTGGTCTGCAGCTCGTGCGACACCCGCTCGAGCCCGCGCATGTTCATCTCCATCTGCTCGGGCAGCTCCCCCAGGTGGGACACCTTGAACTGGGCAATCTTGTGCTCCCAGCTGGACACCGCCTTGCCCATCTGCACCATCTCCTCGTTGAAGAGGTCCGTGGCGCGCGCCGCCTGCGCCTGGCGCAGCTTCAAGGTCTCCTCGGAGAAGATGGTGGGCAGCCGGTTGGCCACCTGCGACGCCACCTGCGGGTCGCGGTTCGCATAGGTGAGCTCGAACGCCGTCTCACCCTCCACGCGCACCGTCAAATCCTTGCGCATCTGCGCGACGGCCGCCTCCATGCCCTTCTCGGACACGATGTCCGGGTAGAGGTTCATCTCCTCGATGGCCTTCTGGAGCACGGGCCGTGCCAGCAGCTCCTGTCGCACCGTGAGCAACCGCTGCTCGATGAGCTCGCTCACCGTGCGCTGCACCATCTCTTCACCGGGCCGCTGCGGCTCCACGCGGACCACCACCGACGCCTCGTACATGCTCGGCCGGGTCAACACGATGGCCGCGCCCACCGCGAAAACCACTGCCGCGATGGCTCCCACCAACGCCTTGCGGCGCCACAGTGAGGCCAGCAGCTGGTCCGCCGTCATCCCACGCTCCATGACTCGCTCCTCCTCCAACCCACTCACGTGTTGTCACCACGCCGTCACGATGAGACGGACCGCGAATACGTTGCGCGTCAGATCGCCCGCCACGCCCGCCGAGTCCGCCACGCCCACCTGGGCAATCCGATCCACCGCCCCCTGAGCCGCCACCTGGCGACTGAAGCGGTACTCCACTCCGCCTCCAACTGCGTACCCCTGCGACACCAGGGGGGTGCTGCTGAACGTCGACCAGTCCCGCCCGGGCGCCCGCCCGTTGCGGAAGAAGCTGGCCGCGCCGAACGCCGACAGCTGGTGGTTGAACCTGCGCGCCAACGACACCGTCGCGTAGTCCGCCCACAGGGCGTTCGCGAAGCCGCTCGCGCCCACCAGGTCATGCCCCACGGCGACTCCCAGGTCGAACAGCTCACCCTCGCGCGCCAGCTCCAGGTTGACGCGAGGCACCCAGCCGCCCTCCTCACCCGTCGGCGCCAGGTAGCGCACCGGGCCCGCCCGGGCGATGAACGTCGTCGGGCGGGTCAGCCGGTAGCGCAGCGTTCCCGCCACGCCGTGCGACTGGGACAATTCATTGTCATACAGGAAACCCTGGTACCGGTACTCCATGCCCAGGGTGAGCCGGCGCGTGGTGCGATACATCAGCTCCAGCGACGGCGTATGCGCATAGCCCGCCTTCTGGCCATCCTCGAGGATGCGCACCGCCTCCAGCCCGTAGCCCACGCGCACGTCCATCCGGTCCGTGGCGCGGCCCGTCAGGCCCACGCGAGCCTGGGTGTAGAACGTGGGCGACGTGGAGCGCGCCAGGCCGTCACGCGGCAGGGACATGGGGTCCGTGACGCGGAAGACGCGCACGTTGGAGTCCACCCGCAGCCTGCGAGACAGCAGGTGGCGCAGCTCCAGCCCACCCCGGTGGTCCAGCGTCACCTTGCCCGAGCCATGCCGCATCAGCACGTCCGCGGCATAGAAGCTGTTGAGGTCCAGCCGCCCGTCGCGCCCCTGCACTCCCACGCGCGGCGACAGCTTCGTCATCAGCTGGCCGCCCGTCGCGTCCGCGCCGCCCAGGCGCAGGTCGTCGTCGTAGCGCTCCTCGGCGGAGATGCGCAGCCGAGGCTCCCACACGGTCGCCGCGGATGCCGCCGGCGCGGTGAGCATCAGGCCTGTCAGCAACCACTTCTTCCAGTCGCCCTTCACCGTCGTCCTCCCTCGCCTACGCCACCCTCGACCATTGGACCCACCGCCACCCGACTGCCCTCGACGTCGCTTCACGGCACGACGATGGTGTCGCCGGGACGCAGCATGACGTCCTGACCGCCATCCGGAGAGATGAGGTCGCTGTAGCGCACCGGAATCTGCCCGCCGTTGCCGTCGCTGCGGATGACCACGATGCCGTCCGAGTTGGCGAAGTCCGTGAAGCCGCCCGCCAGGGCAATGGCCTGGATGAGCGACACGCGGCCGCGCAGCGGATAGGCGCCCGGGTGCGTGACTTCACCGGTGACGAACACGCGGCTGCTGTTGACCTCGCGGACGATGACCGTCACGCGGGGCTCCTGCACATACGACTGGAAGCTCTGCTTCAGGGACTCGGCCAGCTCCGTGGGCGTCCTGCCCGCGGCCTGCACCTCGCCCACCATCGGCATGGAGATGAAGCCATCCGGACGGACGGGAATCGTGCGGCTCAGCTCCGCGTCCCGCCACACCGCGATGTCCAGCACGTCCTCACGGCCGATGCGGTAGGGCTGCTCGGAGTTGTCCACCTTCACCGCCGGCTGGTGCGCGCACCCGCCCAGCAGCATCACCCCCAACACCGTCCAGAACCCCGCGCTCGTCTTGCCCATCGTCTTCTCCCTCGTCTCGCTGCGGATGTCTTCCGTGGTCCCGCCCATCGCGGTGACCGTCGCTCTCGGCGCGGTTGCCATAGCAGCGGGTGTGCCACTGAGCCCTGGGAGGGAAAGCCCTTGGATCGCCGTGGGTTACGAAACTGCCCACGTTGTGGCGTCGCGCGGGTCGGGAAGAATTACTGGCATCCGACAGGGTAGGAGTCTGGTCCTTTCGACAGTCCGGGCCCTGTTGATGGAAGACGATTTCCCACCGCGGGGCATGTGGGTTCTCAATCCGCACGGTGGGTGCTCGGCACGCGGTTTGAAGTCTGTTGAGCGGGAGGAGTTTTGTTTCCACAACGGGCCAGTGGGCCCAGCAGACAGGGAGCCAGCGGATGAGGAAGGCAGCGGGGGCGGTGGCGGCGGCGTTCGCGATGGGAACCGGTGTGATGGCGTGGATGGGCGTGGCCTTCATGGCGCAGACGGAGGCCGCGGCGCTGGGTGTCGTGGGCCTGGCCCTGTACGCGAGCAGCGCGCTGTTGAGCGGCAAGCCTGGTGAGGAGACGGCGCGCGGCATGGCCAACCAGGCCTGACGCTCACCGCCGTGACAGTAAAAAGGCCCGGTGTCCCATGGGACGCCGGGCCTTCTTCTTTTCAGCCTCGCCCGAGACTCCGGGGTGGCTGGATGTCGTCCACGCGACGACCTCAGGGGATGGCGCGCACCACGCCGCCGTCCACGCGCAGCGCGGCGCCGTTGATGGCGGAGGCCTTGGGGCTGCACACGAAGGCCACCAGGGCGGCGACCTCGTCCGTGGTGGCGAAGCGCTGGAGCAGCGACGAGGGCCGCGCGCTCTTGAAGAACCCCTTCTCCACCGTCGCCACGTCCACGCCCTGCTGACGCGACAGCTCGCCCAGGAACACCTCCACGCCTTCCGAGCGCGTGGGGCCCGGGAGGATGGAGTTGGCGGTGATTTGCGTGCCGCCCAGGCCCTCGGCGATGCCGCGCGCGAGCGCAATCTGGGCCGTCTTCGTCACCCCGTAGTGAATCATCTCCACCGGAATCTGCACGCCGGACTCACTGGAGATGAAGACGACGCGGCCCCAGTCCTTCTGGCGCATGCCCTTGAGGTAGTGGCGGCTCAGGCGCACGCCGCTCATCACGTTGACGTCGAAGGTACGCAGCCACTCCTCGTCGCTGATCTCCTCGAAGGGCTTGGGCTCGAAGATGCCCAGGTTGTTGACCAGGATGTCCACGTGGGGCACCTGCTGGAGGAAGCGGGTGGCGCCCTCGGCGGTGCCCAGGTCCACCGCGACGCCGCGCAGGCGCGCGTCCGGCTGCTTGCGGCGCACCTCGGCGATGGCCGCGTCCACGCGCGCCTGGGTGCGGCCGTTGACGATGACCTCCGCTCCCTCGCGCGCGAGCGCCTCCACGATTGCCAGGCCGATGCCCGCCGTGGAGCCGGTCACCAACGCCACCTTGTCCTTCAAGTCCAGGTCCATTCGTTCCCTCGTGAGAATGCGCGGCCACAGGTAACGCGCGGAGTCGGGCCCCGCCAGCCCGCTTCACGCCCTCCCGCGCCGGTGAGTCCCCCATCCCGACGCATCACGGATATTCCACATTGCGGAATATCGGCAACGTGGTGTATCCCTCCGGGGCATGACGCGTGCCGCGCCCGGGCGGAAGAAGGCGACGAAGACCTCCGTCGACAGCTCGCGGGTGCTGCGCGAGCAGGGCGCCCGGTTCTTCGGGAAGCTGCTGGACTTCAATCGGGACCGCTCCGTCCTGCGCGACCCCGTCAAGCAGTTCTGCGACGCGCACGAGCTGAGCTCTCCTCAGAGCCACGTCATCATCTGGCTGGGCCACGAAGGGCCCTTGAACACCGGCACCCTGTCGCGCCTGGCGGACATCAACGACAAGAGCATCACCGGCGTGGTGGACCGGCTCGAGGCCCGGGGCCTCGTCGAGCGCACCCGTCACCCCTCGGACCGCCGCAGCGTGGTCAACGCCCTCACCCCGGAAGGACGGTCCATCTCCGCGGGCATCCGCGAGCGCATCGAGGTGGCGCTCGCGGGCTTTTTCTCCACACTCCCCCCGGATGAGCTGGAGACACTCTTCCGCCTCATGGACCGCCTGCACGACACCGTGCGCGTCCCTCACGACTGAGCCTGGAGCCGGGCCATGACGACCACCCCCGGCACCACGCGCACCGACGCAACCAGCAGGCCCCTCGCATGAAGCCCTTCTCGTCCTGCGTGTGCACCTATCCACCGGCGTGGCTGGTGCTCGCGCTGAACACCGCGCTGATGCCCTCGGACGCGCGCGCCCAGGAGCCGCCCCCGGACGCGCCCACCCCGGAGCTGTCGCGCGCCGTCTCCGCGCCCGAGGCGCCGCCCGAGCCCGAGCCCGAGCTGACCGGGCGCATCGAGCGCATCGACATCGAGGGCAACGAGCGCACCAAGGAGGTCGTCATCCTGCGCGCGCTGCGCACCCAGCCCGGGGAAATGCTCACCTCCGGCGCGACGGAGGAGCTGAAGCGGCGGCTGCTCAACCTGAAGCTCTTCGAGCACGTCGAGGTGCGCACGCGTCAGGAAGGCGACGGCGTGGCGCTGCGAATCAAGGTGGAGGAGCGCTGGACGCTGCTGCCCATCCCCATGTTCACCTCCAGCAACGGCCAGTGGCAGGCGGGGCTGTTCCTGTTGGAGAGCAACGTCTTCGGCCTGCACAAGCTCTTCGTGCTCGGGGCGATGGCGGGCAACCGCGGCGGCAACGTCTTCTCCTTGTACAAGGACCCGAGCATCCGCGGCAGCCGGTGGACGGGCACGCTCTTCGGGCAGTACGCCAAGCTGGACCGCGAGCGTCGCGTGCGCGACATCGTCGTCGACGAGTACACGGACCGACGTCTGGACGTGTCCGGCGTGCTCGGCCACCAGCTCACGCCCGAGCTCAACGTGGGCGCGGGACTGTTCGGTATCTTCAACCGGCCGCTCCGCGCGAACGAGGACGAGCCCGCTCCTGAACGGAGCCACGCCCAGGGCATCAGCGCCGTGGCGGAGTACCTGGGGCAGGACTTCCACTTTTTCTTCAACGAAGGGCTGTTCGCGCGTCTGAACCTGCGTCAGGGGTTCGACCTGGGGAGCGGTTCCCGGGACTACCGACAGGCGACCCTCACGGCCGCCTACACCCATGCGTTGTTCGGGAACCATGCGCTCACCCTGTCGGGCACGCTCGATTACGTGGAGGGAGATTCCACCCTGGACGCGGTGCTCCTGGGGCAGCGCACGGGCACGCGCGGCTTCACGCTGGCCACGCTCTGGGCGGAGCAGGCCGCCATCGCCACGCTCGAGTACCAGGTCCCCCTCTGGAGTCCCAGCCTGGCGACCTTCACCGCGCATGCCTTCGTCGACGCCGGTCACGTGGAGTGGCGCAATACAGTCACGCGCTACGTCGCCCCCGGGGCAGGGCTTCGCATGTACCTCCGCAGTGTCGCCGTCCCCGCGTTGGGCCTGGATGTGACGCGGGCCCCCCAGACCCGAGAGCTCGTCGTCAGCTTCGCCGCGGGCCTCTCCATGTAGCCGTCGTCCCCCAGACCGCGAGGTCCGTCTTGAGCACGCAGCGCACCGCCATCCTCACCGCCGCCACGCAGCACTTCGCCCAGCTCGGCTTCACCCGGGTGTCACTGGAGGACATCGCGCGGCGCGCGGGGCTGGAGCACGGCCAGGTCTCCCGCCACTTCTCCACCAAGGAGGCGCTGTTCATCGAGGTGGTGCGGCAGCACGGCGTGCCCGCGATGGAGGCGTTGGAGCGCGCCGTCGCCCGCGCGCCCTCCCCCGAGCAGCAGGTGCGCACCTTCGTGGAGGTCCGCCAGGAGCAGACCGAACGCATCATCCGGGAGCTGAACGTCTCCTTCGATGCCCTGCTCGACATCCTCCCGCTCATCGACCTGTACGTCGCGGACCTGCACGCGCGGGAGCTCGCCCTCCTGGAGTCCGTCTTCACGGAGGGCACGCGCCGGGGGGACTTCCACTTCCAGAGTCCGCGGAACGTGGCGGCCGCCATGCTCGCGAGCCTGCGGGAGGTGGAGCGGCTGACCTGGGCGGCCCAGTGCCTGACGTCCTCGGGGCCCGGGAGGCAGGCGTCGGACCTGCTGCACTGAGGAACACCGCGCGCGGCGACGCGGCCTTGCTCTATGGTGCGCCGCCATGTCGAAGACCCAGTACTGGCTCATCAAGAGCGAGCCGTCGGTGTACCCGTACGCGCAGCTCGAGAAGGACAAGCAGACGGAGTGGACGGGCATCCGCAGCTTCGAGGCCCGCAACAACCTGCGGGCGATGAAGCCCGGGGACCTGTGCCTCTACTACCACTCCAACGAGGGCAAGGCCGTGGTGGGCGTGGCCCAGGTGCTCACGCTGGCGACGGAGGACTCCACCGCCCCGGGTGAGGACTGGGCCTCCGTGAAGGTGGCCGCCGTCATCCCCGTCAAGGCGCCCGTGGAGCTCGGCACCGTCAAGGCCACCGCCGCGCTGAAGGACTTCCCGCTCATCACCCGCAGCCGGCTCAGCGTGGCCCCCGTCACCGCCGAGCACTTCAAGCTCATCCTGAAGATGGGGAAGACGGCGCTGCCGAAGTAGCCGCGGCCTCCGGTGGCTTGAGCAGCGTCACCTTCGGCCCCGTGAAGCTGTGCCGCTGCACCAGCGCCCAGTACAGGCCCAACAGTCCCAGCGCGCCGGCGAACGTGTAGCCGGCGAGCTGGTTGGGTGGCAGCACGAACAGCACCATCACCACCCCGCACCACACCAGCGCGACGACGTTGACCCACGACGACGCGCGCCCCAGGTCCCACGGCCCGCGGTGCGACCACGTCCCGGAGCGGCGCGCGCGCAAGCCCACCCACACGGGCAAGGCATAGGACGCGTAGAGCGCCAGCGTGCTCAGCGCCACCATGGCCGCGTACGCCTCGGCCCACAGCGCGACGAGGCCGCTGCCCGCCACCGACACCCAGACGGCCACGGCGGGACTGCGGAAGCGCGGCGACACGCTCGCCAGCCACTTCGACGCGGGCAGGCCGTTGTCGCGCGCGAAGGCGAAGAGCATGCGCGAGTTGGACGTCACCGAGGACAGTCCGCAGAACCACATGGCGCCGATGGCCACCCACACCAGCGCGCCGCCCAGCGCGGGGCCCAGCCCTTGTGTCAGCACGTGGAGGAACGGGTTGGCCGCGGCGGCGGTGCTCGGCAGGTCCTGGATGGCCAGCGTCACCGCGCCCAGGAGCAGATAGCCCGCGACGGCGCTGACGGCCACGGACAGGAAGATGCCCCACGGGGCGTTGCGCGTGGGATCCTTCGTCTCCTCGGAGACATGCGCGCTGGCGTCATAGCCGGTGAAGGTCCACTGCGCCTGGAGCAGGCCGATGAGGAAGCCATAGGCATACAGCGGCGTCTCCGAGCTGAAGCGCGTCATCAGGAAGGCCGCGTCCTGCTTGGGCGCGAACAGCGCGAGCGCGCCGATGAGCACCGCCACCCCGCCCACGTGGTACCAGGCGGAGAAGTCGTTGAGCCACGCGACGACGCGCACGCCCACGTGGTTGAGCACCGCGTGGGACAGGAGGATGCCGGCGTACAGCGGCAGCACGGACATGCGCTCGCGGGGCCAGCCGAGCATGTCCGCGAGGAACTCCGCGAGCCCGTAGTCGATGCCCGCGGTGATCGCGAACTGTCCCAGGGTGTTCAGCCACGCGGTGAAGAAGCCCACGCGGGGACCGCCGAGCATGGCGGCCCAGTGGTACAGCGCGCCCGCGGTGGGGAACGACGACGCGAGCTGCGCCAGGCTCGCCGCCACCGTGAGCGTCATCACCGCCACCAACGGCCAGCCCACGCCCATCACCATCGGCCCGCCGAAGCGCAGCCCATGGCCATACAGCGTCACGGCGCCGGTGAGGATGGAGATGATGGAGAAGGAGACGGCGAAGTTGGAGAAGCCACCCATGCCGCGCAAGAGCTCCTGCGCGTACCCCAGCCGCTGGAGCTGGGCGGCATCCTCCTCGAGCTGACGCTCCGAATCCGGAAGGTGGGCCATGCCACCCAGGATACGCGGGCCCCCTCGTCCTTCCCTGGAGGGGTCCACCGAAAGAGCCCGCGTCTGTCCGGAACGCTACGGCTTGCGCGGGAAGGGGCCGCCGGGGAACGGACCGCTGGGGCTGGGGCCGTCCTCGCCCGGGAAGCCCTTGCGGATTTCAATGCGCTTCTGGATGCGCATCGTGCCCATCTCCGCCTCCACCTTGCGCCACAGCTCGGGACCCAACAGTCGCTTGATGCGGACCATCAACGACAGACGGTTCTTGCGCACCGCCGTCTCCGCGCGGCCCACCTCCTCCACCTGCTTGAGCACCGCGTTCTCATCGGTGGAGTCCGCGCGCAGCTGGCGCTCCAGTTGGAGCTGCGCGCGCTTGAGGTCCGCCTCCAGCGGGATGACGGCCTCGTTCGCGTCGAACGTCAGGTCCTGGATCTGCTTCGCCACGTCCCGGGGGATGCCCAGCTTCTCCACCACCTGCGGGGGGATGCCGTGCGCGGCGGGAGGCAGCGGGCCCAGCGGGAGCGCGCTGTCCGCGGGCCCCATGACGTGCAGCGTTCCCGGGCCTGTGCGGTGGACGACGACGTTCTCCGGTTCGGACTGGGCCTGTGCGGGCGAGGATGCGAGCAGCGGGCTCAACGCCGCCGCGGCCAACAACATGGACGTGCGAAGCTTCATGGCATCGACTCCTGGTAACTGATGGGTTGAATCGCCGTTCGGAACGGCGGTGCTTCCAGCGCGCGGGAATCCGGGGGGCGCAGCCACGCGGCCATCGCCCCGAAAGGTCGGTAGAGGTCATCGCGGTACACGGCGTCTCGTCGCGTGTAGCCACGGACCTCCGTGAAGAGGTCGGACAGCGAGGCGCGGCCCCATTGCGCCAGGGCCTCCGGCTCCACCTCGGCCTCCGTGTCCGCGCGGCGCAGCTCCAGCTCGGACCGGGGGGCGGTGTCGTCGACCTGGACGTATGCGTCTTCCGACACGCGGGGCACCGGCGACTCGGACCGCGTCAGCCACGTCAGGCCGAGGAGACAGAACGACGCCACCACGCCCGCGGCCACACGGCGGCGCACCTTGCGGCGGCGCACCTCGCCCAGCACGGCCTCACGCGTCACTGGCGTCAGGGGCGGCGTCACGGGCAGCCGCAGCCGCGACGCAGAGGCATGCACGGCCGCGAGCGTCCGACAGTCCTCGCAGCCCTCCAGGTGGGCGCGCACCTCGGGAGGCCACGGGGGCGAGGACTCCAGGAGGATGGGGGCCACGTCGTGGCATCTCATGGCGTTTCTCCTTCGAGGGCCCGCTCGGCCTTGAGCTTCTTGAGCGCGCGATACAGGTGGATGCGAACGGTGCCCCGCTCGATGCCCATGGCCTCCGCGACGGCGTCCAACTCGAGTCCCTCCAGGTAGCGCAGGCTGAAGGCCGTGGCCTGCTGCGACGGGAGCGCCCGCACCGCGCGGCCCAGGGCCCGCCAGCGCTCGGCGCCGACGAAGCGCTCCTCCGGTGACAGCTCCAGGGGCGTGCCCCCGTCCAATGCCTCACGCAGCACGTTCCACACGCGCCGCCTGCGCAGGTGGCTCATCGCGCGGGAGACCAGGATGCGCCGCAGCCACGCGGGCCCCGCTTGCAGCTCCTTCAAGCCGTGGCGCTTCTCGTAGGCATCAGCCAGGGTTGCCTGCACCACGTCCCTCGCCTCCTCCGCGTCCCACACCAGCCGCCGGGCCAGGCGCAGCAGCCCGGCCTGCTCCGCCTCCAGGAGCGACTCGAACGCGAGCGCGGCGGTGGCGCGCGCTGGAGTTCCGGGCTCCTCTAGGATGGCGGTACCCTTCACGGCGGAAAGACCTCCTCGACTGCTTCCACGGAATGAGGACGCACGAGGTCGGAAAACGGCATACTCGAAAGCGTGAGCTCCTCCGAAATCCGACGGATTCCCGCCGCGGAGACCCGTGGCCTGCGCCGCGCCGTGCTTCGCCCCCACCAGCCTCCCGAGGCCGTCGTCTATCCTGGAGATGACGACCCGGACACCTTGCACCTGGGCCTGTACTCGGAAGGCCGCCTGCTCGGGGTGGCCTCCATCTATCGGGAGCCGCCACCTTACGCCCTGAAGGCCATCACCGCGTGGCGCCTGCGAGGAATGGCCGTGGAGCACGGACGCCAGGGACAGGGGCTGGGCGCGGCCCTGTTGAAGGCGTGTATGGAGCACGCCGTGACGCAGAAGGGCACGCAGGTGTGGTGCAACGCGCGGTCGACCGCCTCGGGCTTCTATCGCTCACTGGGCTTCACCGCGCACGGAGAGCAGTTCGAGCTGCCCGGCATCGGGCCTCACCACCTGATGTCCCGTGAGCTGAGGGAGCCAGGGCGATGAGCACCTCGCCAGACCTGGACGCGCTGCGCACCGCCATCGAGAACCTGGACGAGGAGATTCTCGACGCGCTCCGCCGCCGCATGGACCTGGCGGACGACGTGGCGCGCTCCAAGCTGGCCACCGCGGCGCCGTTCCGGGATCAGCGTCGCGAGGACCTGCTCCTGCGCCGCATCCGCACGCGCGCGTCCGAGCACGGGTTGGACCCGCATGAGACGGAGCGCATCTGGCGGCTGGTCATCGACATGTCGGTGGCGCGGCAGCAGGCGCTCGTCACGCGGATGGACACGACGCCGTTGCGCGTGGGCTATCCGGGCGTCGAGGGCTCCTACAGCCACCTGGCCGCGCGCAGGCGCTACACGGGCCGCGCTGGCGGCGTGCTGCTCACGGGCTTCGATGATGCGCGCGAGGTGGTGGAGGCGGTGCGGCGCGGCGAGCAGGACCTGGCGCTGCTGCCCATCGAGAACACCACCGCCGGCAGCATGAACGAGACGTACGATTTGCTCGCCGAGGGCGGCGTGGTCATCACCGCGGAGCTGGTGAGCCAGGTGGACCACCGGCTGCTCGGGCTGCCGGGCGCGAAGCTGGAGGGGCTCAGAGAGGTCATCTCGCATCCGCAGGCGCTGGCGCAGTGTGAGGCGTACCTGCGCGAGAAGCTGCCGTGGGTGCGGGCGGTGCCGGACGCGGACACGGGTGGCGCGGCGCAGAAGGTGCGTGAGCGCAACGACGCCACGGTGGCCGCGATTGCCAGCGAGACGGCCGCGCAGCGCTTCGGCCTGGAGGTCCTGGCGCGCGAGCTCCAGCCGGAGTTCGACTACACGCGCTTCGTGGAGGTGGGCCGCGAGCCCACGCCGCTGGCTCCGGGCGTGCCGTGCAAGACGTCGTTGTTGATGGTGCTGGAGCACAAGCCGGGCACGCTGGGGGAGATGCTCCAGCGACTGACGCTGCGCGGGGTGAACCTGAGCAAGCTGGAGTCGCGTCCCATTCCGGGTCGACCGTGGCAGTACCGGTTCTATGTCGACGTGGAGGGACATGCGGCCTCCGCGCCGCTGACGGCCGCGCTGGAGGACATCCGGCCGCTGACGTCCTTCCTGCGCGTGCTGGGCACGTATGGCCGGGCCGAGGGAAGCCATGGATGAGTTGTCAGCCTCGGAGACTCGCGTCGCGTTCCAGGGGGAGCCGGGGGCGTATGGGGAAGAGGCCCTGCGCGTGTTGTATGGACCGGACGTCGAGGCGGTCCCCTGCCCCACCTTCCGCGCCGTGTTCGAGGCAGTGGCCGAGGGCCACGTGGACAGCGGCGTGATTCCGGTGGAGAGCTCGCTGGGCGGGCCGGTGGCGGAGAACGTGGACCTGCTGCTGGAGCATGACCTGCCCATCTCCAGTGAGCTGTCGCTGCGCATCCACCACTGTCTCGTCGCGCCCCCGGGGCTCGCGCTGGAGGACGTGGAGCAGGTGCTGTCGCATCCCCAGGCGCTGGCGCAGTGCGCGGGCTATCTGCGGCGGCGCGGCCTCAGGCCCGTGCCCGAGGCGAACACCGCCATCGCGGCGCGCAGGATTTCTCGCGAGGCGCTCCCGCGCACGGCGGCCATCGCCAGCAGCCTGGCGGCGGAGCTGTATGGGCTGGTGGTGCTCGAGGATGGCGTGGAGGACTCGTCGGACAACTACACGCGCTTCGTCACACTGGGCGAGGAGCCCGAGCGCACGTGGAAGCGGCGCAAGACGGCGCTCGCCCTGACGGTGCCCAATGAGCCTGGGGCGCTGTACCGCGTGCTGGGCGCGTTCTCCGCGCGCGGGCTGGACGTGTCCCGCCTGGAGTCGCGTCCCCAGCGTCGCGCGTGGGAGTACGTCTGGTGCCTGGATGTCGAGGGGGCGCTGGAGGAGGCGCGCGTGCGAGAGGCGGTGCAGGCGGCGCAGGCCGCGTGCATCACCCTGCGCGTGCTCGGCAGCTACGGCGTGGCCTGAGTCGAGCGCCACGCCGCGCGGGCGTCATCAGGCCGTCAGTCCATCGCCGTTCTTCACGGCGGCCTGGTACGCCTCGCGGATGATCTGCGTGTAGCGCTGGAGCGCGCCGAGCTGCTCCATGCGCAGCGCCTGCGGACCGTCGCACAGCGCGGCCTCGGGCTGCGGGTGGAAGTCCACCAACACCATGGACGCGCCCGCGATGAGCCCCTGCCCGATCGCATGGAAGATGTCCGGCAGGCCGTCCGGCGGCAGGTCCGCGCGGCCGATGGCGTGTGACGGGTCCACGCACACGGGCATGCGCGTCAGCCGCCGCACCACGGGCACGTGCGCGAAGTCCACCATGTTGCGGTGCGGGTCACCCAGGTGCGTCTTCACGCCGCGCAAGCAGAAGACGATCTTCGGGTTGCCCTCGCTCGCGATGTACTCGCACGCGTTGAGGGACTCCTCCAGCGTGATGCCCATGCCGCGCTTGAAGAGCACGGGGAACACGCGCTGCTGACCAATCGACTTGAGCAGCTCGAAGTTCTGCGCGTTGCGCGTGCCCACCTGGAGCATCACGCCCGTGGCGTTGCCCGACCGCTCCAGCGCGTCGCGAATCTCGTCGATGTGGCGAGGATGCGTCACCTCCATCGCCACGACCTTGATGCCGTGCTTCCCGGCGGACTCGAACACCCACGGCAGGCACGCCGCGCCCAGGCCCTGGAACTCGTACGGGTTGGTGCGGGGCTTGTACGCCCCCATGCGCGTGGTGCGGATGTCGTGGCGCGCGAGCGCCGCCATCATCGTCTCCACGTTCTCCTTCGTGTCCACCGCGCACAGGCCCGCGAACAACTGCACCGAGCGCTCATCGAACGTCACGCCGTTGTACTCGAAGCCCGTCGTCGTGCGCTGGCCCTTGTGCCGGCCGATGACGCGGTACTTCTGCGACACGCGCACCACCTGCCGCACACCCGGGATCTGCTCGAAGACCTCCGTCGGCACCTGGGCCGTGGAGCCCAGCAGGTACACCTCCGTCACCGTGAACTCCGCTCCCTCGATGACGTGAGGACGCGGCGTCACCCCCTTGTACTGGGCGGCGGCTTGGAGGACTGCGGACACCACGGACTCGGGTGAGTCCGGCTCGAGCATGACGATCATCTTCGGAATCTCCAGACAGCTCTGTCTTGTAGGTCTTTGAGTGGGCGCGGACCGGGTCGCGCGACTTGTAACATCGGGAACGCGCGGATGCGTCCACACGCGGGCACGAGGCACGGCAAGCGGCCCGCCCCGAGAGGGAGGACGCCTCGGGGCACGCGGCCCCCTGCCCCGCTGCCTGCTTCAGCTGCCCGCGGGCCGCAGACGCAGGGCCAGCTGCGCGTAGTGGTCCCGCTGGGTCGTGTCACCCAGGTTCTCCCAGACGTCGGACAAGGCCTTGGCGGCCTCGACGTACGCGGGAGACAGCTCCAGGGCGAGCTCGAAGGTGTACCGGGCCAGCCGATAGCGCGCCTTGTCCGGACGCCGGGAGCCACGGGTGAGCAGCGCGTTGCCGCGCTCATAGACCTCGATGGCGGCCGCCTCGCGATAGCCGGGCTCCGGGTTGAGCTGGGTGGCACGGCCCATCAACTGGGCGGCGGCCTCCGGCTCTCCGAGCTCGAGCTGACACAGGGCGGCCTCGCGATGCGGGTCCGCGGCGGACGGGTCCACCTCGATGGCGCGCTCGAAGCAGCGCAGGGCCTCTTCCGCGCGACCGAGCCGAGCCAGGGACGAACCCCGCGCCGTCAGGGCCGGGAAGTGCTTCGGGTCCACGGCGAGGACCTTGTCGAAGGCGGAGATCGCGGCCTCGTGGTGGCCAGACATCGAGAGGCTGGAGCCCTCGTTGAACGCCGCGAACAGCAACTTGGACATCGTGCCCCCAGGGCAAGGGTTGCCCGGCCATGCCAATGGCCGTTCATCCAGCCTCGCACCGTGGAGCACCGAGTGGAAAGCCGTTCCAGGTCGTCTCGGCTTCGTCCGACTGATGGGAGCCATCCGCTCCGCTCGGGGCCACCCCGGGGCCCTGACCCCGTGAGTGGCCCTTCCTGGGACGCGCGGTTCAGAGGCGCAGACCCGCCTGGACCCCGGCCCACATCAGGACGTCGCGGTCCGACGACTTGGAGAACCGGCTGAGCGCCGTCACCGGCTCGCCGTCCGTGGCGTGCAGGATGTTGAACGTGGGGCCCGCGAAGATGGCGAAGCGCGGGGCGAACGCGTAGCCCACCATCAACCGCCCCTGGTGCAGCATCCGGTTGTCCGCGAGCGCCCCGCCCCACTCGTGGATGGTGTTCGTCACCACGTCCACGTCGAAGTAGAGCCGCTCGGTCAGCGGAACGTGCCCGCCCAGGCCCACGCCCGTCGTCCAGTGGCTGGGGCCCCGGTGGTCCGGCACCGCGCCCATGCCCACCACCAGCGTCGTGTAGAGGTAGCGGCTGCCCACCTTGAGCGCGACGTTGGCGTAGTTGAAGTCGTTGCCGTAGGCCTCCACGTGGAACTGGCCGTTGCGCACGATGTTGAGCAGGCCCACCGGCACGCCGGATTCCAGGTTGTTCGCCACGTTGATGATGCCCAGCTGCAGGCCGTTCATCTTCCCGGCGACGTTGATCAGGCCCACCTGCGCGCCCCTCACGTCTCCGCCCACGTTGATGAGCGACAGCTGCGCGCCCTGGATGGAGTTGACGCGGCTGACGCCCACCGCCATCTGCACGCCGCGCATCGACCCGGCCACCCAGCTCAGGCCCACCGCGCCCTGGTAGCCGTCCATGTCGCCGTCCACCCAGCTGCTGCCCACCGCCATCTGCACGCCCTTCATGGACGCGCGAGACACGCTGGCGCCCACCGCGAGCTGCCCCAGGTAGCCACCCTGGCTCGCCATGTTGAGGCCCACCGCGGCCTGCAGGCCTTCCGCCCTGCCGCTGGCCCAGTTGCCGCCCACCGCGAGCTGCGCGCCCTCCATGATGTCGCGCGCCACGTTGCCGCCGAGGGCCGTCTGCACGCCGTGGATCTCCCCAGAATTCCAGTTCGCCCCCAGCGCCATCGCGAAGCCATCCAGCCGCCCCAGGGTCGCCAGGCCCAGCGAGATGGAGAGCGCGTTGTCCATCGCCTGCCCGCCGCCCCACAGGTCGTTCGTCTGGAGCTTCGGGGCCAGGCCCAGGTTGACGAAGCGGAAGTTGCCGCGCGCGGGAGCCAGGGGCTCGACCATCGGCCCCTGCGCGCCCGTCGCCACGGCGCCACCGCCACGCATCGCCGTCAGCTCGCCCTGCATCGCCACGAAGGCCGTGTGGGCCAGCACGGTGCGGCCCGCGTCGCCCACCGTGAGCACCGCCTGGGAGCTGGCGCCGCGCGACTCACGCGTCACCGTGTAGCGGCCCGGCTGCAGACCCAGCTCGGTGGAGCGGCCCGCCAGCTTGTTGAGCTCCACGACGAGGCGGCCGGGCTCGTCGCGGATGAACAGGCGCCCCTCCACGTTCTCGTCCATGACGAGCACCGCGGTGGTGGAGCGCAGGTCCGTCATCACCAGCTCGCCCGTGCCGGCCAGCTCGATGTCATAGGCCGGGTGCTGCGCGCCCGCGCGCGTGCGCTCCGTGCGCGCGAGCGTCTCGTGGAAGGCGAACTGGTAGGCCTCGTGCAGCGTGACGCGGCCATCGCCCGTGGCGTCCGCCGCGCCGCGCAGGCCCGACACCAGGTTGTGCGTGAAGAACGAGCCGCCGATGCGGTCCGACTCCTGCGACACCTCGTCCTCGGACGACGAGGTGAGGATGGCGTGGCCCCGCACGGCCGTGGACGTGTCCACCAGGAACGCGGGACGGCGCACGCCGCCCTTCGAGCGCGCCAGCGTGCCGGAGGCGCACGAGTCCAGGATGGCGATGCGCACGTCCGCGGGGAGCTGCTCCAGCGCCTGCCGCAGCTCGCGGTAGCCGAAGCGGTCCTGATGCAAGAGCAGCCCCTCCTCGTCGGAGTGGCCGGAGTAGTAGATGAGCGCCTCGGTGCGTCCGCCCGGCGTCTTGCCCGCGGCGACCATCGCCTTGAAGCGGGCCAGCGCGCTCTCCAGCGCCTTGCGGTCGCCCTCGAGCAGCAGCATCCGGTCCTGCCGCTGCACGCCGCCGAGCTCCTCCAGCACCTGGCCGAAGGCGTTCGCGTCGGTGACGGCGTAGCGCAGCTTCGCGCGGCCGGGGCCGCCGTCGTTGACGCCCACGAGCAGCGCGAACCGACGCACGGCGACGGGGTTGGAGGAAGGGGTACCGGCTGGGGCCGCCGTGGCCAGGGTGGGAAGCAACAGGGACAGGAACAGGAGTGACCGCGCCATCACGGCACCTTCTCCAACGTGAAGGATGTCTGGGCCAGGGTACCCGGAAGCGGGAGCGGCCGGGTGCTCGCCTCGGTGGGCTGACGTGCGAGCTTCCGCGCGGACTCCAGCACGAGGCCCACATCGATGGGTGAATCCGAGGTGACGAAAAAGAAGCGCTCGAAGTCGGGGGCGTCGTCGAGCTCGTACGCGTGCGCCAGCGACACCGCGTCCCCCTTCTGCAGCCGGGTGCTGCCCACCAGCGTGGTGGGGTGGTGGAGCGTCACCGCGCCCCGGCCATCCACGGACACCACCGTCCCGTAGCGCCGCCCGCCGGCGAGGTAGCTCAGCTGGAGCAGGTCACCGCGCCGGGCGCGAGTGCGGTCCGCGAGCAGCTCCGTGGAGCCGTCGTGCTGCCGGTACACCAAGAGCCGCGCGTCACCCTTGATGCCGACCGTCTCCTCCATCAGCTCGACCCGCGCGGGCATCAGCGCCGGGGGCTCGGCCACCCGCTCCGGCTGGGCCGACAGCATGAGCAGCACCAGCGACGCCGCCACGGGCAACCCCATGGACAGCCCATGCCAGCCCGGGTAGCGCGCCGCGTGCTCGCGCTGGACGTCCGCGGTGCGCGCGCGGCGGGCGACCTCCCGGGCGAAGTCCTCGGGGGGATGGCGGGCCAGCGTCTGGGCCGAGTCCGCCTCCAGCCGCGCCAGCCGGGCCCTCCCGTGAGGCTCGCGCTCCAGCCGGGCGCGAGCGTCGGCGAGCGCGTCCGGGGACAGCTCGCCCAGGGCAATCCGCTCCAGCAGCCAGTCAGGGGTGCACAGGGCCATGCTCACGAAGCCTCCAGCGCGGTCCACAAGCCCCATCTCCAGGCCTCCGCCGCGCCCTCCGCCCACTGGAACACCACCCTGCCCTGGAACTGTCACCTGCTCGTGAGGACACGCCCCGACGTCGACTGGCGCAGGTGCGCGGATGTAGGCCCCCGCCCGGACGAGGGCTAATAGGTGAGGACCATCAGCTCCTCGTCCACGTAGGCGCCGCCGATCTTCAAGGCCCGGGGCTCCACGCCGTAGGTCTGGAAGCCGACGGAGCGGTACAGCTCGTGGGCGGACGTGTTGCCGGCGACGACGGCGAGCAGGAGCTGCTCGACCCCGGGCAGCTTGCGCCCCTCGGCGATGGCGGCCTGGAGCAGCCGGCGGCCCAGCCCTCGCGATTGCGCCTCCGCCGGGACGTACATGCCCCAGACGACGGCCTTGTGCGCGCTCTTGCGGCGAGGCTCCCGGCGCACGCCCACCATGCCCACCAGCTTCGTCCCGTCATAGGCGCCGAGCACCCGCTGCGAGTCGCTCGACTCCAGCCGCGCGCGCATCTCGTCGAGCGAGCGCAGGGACTCCTCCTCGAACGAGGTGCCGAACGACTCCGGGTGCTCCTTCAGCGCGCGCAGCCGCAGGGCGAAGAAGGCCTCCGCCTCCGAGGGGAAGACGGGGCGGATGGCGATGTCCCCCTCCCCGCTCGAGCGCCCCTCCTCCTTGAGCACCGCGGTGAAGCCCTGGACGAAGTCCGGGTAGCGCGGCGTCCAGCCCAGCTCCTTGAGCCGCTCGTTGGAGATGGCCCGGTCTCCCCGGAGCGACTCGTGCAGCGTCTCCAGCGGGACGCGGGGCGGAGGCGACATGCCCAGCCGGTGCGCCAGCCAGGTGACGGTCTCCTCCAGCGGCGCGGCCCGGTCATCCGCCGCGCAGTAGAGCGCGCCCGGCGTGCCGCGCTCGAGCACCGCGAGGATGGCCGCGCCCAGGTCATCGACGTGGATGCGGGAGATGCGCCCGCCCTTGTCCGGGAGCCGGAGGTTGCCGGAGAGCAGCCGCGAGTGCGCGCCGCGCCCCGGACCGTAGATGCCGGCGATGCGCAGCACCATGGCGCCCAGCGGCAGGTAGCGAGACTCGGCCTCCAGGCGCGGCAGCGACGCGGGCCAGGTGACGTCCACCGGCGTGTCCTCGTCCACCACGCCGCGCGCGCCGCCATAGACGCCCGTGGAGGACAGGTACATCAGCCGCGCGGGAGGCTGGGCCGCGAGCGCCTGGGCCAGGGCCACGTCGAGCCCGGCCTCGGGCGGAATCGAGACGACCACGTACGCGCCCTTCGTCTGGAGGAGCGCGTCCTCCAGCGAGGCGACGCGGGCGCCCGCGCGCTGGAGCTCCTCGCGGCGGGCGGGGTCTCGCGTGGTCGCGAGCACCTCGCGTCCCGCCTGGGCCTGGCCGACCGCGAGCCGCGTCAGCGTGTAACCAGAGCCCAGCAGGACGAGAGGTGGCGTCATGCCCCCCGCGATAACGGGAGCGGGGGGCGAACGCAAGGCGGGACGTGTCGACTACAGCTCCGCGCTGGCGCGCGGGTCGATGATTCCGCACTCCTTGATTTTGTAGAGCAGCGCCTTGTAGCTGATGCGCAGCTTGCCGGCCGCGCGCCGCTTGTTCCACGCGGTGCGCTGGAGCATCGCCAGGATGGCCTCGCGCTCGGCCAGCATCGCCGCGCGCTTGCCGATGTCCTTGAGCGACAGCTCGCCCGTCGGCGGGGGCGGAGGCGGAGGCTGGGGCACGTCGAACGGGTTGACGTAGCGCGGCGCCGGAATCACCGAGTTGAGCGGCTCGTGCACCACGGGCGTCGGCGCGTGCGGCTGCATGTGGGACAGGGCCGTGGCCCCGGCCACGTTGCGCGAGGGCATCTCCAGCACCTGGACGGACGAGGCCGGCGGCGCGCGCACGGGCTCCTCCATCCCCCGGTGGCCGTAGACGCTGTCGTCGCCCGCGTACGCGGTGGGCAGCGACGGGGCGCTCGCGGGCGTGCGGCCCTCGCCGTGGAGCTCGTCGAGCACCAGCGTCGGGTCCTTCAGCACGCACAGCCGGCGCACCATGTTCTCCAGCTCGCGCACGTTGCCCGGCCAGTCGTAGTCCGCGAAGGCCTGGAGCACCTCGGTGGGCAGCTCGTTGACGCCGGAGATGTACTGGCGGCCGTACTTCTTGAGGAAGTGGTCCGTCAGCGGCATCACGTCCTCGCGCCGCTCGCGCAGGGGCGGCAGCCGGATGGCCACCACGTTGAGGCGGTAGTAGAGGTCCTCGCGGAAGTTGCCCAGGGCAATCTCCTTCTCGAGGTCGCGGTTGGTGGCCACCACCACGCGGCTGTCCACGCGCACGCTCTTCTTGCCACCGACGCGGAAGAACTCCTCGTCCTGGAGCACCTGGAGCAGCTTGGCCTGCAGCCGGATGGCCATCTCGCCAATCTCGTCCAGGAAGATGGTGCCCTGGTCGGCCAGCTCGAACTTGCCGGGCTTCTCCGCCGTGGCGCCCGTGAAGGCGCCGCGCTCGTGGCCGAACAGCTCGCTCTCCAGGAGCTCACCCGGCAGCGCCGCGCAGTTCACCTTGATGAAGGGACGGCCGCGACGCTGGCTGCGCGCGTGGATTTCGCGCGCGATGACCTCCTTGCCCGTGCCGGA
This sequence comes from Myxococcus fulvus, assembly GCF_900111765.1. The sequence goes on from NZ_FOIB01000005.1 coordinate 88,061, forward strand.
CTCGCCCAGCAGCAGCACCGGGACGTTCTCGTTCGCGATGCGCTCCACCAGCGCGCGCGCCCGACGCATGGACGGCGACGAGGAGATGAGCACCCGCGCATCCGCCCCCGTGTCCACCGCCGGCCGGGGCGCCACGCTCTGCACCACCGCCTGACGCTCCGGGGCACGCGTCCCCAGGGCGCGAGCCAGCGCGTCCTGCAGCTCGTCATTGCCCAACGGCTTGGACAGGTAGTCGCTGGCCCCCATCTTCATGGCCCGCACCGCGTCGTCCGCGCCCGTCAGGCCGCTGAGGACGACGACCGGGGCGTTGCCGCCCTGGCCCCGGTAGCGGCGCAGCACCTCCAGGCCGCTCATCTCGGGCATGACGACGTCCAACAACACCGCGTCGAACGAGCCTCCCGCGAGCATCTCCAGCGCCTGCGCGCCACTGGACGCACAGCGCACTTGATAGCCCGCGCTCCCAAGCAACTCGGACAGGAAGGTGCGAACCGACTCCTCGTCATCCACCACCAGCACCGCGATCCGATCCATCCCCTCGCCTCCGCTCGCCCTCTGCATCGAACCTCCGCCCATCCTCACACCGAGAGCCGGGTCATGGACCCGGCCCCTCGACGAAATTCACGCGTGCGCCGCATCTCCTGCTGCGCCGCGCTCAAGAGCTGCATCGGCGTCCCCACGGTGTCCGGGAAGCTCACCGCCCCCAGCTCCAACGTGGTGCGCACCACCCGACCATCCACCTGGAAGCGGGCCGCCTCGAACCTCGCGGCCACCCGCGACAAGAACACCGGCACCGCCTCCGCGGGAGTGCCCGGCAACATCAGCGCGAACTGGCTGTCGCCCACCCGGGCCACCGCGTCCGCCTCGCGAACCGTCTGCCCCAGCACCACCGCGCTGTACACCAGCAGACGCTCCGCCATGCCCCGCCCGTACTCCTTGCGAAGCGCGCTCCAGCCCCCCACCTCCGCCGCCACCACGGAGAACGTCCCGCCGTACCGCTCGCACCGGCGCACCTCCAACCCCATCAGCGCCAGCAGGAACGGCTTGTTGTAGACGCCCGTCACCGGGTCATGCAGCGCCAGCGCCGTGTCCTCTTCCTCACCCGCCGCGGCCCGCAGCACCGCGGCCTTCAGGCGCAGCTGCGCGTGCAGCTTCACCGCCAGCTCCGCCCCGCTGCCCCCGCGCGGCACCACGTCCACGCACTGCCCCTTCTCCAGGCAGTGCTGGTAGGCCGCCGCGTCCTGGGGGTCCACCATGTACAGCAGGGGCACGGTGCCTCGGCTGAGCTGCCGCAGCCGCCGGGCCACCTGCACGGCGCTGAAGTCGGGCGCCTGCACCGCGAGGATCACCGCCTCCGGCCGGATGACCTCGAACAGCGGCACCGCCGCGTCGAAGCGAGTCACGGGTACCACCCGGAAGCCGGCCTCCCCAAGGAGCATCCGGGTCCGCTCCAGGTCGTCCGCCCTCGGCTCGATGAGCAGCACGGTGGGCGGCTGTCCCGCCTTCCCCACCCGCTTGCGTCGAACGCTCACCACATCCGCCTCCCCACCAGAATTTTCTCCACCGCTCCTCCGGCGCGTGCCCGGAATTACAGTCTCCAGCCCTTCCCTGACCTCTTCATCCCCCCGGATTTCCTGGGGAAGGGCATTCGGCTACCCATCCTGGGCACCGGTTTTAGCAATGGACATGCCACCTTGGACTTCACGCAGCCGGGCTTCCAGCTCGGCCTCCGTGACGCGGTATTTGAAGGCGGGCACCCCGTCGATGACGATCACCGGGATGTCGTAGCGGTAGCGCTCGAACAGTTCCGGGGCCTCCAGGATGGAGATGAGCCGCAGCTCGAAGGGGATGCGAGCGCGGACGGCCTCCACGACGTCGGCTGCCTTGTCGCAGAGCGAGCATTTGGGTTTCGAGTAGATCTCGACTCTCATGGCGTGCAGGATGGGCGGCCGATGCGCGGCCTGACTGGTGACTTCTCGACGATGCCCCTCAAGGACCTCGTCGTCTACCTCGGGAACCGACGGGCCACGGGCTCGCTCAAGGTGGAGCGCGGGGACGTGCGCAAGCAATGGGTCCTGCGTGACGGGCAGGTCGTTTGCGCCAGCTCCAACCAGCCTCGGGAGTTCTTCGGTCAATTCCTCATCAACATGGGGCATCTGACGGAGGCCCAGCTCGAGAAGGCCTTCGCCACGCAAGCCCAGACGCGGGTGTTCCTGGGCAAGGTGCTGGCGACGTCGGGGGTGGTGCCGGAGGCGATGGCGCGCTCGACGTTGAGCCACAAGTTCCGGGAGATGATGTTGGACGCCTTCCATTGGCAGGAGGGGGAGTTCACCTTCGAGGCCTCGGACACGGCGCCGGACATCGCCGGGTTGGATGTGGAAGTGGACCTGGTGGACATCCACCGCGAGGGCGAGTTCCGGGAGACGGCGTGGGAGGCCATCCGCGCGGTGTTCCCCACGGGCGGCACGCGGCTGGCGGTGGACGAGCGCAAGCTGCCCGAGCGCAAGCCCGGCAGCATGGACGAGCGCATCATCCAGCTCATCCATGACGGGCTGAGCATCGACGGGATGGCGCGGGCGCTGCACGCCACGGACTTCTTCCTGTACCAGCGGCTGTACGCGCTCTATCGGCTGGACGCGGTGAAGGTGTCGGACGAGGCGCCCGTTCCCGTCACGGCCGCGGTGGTGGAGGAGGAGAAGCAGGAGGGCGGCGTCATCGGCGCGGAGTCGTCCTCGGACGAGGTGCTGCAGGCCGCGCAGCTCTTCCTGGACGCGGGCAATGTCCGGGATGGCGAGGCGCTCGCGCGGCAGGCGCATGAGATGTCGCCGTCGCCCCGCTCGGCGGCGCTGGTGAAGTCGGCGCAGGAGAAGCTGCTGGCCGAGCTGCGACGGGAGCTGATGGATTCGGCGAAGGTGCCGGCACTCCTGGTGGCGCCCGCGAACCTGAAGACGCTCCAGCTCACCGCGCCGGAGCGCTACCTGCTGTCGCGCATCGACGGGCGGCGGGACGTGGCCGCCATCGTCCACGTGTCGCCGCTGCAGGAGCTCGACGCGCTGAAGTTCCTCCACGGCTTCGTGGACATGGGGCTGGTGAAGCTCACCACGCGGTAGGAGGCACGGCGCCCTCGTGGGCGCATGCGCCGCGTCGCGCGTCGCTCACACCGGCACAAGGCCACGAGTACTTCGCGCGGCAGAGCTCGCCCGCGAGCGCCAGCACGAGGCCCCGCGCGCTTCGCGCTCAGTGCTTGCCCGCCGCCGACGCGGGTGCGGTGACCTCGACGGGCGCGGGCACACGCTCGAGCCCCAGCCGGATGGCCTCGCGCCCCAGCCACGTCCCACGGATGCGCCACTTCGGGTCATTGACCACGAGCGCGGCCACAGCGACGCGCGGATTGTCCCGGGGCGCGAAGCCCACGAACCACGAGTAGTCCCGGAAGGGATTGCGGTCCGCGAGCGTGCCCGTCTTGCCCACCGCGTCGTCCACGCGGAAGTGCCGCTCCCGGAAGACGCCGCGCGCGGTGCCGTGCGTGACGGTCGTCTCCAGCATGTCGGTCAGCGCCTTCGCCGCCTCGGACGTCAGCACGCGCTCGCCTTCCTCGGGAGGCAGCAACACGCCCGGCTGGGGCTGCGGCTCCACCAGCACCGGGTCCACCCACATCCCATCGTTCGCGGCCACCGACGCCACCAGCGCGCCGTGCAGCGGCGAGAGATAGACATCCCCGAAGCCCGCCCCCGTGTTCGCCAGCGCGAAGCCCTCCTCCGGCACCGCCGCGAGCGACACGTCCGTGGGCACCACGAAGTCGATGGCGCGATTGAAGCGGAAGCGCGCGGCCATGTGCCGCAGCACCTCCGCCGTGAGGTGCTTCTGCGTGAGCTTGGCGAAGATGACGTTGGCGCTCTTGCCCATCGCCATCGCCAGGGAATAGCAGGCCCCGTCGCGCTCGCTGTCCTCCAGGTGCCGCTCCGTCAGCCGCCGCTTGCCGCCGTGGAAGCACTCCTCCATCTCCGGCGAGACTCCAGCCTCGAGCAGCGCGCTGCCCGTGACGATCTTGAAGATGCTCGCCGCCGGGAACACCGCACGGAAGGGAAGCCCCCGCAGCTCCGGCTGCGCCGCCGAGTGCTCCGCGAGCGCCAGCACCCGCCCCGTCGACGGCTCCAGCACCACGGCCGCGCCGTACGGCACCTCGTAGTCGCGGAGGATCTTCGTCAACTGCGCTTGAAGCACCGGGTCCACGGTGAGCACCTTCTCCTCACCGTTCTTTTCCTTCACCACCAGCCGCTCACCCTGCAGCTTCGCGCGCGCCAGCAGGTCCTGGGACTTCGCCATCGTCCGCAGCGTGGTGATGGGAGGCGCCGTCAGCCGCGAGGGCACCGGCGAGGGCGGCACCAGCCCGGGCACCGTCACCAGCGTGGCCAGCCCACCGTCCGCCCCACCCTGCACCGCGGCCGCCGCCACCGCCTCCGAGTCCGAGCCTCCGTCTGCTCCCGGAATTCCTGGGGCCTCCAGCGGCCCCCCACCGCCCGCATGGGCCCCCGGGCCCGCGTCCTCGCCGCCCGCGTGCGCCACCGTCACGCCCCCCGCATCCGGCGAAGAAGCCACCACTCCCGCGTCCTCCGAGCCCACGGCCGGAGCGATCCCGGGCGGGGACTCGTTCGCTCCCAGCAGGAGGGAGAGCGGCAGCAGCGCGGCGGCGGACAGGAGTCGTCGGCGAATCGTCATGTGCGGCGCGAGGGGGCGAGGAGGGGGTGAGGCCAAGCGAATCCTAGCGGCTGGCGGCCCGCTGTCCACGGACGCTTCCCTGCCCGCCCGAACGGCGCCCTCGTCAAAAACCAGGCGACGGCGTGTGCACCTCCCCAGTAGGGTCCCCCACACTTTGGACGGACTGAAAGAAACCCTGGTCATCTGGAGCGCGGAGCTTCGCCGCGCCGTGCGCAGCGGGCGCGCGGTGGTGCTGCTCGGGCTCTACAGCATGTTCTCCGCGCTGGTGCTGCTGGTGGTCGGCTGGCTCGCCCGTGAAGTCCGCGCGGCGGTGAACCAGAAGCTCGCCGAGGCCGGCGGCGCGGACGCGGACACCTCCGCTCGCTTCGCCGAGGAGATGCGCAAGGGTGTGCTGGGCTTCCTCACCAGCAACGACACCGCGATGATGGAGGCCCTGGCGCAGGTGCCCATCGAGGTGCTGCTCGTCTTCAAGGTCACCCTCTTCTTCCTGCCCGCCTACGTCGCGCTGATGGGGTTCGACCAGATCAGCGGTGAAGTCGGCCCCCGCTCCATGCGCTACCTCACGGTGCGCGCCCGCCGCTCCTCGGTGCTCCTGGGCAAGTTCCTGTCCCAGGCGGCGCTGCTGGTGGGTCTGGTGCTCATCATCGACCTGGCCATCTTCATCTACGCGCGCATCGCCAACCCGGACTTCGGCTTCGCCGCGCTGAGCCTCAACCTGCTCAAGTTCTGGATGGCCGCCATCGTCTTCTCACTGTCCTACGTGGCGCTCACCACGCTGTGCTCCAGCCTCTTCCGCAGCCCCGCGGTGAGCCTGGTCTTCAACTTCATCCTCCTGTTCGTCTTCTGGCTGATGGACACCGTGGGCCGGGCCTCCAGCGCGGTGGACGCGGCATCGGGCCAGCAGGAGGGAGCGCTGCGGTTCCTGCGCTACCTGTCGCCCTCCTATTACGCCGGTGACCTGCTGCACCCGAGTTTCACCGAGTTCGGCGTGAGCGGCGCGGCCTACGCGGGCTTCGCGACCATCTTCCTGCTGGGGGCCTACGGCGCCCTGCGCGCGAGGGACCTGTGAGCGAGCTGGCCATCGAGTTGTTCGGCATCACCAAGCGCTTCGGCCCCAAGGTCGCGGTCAACAACGTCAGCTTCTCCGTGCCCAGGGGCGCGGTGTACGGCCTCATCGGCCCCAACGGCGCTGGCAAGACGACCACCTTCTCCATGATGTGCGGCTACCTCTATCCGTCCGAGGGCACGCTCAAGGTCATGGACGTGGACCCCACCACCCCCGGCGCCCTCAAGGGCCGGCTGGGCGCCCTGCCCCAGGACGCGGTGCTGCCCCCCGGCTGGGAGGTGGGCGCGCTCCTGATGTACTGGGCGAAGCTGTCCGACCTCGACGCCCCCGAGCGCGAGGCCCGCGAGGCGCTCGAGAAGGTCGGGCTGATGGAGGCCTGGAACGTCCAGACGCAGGCGCTCAGCCACGGCATGGCCAAGCGCACCGCCATGGCGCAGGCGCTGATGGGCGCCCCCCCGCTGGTGCTGCTCGACGAGCCCACCGCCGGCCTGGACCCCCGCATCGCCGCGCAGGTGCGTCAGGTCATCAAGGACATGAAGGGCCGCCAGACGGTGGTGGTCTCCAGCCACAACCTCCAGGAGCTGGAGGAGCTGTGCGACGCGGCGGCCATCCTCGACAAGGGCACGCTGGCGCAGGACGGCAGCATGTCCGAGCTCACCGGCCAGGGCGCGGAGTTCCGCGTGCAGATCGCCCGCGGCACCGTCATCCCGCCGGAGATCGCCACCCTCCCTCACGTCACCGACGCGCGCCTGGAGGGCGAACACGTGCTCGTGGTGCGCTTCGGCGGACAGGTGCCTCCCGAGGAGGTCATCAGCCGCGTCGTGGCCCACCTGCTCCAGAGCGGCGTGCTCATCCTCGGCGTCAGCCGCGGCCGGCGCCTGGAGGATCGCGTCCTCCAGTTGCTGTAGCCACCGGGTTTCAGCCCACCTTGCGGACCCAGCCCACGTAGCTCGTCTCCCTGCGCTCCAGGCGGACGAGCTCGTGGCCCGTGGCCTCGCACCAGGCGGGCAGATCCGCCTCCAGGCCCCGGTCCGTCGACACCAGCTCCACCAGCGTGCCGACGGGCAGCCGCCGCATCGCCTTGGCAATCTCCAGGATGGGCACCGGACAAGGCCTGCCGGAGGTGTCCACTCGCACGCTGTTGTCCATCCGCGAACTGTCTGCCATGGGTGAGATCCGAGCGTGCGGAATTTTTCCGAGAACCGCCCAGTTTCCGGGCCCCTGAGGGGTCTTGGTGACGAGGCCAGAGGGGTTCCACTCGGCTTGCGTGTCTGGAAATCCCTCTGTTAAGTACCCCGGCCCTCTCGACTTTTCTCGTACATCCACGCTCGGGGCCGGAGTCGGACCTATGGCGAAGGAGCAGAACCCACCCATGAAGCCCAATATCATCGTGGCCCTGCTGGTCGGCCTGGTGCTTGGTTTCGTCGGCGGCCGCGTCTACAGCGGCTCTCCCACGAAGGCCGAAACCAAGCCCGCTGCACAGGCTGGTCAGGCCAACCCCGCGCGCCGTCCGGTGGACCCCACCGTGTTCAAGGTTCCCGTCGAGGGTTCCCCCACCCGGGGCAACCCCGAGGCCCTCATCACGCTGGTCGAGTTCTCGGATTACGAGTGCCCCTTCTGCAGCCGTGCGAACGTCACGGTGGAGAAGCTGGAGGAGGAGTACGGCAAGAAGCTGCGCGTGGTGATGAAGCAGAACCCGCTCTCCTTCCACGCTCGCGCCAAGCCCGCGTCCCTCGCGGCGCTGGCCGCTGGCGAGCAGGGCAAGTACTGGGAGATGCACGGCAAGCTCTTCGCCAACCAGAAGAAGCTGGATGACGCGTCCCTGGAGCAGTTCGCCAAGGAGATCGGCCTGAACCTGGACAAGTGGAAGGCCGACATGGCCAGCCCCGCGCTGTCCGAGGTCATCCAGAAGGACCAGACGCTGGCCGGCCAGCTCGGCGCGAGCGGCACGCCCGCCTTCTTCATCAACGGCCGTTTCCTCTCCGGCGCGCAGCCCATCGACAACTTCAAGGCGCTCATCGACGAGGAACTCGTCAAGGCCGAGGCCCTGGTGAAGGGCGGCGTCCGCCCGGCCCAGGTCTACGCGAAGATCATCGAGAAGGGCGCCGAGCGCGCCGCCCCCAAGGCGGCCCAGCAGCAGCAGCAGGCCCCCGCGGTGAAGAAGATCGACGTGCCCGCCGACTCGGCCTCCTTCGGCCCGGCCACCGCCAAGGTGACCATCGTCGAGTGGTCCGACTTCGAGTGCCCCTTCTGCAGCCGCGCCGTCCCCACACTGACGCAGATCAAGAAGGACTACCCCAAGGACGTGCGCGTGGTGTTCCGTCACCAGCCGCTGTCCTTCCACGCCAACGCCAAGGCGGCCGCCGAGGCCTCCGAGGCCGCGCGTGAGCAGGGCCGCTTCTGGGAGTACCACGACAAGCTCTTCGCCAATCAGAAGGCCCTGGACCGCGCCTCCCTGGAGAAGTACGCGCAGGAGCTGGGTCTGAACGTCGCCAAGTTCAAGGCCGCGCTCGACTCCGGCAAGTTCCGCGCGAAGGTGGAGGCGGACAGCGCCGCCGGCACCGCCGTGGGCGCCAGCGGCACCCCGACGTTCTTCGTCAACGGCCGCGAGCTCGTGGGCGCGCAGCCCTTCGACGCCTTCAAGCGCCTCATCGACGAGGAGATCGCCAAGGCCGACAAGCTGCTGGCCTCCGGCACCAAGCCCGAGGAGCTGTACGCGAAGCTCAACGCGGACAACGTGGCCAACGCCCCGGCCGCGCCCGCCCCCGGCGCTCCCGCCGAGCCGCCCGTCCAGAAGGTCGACATCGGCAACGCGCCGGTGAAGGGCGCCGCGAACGCGCCCGTCACCATCGTCCTCTTCTCCGACTTCGAGTGCCCGTTCTGCAGCCGCGTGGTCCCCACGCTCAAGCAGATTGAGGAGCAGTACCAGGGCAAGGTGAAGGTGGCCTTCCGCAACCAGCCGCTGCCCATGCACGCCAACGCCAAGGCCGCCGCGGCCGCCGCGCTGGCCGCGCACGAGCAGGGCAAGTTCTGGGAGATGCACGACAAGCTCTTCGCCAACCAGCGCGCGCTGGACCGCGCGTCCCTGGAGAAGTACGCGCAGGAGCTGGGCCTGAACGGCGAGAAGTTCAAGGCCGCCCTGGACAGCAACAAGTTCGCCCAGCAGATCGAGGCGGACGCCGCGGACGCCGGCCGTCTGGGCGCCACCGGCACCCCGACGTTCTTCATCAACGGCCGCACCCTCGTGGGCGCCCAGCCGTTCGACGCCTTCAAGCGCGTCATCGATGAGGAGCTGAAGAAGGCCGGCGCGGTGGCGGCGGACCGCAAGTAGTCCGCTCGTTCCAGCCCTGAAGCACTCGAGGCCGTCGGACCGCTTGGGTCCGACGGCCTCTTGCTTTCACACGCCACCGCGGCGCGGGACGTCAGGACACGGCGATGGCGTCGATCTCCACCTTGGAGCCGCGCGGCAGCGCCGCCACCTGCACGGTGGCGCGGGCCGGAGGGGCGCCGGTGAAGTAGCGGCCGTAGACCTCGTTGACGCGGACGAAGTCACCCAGGTCCGTGAGGTAGATGGTGCTGCGCACCACGTGGCTGAAGTCCAGCCCGGCCGCCTTGAGCACCGCCTGGAGGTTGAGCATCACCCGCTCCGCCTGGGCGACGACGTCCCCCTGCACCATCTCCATGGTGACGGGGTCCAGGGGAATCTGCCCGGAGAGGAAGGTCATCTTCCCCGAGTCCACCTGCACCGCCTGCGAGTACGGACCGATGGCCTTGGGGGCCTGGTCCGAGTGGATGGTCTGTCGAGCCATGGAGCGCACCTCGAGGAGTCGGGCGGCCGGAGGTGGCCGCCGGATTTTCCTGGGCGCTGTACCACGAATGGCGGCCCTTTAGATTCGCTCCACGGAGTACACGCCGCTCAAGCGCTCGATGGTGCGCATCAGGTCCGTGAGCTGCTTCAGGTCCGAGATGATGACCTCGAAGGTATTCACCGCCCGGTCATCCCCGGTGGCCCGACAGTTGGCCTGGGAGATGTTGACGCCCTTCTTCGAGAAGATGTTGGAGATGTCCGCCAACAGGCCCGTGCGGTCCGCGGTGAGCACGCGCAGGGTGACGGGGCGCTTGAAGTCTCCGCGCACATCCCAGCTCACGTCCACGCGTCGCTCGGGGTCCGTCGCGAGCGCCTTCTCACACCCCACCGTATGCACCGTGACGCCCCGTCCCCGGGTGATGAAGCCGGCGATGGGGTCGCCGGGGACGGGGTTGCAACACCGTCCGAAGCGGACCAGCACGTCATCCACGCCGCCAATCTGCACGCCGCTGCGGTTGCTGCGGCCCACCAGGCGCTTGGCCAGGTCCGTCACGCGTGACAGGCCGGGCAGCATGGACGAGCCGCCCGAGGACGCGCCGTTGCCGGAGGACTCCCCGCGCGGCGTGGCCTCCGCCTCGTTGCGCTTCTCCTCGGGGACCAGGCGCTGCACCAGCTGCTGCGGCGTCACCTTGCCGTAGCCCACGGCCACCAGCAGGTCGTCCTCGACGCGGAAGCCCAGCTCCTCGGCGACGCGCTTCACCTCGCCGTTCTTGAGCAGGCGGTTGAAGTTGAGCTGGAAGCGCTTGAGCTCGCGGTCCGTCAGCTCGCGGCCCAGCTGGAGGCTCTTCTCGCGCTGCTGCTGCTTGATGAAGCCGCGGATGCGCTGCTGCGCGCGGCTCGTCTTGACGAAGGTGAGCCAGTCCTTGGACGGGTGCTGCTGCGGGCTGGTGAGCACCTCCACCGTGTCGCCGTTCTTCAGCTTGTAGCGAAGGGGAACGATCTTCCCGTTCACCTTGGCGCCCACGCACCGGTTGCCCACGTCCGAGTGGATGGCGTACGCGAAGTCCACCGGCGTCGCGCCGCGAGGCAGCGAGCGCACGTCGCCCTTGGGCGTGAAGACGAAGACCTCGTCGGTGAAGAGGTCCACCTTCACCGTCTCGAGGAACTCCTTGGGGTCCTTCAGGTCCTGCTGCCACTCCATGAGCTGGCGCAGCCAGGCGAACTTCTCGTCATCCTTGGAGATGACCGCCTTGCCCTCCTTGTACTTCCAGTGGGCCGCGATGCCTTCCTCGGCGATCTTGTGCATCTCCGCGGTGCGGATCTGCACCTCCACGCGCTCGCTCAGGGGGCCAATCACCGTGGTGTGCAGTGACTGGTACATGTTCGGCTTGGGAATCGCGATGAAGTCCTTGAAGCGCCCCGGCACCGGCTTCCACATCTCGTGCACCAGGCCCAGCGCCTCGTAGCAGGCGGGCGCGGTGGGCGCGATGATGCGGAACGCGATGATGTCGTGGATCTGATCGAAGTCGATGCCCTGCGCCTTGATCTTCTTGTAGATGCTGTAGACGTGCTTGAAGCGGCCGCTCACGTCGCCCTTCAGGCTCCGCTCGGCCAGCTTGGTGCGCACCAGGTCGCAGGTGTCCTCGATGTACTTCTCGCGCTCCTTCTTGCGCTTGTTGAGCTTCTCCTGCAGCCCGAAGAACTCCTGCGGCTTCACGTAGCGGAAGCTCAGGTCCTCCAGCTCCGTTTTTATCCAGGAGATGCCGAGCCGGTTCGCCAGGGGCGCGTAGATGTCCAGCGTCTCCTGGGCGATGCGCGCCTGCTTCTCCTCGTTCATGTGGTCCAGCGTCCGCATGTTGTGCGTGCGGTCGGCCAGCTTCACGAGGATGACGCGGATGTCCTGCGCCATCGCGATGATCATCTTCCGGAAGTTCTCCGCCTGCTTCTCCTCCTGGGAGAGGCTGGCGGACGCGGAGAACTTGGACAGCTTGGTGACACCGTCGACCAGCTGGGCCACCTCGGCGCCGAACAGCTCCGTGAGCTCCTCGGCGGTGGCGAGCGTGTCCTCGATGGTGTCGTGGAGGAGCCCGGTGACGATGGACGCCTCGTCCAGCTTGAGGTCGGCGAGGATGCCGGCGACCTCCAGCGGGTGGACGAGATAGGGCTCTCCCGACTTCCTCAGTTGGCCCTGATGCACCTTTGCCGAGTAGACGTAGGCCTTCTTGATGATGTCCAGGTCCGGGTCCGGGTGGTACGAGGAAACCCGTTGGAGGATGTCGTTCAGGCGGATCATCGAAGCAGGGGGAATCGTAACTTCGTGCCGGAGGGGGGGCAACGTTGCCCCACAGTGCCTGTCACATTTCTCTTCCGGGTTTGTCCCACCCGTCGCGTTCGCTTTCGTTGACCCGACGTTTTACGCGCTCGTAGATTCGCCTCCGCCCATGTCACAGCTCTTGTTGTCGGCTCTCTCCGTGGTTTGCCCGAACTGTGACGGGTTCAATCCGCCGCGCTCGGCCACCTGTGTGCTGTGCGGCCAGGCCCTGGGGGAGGCTCCCGTGGCCAAGGCCCCCGTGGCCAGGCCGGCCGCCACGGGCCGCCCCCCGCCCGCCGTGACACCCCAGGGAGGCCGCCCGGCGGCCGTCGCCTCCTTCCCCGGGCCTCGGGGCTCCGAGCCAGTGGGTCCTCCCACCACCCCGCCCCCGCCCAGCGCCATTCCGCCGGGGATGAGGCCGTCCGCCCGGACGCCGCCCCCCACGGCCGCCGCCGGGTTGATGGTGGAGCGCCCGGCGAACACCCGGCCTCCGGCGGCGCCCCCCGCGGGCAACGCCCCTCCTTCCCTGGCGCCCCGAGCCGCGCCGCAGGGGCCCGCGAACACCCGGCCGCCTCCGCCGGTGCCGGACGCGGCGATGCCCGGGCGCACGGGGTCTTCCGTCCCGGCCGTGGCGGCGCCCCGCCCCCCTCCGGCGGCCTCGCGCTTCGGGCTGGCGGTCATCGCCGGGTCCACGCGGGGGCAGCGCTACAAGCTGCCGGTGACGGGGTGCGTGGTGGGACGGCAGCGCGGCGCCATCCTCTTCCCGGATGACGGGTTCGTCTCGCCGCTCCACGCGACGTTCCTGGTGAAGGACGGCGCGCTCTTCGTGCGCGACGAGAACAGCGCCTCGGGGGTGTTCGTCACGGTGGCGGGCACCGAGGCCATCACCGCGCGCACGCACTTCAGCGCGGGCCAGCGGCTGTTCCGCTTCACGGGGCGACTGGAGCCCGTCGCGCCGGTGGCGGGTCGGCCCATCGTGTATGGCGCGCCAGTGCCCCTCGGCCAGGCGGTGTACGGCGTCGAGGAGGTCATCATGGGCGGCCGAGGTGGCCGCGCGGTGGTGACGGCGGCGCCCCTGCTCACGCTGGGACAGGCCCACTGCGACTTGAGCTTCCCCGGCGACGAGGGCCTCGCGGGTCGCCACTGCGAGCTGTCCCCCACTCCGACGGGCGCCTTGCTGAGGGACCTGTCCGGCGGACTGGGCACCTACGTGCGAATCCCGCCCGGCGAGGAGCGCCCGCTGCGACCGGGAGACCGCGTCCGGCTGGGCCAGCACGTGCTGCAGGTGGAGACGCTCGCCTGAGCGAGCAGGTGTGCTCGGTCGCGAAGGCGGACTGAGCGAGCACAAGCGCGGTGACGTCTCGTGCTCGAGCGCCTGCGGGGGGCCGCCGGGCGGGCAACCCCACCCGACGCCACCGCCTCGCGCACCGACGCTACGGAGCCGAGGGACGGGCCACGCTGCCGCCCAGCCGCTGCTCGATGAGCGCACGGGCCCGCGAGTCCCGCACGTCGCGAAGGTGACGCATCCACCAGTTACGGGCCTCATCCTGCTGGTCCCGCTGCCAGTAGACCTCGCCCAGCTTCAGCGCCAGCTCCGGGTCCGGGTTCGCCTCGAACGCTTGCCGGTAGCTCGTGGCGGCCATGTCGAGCTTCCCGCGCTCCAGGGACTGGTCGCCATCCTGAGAGTGCTTCCTGGACAGCTCCAGGTTGCGATCGGCCGCCGGAATCATCCGCTCGTACAGCGGCTGGTCCGCATCCGAGGGGAGGACGCTCGTCCTGCCGGGAACCGGGGCGTTGGAGGGAATGGGGAAGTGCGAGCCCCCACCCTTCCCCGCGCCCTGCGTGTAATAGATGTAGGCGTAGAAGAGCCCCGCGCCCAGCACCAGCAGCACGGTGAGCGACTTGAAGAAGAAGGCCAGTCCGCCACCACCGACGCCGGGCTGGGTGGGGACGACGGAGTCCGTCTTCTCCCGCGTCGCGGGCATCACGTCCGCGCCCGAGGGCAGCGGCGAGAGCACGTCCGGCAGTGCGCGGACCGTGGCCTCCACCGTCATCTCGCTGCCCCATCCGGGGGCCGTGGCATCCCGGGCATCGTCGGGGCGGCCACCGGACTTGCGCGGCAGCGGCGCCAGCACGGCCGAGGGCTGGGGACGTCGCGAGCCCGCCGCCTCGCGACGGCGCTCCTTCTCCACCGCCAGCAGCTCCGCGCGGAAGGCCTCCGCGTTGGCCGGGCGATCATCCGGGTCCTTGGAGAGCGTGCGCAGGATGAGCCGCTCCATCGCCGGGGAGATGCGCGCGTCGGGCCGGCGCCGCGTCGGGGGCTGCGGCTCCTCGGTGAGGTGCTTGGTGGCGAAGCCCACCGCGGAGTCGGACTCGAACGGCAACAGCCCCGTCATCAACTGGTAGAGGATGACGCCCACCGCGTACAGGTCCGAGCGGTGGTCCAGCTGCGCCCCGCGCGCCTGCTCCGGCGACATGTACTCGGGCGTGCCGCAGACGAAGCCCGCGCGGGTGAGCGCCGGCCCGTCGTCCGTGGAGTCGGTGATCTTCGCGATGCCGAAGTCGAGCACCTTGACGAAGTCCGGCTCGTTGCGCCGCTGCTCCACCATGATGTTCTCGGGCTTCAAGTCCCGGTGGATGACGCCCGCGCCGTGCGCGTCCGACAGCGCGCCGAGCACCTGGCTGACGATGCGCACCACGCGCGCCTCGCCCAGCGGCCACTCGCGGCTCAGAATCTGGTGCAGGTCCTGCCCCGCCACGTACTCCATGGCGATGAAGAGCGCGCCGTCCTCGGCCTGGCCGAAGTCCAGCACGCTGATGGAGTTGCGGTGGTTGAGCCGGCTGGCCGCCTTGGCCTCGCGCTGGAAGCGCGCCACGGTGCGCTCGTCCGACAACAACGTGTGCCGCAGCACCTTGAGCACCACCACCTTGTCGAGGGAGATCTGCCGGGCCCGGAACACCCTGCCCATGCCCCCCTCGCCGATGAGGGCCTCGACCCGGTACTTCTGGGCAATCGTCATGCCGACGTAGTCGTCAGCATCCGCCGTGCGCACGAGGGTCGCGCCACAGGCCGGGCAGAAACGGGAGGATTCTTGGGCGTCAGCGCCGCAGGAGGGGCAGTGCAAGTCAAACGTCCCCGAAGGGTGGGGCTGGAAGTTCACCACGTCGCTCGGGTGATGAGCAAGCCGCGCGCAATGCGAGCAACCGCGCCCCACCCCTGGTAGAACCCGCCCAGCCCCATGGAAGCGATGGAATACTGCCCCCGCTGCGACACCGAGAACCCCCGGGATGCCACCGTCTGCCGAGCCTGCGGCTCGCCGCTGCGCTCCGGCACCATGGTCATGGCCGTGGCCAGCCTGTCCTCGCGGCCCCAGGTCTCCATCCGCGTGGTGCGGGCCGATGGCGGCCCCGAGTCCGTCGTCCGCATGCAGCGCGACACCCTCACCTGCGGCCAGCAGGGGGACATCCCGCTCCCGGACGACCCCTTCATCATGCCCGTCCAGATGCGCTTCTTCTTCTCCGGCGCGCGCCTGGCCGTCGAGGACGTGGGGGGCGCCAACGGCGTCTTCGTCCGCCTGCGCCAGGAGCGGGAGCTCTCCCCCGGAGGCGAGCTGCGCCTGGGTCGGCAACGGCTGGTTCTGGAGCCCATCCCCACCGCGACGCCCGGCCCGGGAGGCACCCAGGTCTGGGGCTCACCGGATCCCGGCTACCGCCTGCGGCTCATCCAGCTGCTGGAGGGGGGCCTGAAGGGCGCGGCCTATCCGCTCCGCGAGGGCGACAACCTGCTGGGCCGCGAACAGGGCGACCTCACCTTCCCCACCGACGGCTTCGTCTCCGGCCGGCACGCGGTGCTGCAGGTGCGCCAGGACCGGCTGACGGTGCGCGACGTGGGCTCGTCCAACGGCACCTTCATGCGGCTGGCTGGCCCGACCTTCGTCGACAACGGTGACCACTACCTCATCGGTCGGCAGCTCTTGAGGGTGGAGATCCAGGCGCCGCTGGCCTGAAGCACCGCCCTCCTCTTCGGCTCCCCGGGCCGCACGGGACATCTCCTCCCGCGCGGCCCCAGGCCCCCACGGCCATCAGCCGTAGGACTTCTCCTTCTTCTCCTGCTCTTCCTTGCAGCGGATGCAGAGCGTCGTCACCGGACGCGCCTCCAACCGCTTGGGGGAGATGTCCTCCTCGCAACGCTCGCAGACGCCGAACGAGCCGTTCTCGATGCGCTCGAGCGCCTTATCAATCTTCTGCAGCAGGAACTTCTCGCGGTCGCGGAGTCGGAACTGCATCGACTGCGCATACTCGGAAGAGGCCAGGTCGATCTCGTCGGGGAGATCGTCGGTGTCGAAACTCGACTCCTCCAGCAGGGTCTTCCTGGCGCTCTCGAGCAGGCTCGCCTTGCTATCCTCGAGCATCTTCTTGTAACGCTTGAGATCTTTCTGGTTCACAGCCTTCGCTCCAGTACGCGAGGGTTTTTGGGCCCTGTCCCCCAAAAAAAGGGCCCGAAAGCTTTATTCAGCCAGCCTTCAGTGTCAAGCTGACGTGGTCACGAACTGCGGGTGAAGGGAGGGGCGTTTGAGCGAGAACACGAAGTTTGATCGGGAGTTCCTGCGCTCGGCCCTCTCCTTGGCCGCGAAGAGTGACGTCGATCACTTCCTCTACATCTGCGACACGCCCATCCCTCCCGAGGAGCTGCGCGGCAGGCCTGCTCGCAAGAAGCTCGTGTACGCGGTGACGCTGGACAAGCTGGCGCAGGAGCACCTGCTCAAGAAGGTCCGCGCGCTCGTCATCCCCGCCTACGACTACTCGCGCACCGAGCGGGTGAAGGTGGCGCTCGTCTCAGCGCTCTCCCAGGGGGCCTTCAAGGAAGGCGACCTGGTGCTGTGCATGACGGGGCGCGTGGGCCGTGCTCCCGACACGCTGATGCAGATGCGAATCGGTGGCTCGTTGGACGACCGGCTCGCCATCGAGGGCGTGAAGCTGGGCGAGGAGTTCAACTCCCAGGTGGTGGACGCGCTCATCCAGCTGGCGCTGCAGATCGGCCAGGAGGGCTTCGAGGGTCATCCCATCGGCACCATCATCACCATCGGCGACCACACGACGGTGCTGGAGAAGAGCCGGCAGATGACCATCAATCCGTTCCAGGGCCTCTCCGAGGCGGAGCGGAACGTGCTGGACCCGAAGATTCGCGAGGCCATCAAGAACTTCAGCGTGCTCGACGGCGCCTTCGTCATCCGCGAGGACGGCGTGGTGCTGGCCGCGGGGCGCTACCTGTCCTCCGCGGACGAGATGGTGAAGATTCCGCTCGGCCTGGGCGCCCGGCACGCCGCCGCCGCGGGCATCACCTCCACCACGCACTGCATCGCGCTGGTGGTGAGCCAGACGTCCGGCGCGGTGCGGCTCTTCAAGGGCGGCAACATCGTCCTCGAGCTCCACCAGACGGCCCGCCGCACCTGAGCCTCAGTCCGCCTTCTCCCGAAGCTCCTCGCGGTAGACATCCGCCAGCGCGTGGGCGCGCTCCACCTCGTCGCGTGCCGCGTCCACCACCAGCGCCTGTTCGAAGCGGGCCACGCGCTCCTTCAGGGCCTCGGTGACGATGCCGCCCATCACCAGTCGCGCGGAGGCGCTCTCCCGCTCACGGCGCAGCTCCTCCACCCGCTCGCCCAGCTCCGCGGCGGCCTCCAGGAGCAGCGCGCCGTCGGACTCGGCGCGCTCCAGCGACTCGCGGGTGGAGGCGAGGAGGGCCTCGGCCTGCACGCGGTCCTTCTTCAGCACGGCCACCGCCTTGGCATCCGAGCGGGACTCCGCGGTGGCGCGGCGCGCGTCCAGCTCCGCGAGTCGGCGCGTGTAGCGCTCCACCGCGCGGGTGAGCTCTCCCTTGAGGGCGAGCAGCGTGGCCGCGGACTTGCGCAGCTCGGAGGCCTGCCGCTCGAGGTTCTCGAGCAGCTCGTCGAAGGCGGCCAGCGGGTCCACTGGCCGGGAGCGCTCCTTCTTGCGTTTCCAGAGGCCGAAGAACATGGCGTGCGGCAAGCCTAGCCGAAGGGGCGGCACAACAACCGCACTCGTGACAGCGCGTCCTCCACCGAGGGTCCGCCGACGGACAGCGCCGCGAGGTAGCGCGCGGGGGTCAGCCCGTACACCGATAGCAGGTGCTGGAGGAGCACGACGCTCTCGGTGGCGCGCTTGTCCGCGGGGGCCAGGGACGTGGCCTCCACCAGCGCGCCGAGGATGTCCACCACCCGGCCCACCACGTCCGCGCCAGGGACCTGCCCGCCCTCGGGCCTGGGGGGCGATTCAGGAAAGAGCGCCTCGAACGAGGCCTCCACCGCGACGGGCATGCCCGAACCGCGTCCGCTCGCCACGGCCTCGAGCGCCTCCAGGTGCGGTACGAGCAGCTCCAGCGCGTCCGGCGTGGCGGGCACGTCGCGGGGCAGCAGCGTGCGCCAGGGCGTGTCGAACTCGGTGCGAGCCCAGAGAATCTCCTCGTCGGAGAGGTGGTGGTAGAAGGCGCGCAGCCCGGAGGCCCGCTGCTCGCGCACCAGCGAGCGCAGGTCGGGGTTCTCCTCGCCCAGGGAGATGAAGCTCAGGGCGATGTCCAGCGAGCCCATGGGCGCGCGCGTGCGGCGGATGAGGTCCAGGTCCACGCGGTCCTCACCGTCGGTGACGAGCACCACGGTGGCGCGCGCCAGGTACGGGTCCCTGCCCTGCGCGGCGCGGATGGAGTCGAACGCGGACATCAGCGCGAGCGAGATGTCCGTCTGCCCCTCCGCGGGAGAGTCGCGGAAGAGGCGCTCGATCTGCCGGGTGGCCTCGACGGCCGTGTCCACGCGGGCCAGTTCCGTGGGCACGTCGTTGAAGAAGCTGAAGTAGAGCGGGTCGAACGTTTCGCCCCTGCGGGCCTTGACGCGCAGGTTGTTCAGCTCGGCGATGATGAGGGCGTCGCGGAAGCGGGCGCGGGCGCCATGCATGGAGCCGGACGCGTCACAGACGTAGACACGCACGGCGGTGCGCTTCACCTTCTTCGACTGGGGCGGCGGCGCGTCCTCGACGTACGCCCGCACCAACTGCCGGTTGGCGGCCAGGTCCCGCAGGAGCATGCGAGGGTCCGACAGCACGAAGTTGTTCACCTCGTGCAGCGCGCCCGTCGTGTCGAAGGTCATCGTCTGCGTGGGATAGGGCACGCGGCGCGCCACGGGCCGGGCGGTCTTGGTCTCCGCCAGGACGATCTCCTCGGAGAGCGCGTCCTCCACGTCGAAGTACCGGGCACAGCCCGCGGCCAGCTCGAAGGTCGCGAGCTGCTCGGGGCGCAACGAGAAGGCCAGGTCGGCCAGCAGCTCGTCCGGGCGAGGCGCGTCGACCTCGGGCCGGGGCGGCTGGGGCGCCTCGCCGAACCAGTCGGCCAGGGCGTCCCGCTCCGCGTTCTCCACCATGACCGTCAGGTGCGTCCGCGTGGGGAGCAAGGGCTCCAGACTCGAGCGGGCCGCCGCGGCCAGCTCCATGTCCCCTGCTTCCAAGGCCCGCTCGTAGAGGCCACGCAGCGAGCGATAGGCCACCTGGGGCTCATGGCGCGCGGTATGCCGCACGTGACGCAACAGCTCCTCGAGCGAGCGAACCGCGGGCACCGCGCGCGTGCGCTCCCGCGCCTCGGCCACGTCGCGACGAAGCGGCAGCGCCCGCTCCCGGTCATGGTCCGCGCCCAGTCGCAGCAACATCTCGTGCGCCAGGTCCAGGTCCCTGCGCTTCTGCACGACGTCGGCGACGTTGTCCCGGGCCCGCGACGCGAAGTACTCGGCCACCGCCATCCGCGCGCTGCTCGGAGGCCGCTGGGGTCGGCTCGCGGACGCCGGGCGCTCGTAGACGACGAAGTCCTCGTCCGGGAGGTCCTCCGTGTAGGGCCGGAGGAAGAGGTCGGCCACCTTGACCGCGCGAGCGAGCCGGACGAAGGCCCGCTCGAGGACGGAGAGCGTCCCCGGCGGCAGCACGCCCGCCCGCCACGCGCGCTCCACGCGCCCCAGACACTCCTCGAACTCTCCGAGCGCCTGTCCCGCGCGGGCCTGCAGTCCCTGGGACAGCGAGCCCGCGCGCCCACGTCGAGCCCCCAGGGCATGGAGCAGCAGGGCATCCGCGGACGTGTGGACCCCCACGCGGTCCAGCTCGCGGTCCAACGCCTGGAGCACCGGCAGCGACAGCTCCCCAGGCCCCGTGACCTTCCGGCCGAAGGCCCACCACCGGGGCCCTCCCGCGGGAGGCGGAGGCTGACGAAGCGCGTCCAACCGCGCTCGCAACTCGGTGAGCCTCCGCGAGAGCATGCTCAGCCCCGCCTCTCGGCGCTATGCGGCCCGGGTGCACTCATGCCGCGGTCCGGCGCTCCAGCACCTGCCGGCTGTAGCGCCCGAAGTCCTCTTCGATTCCATGCAGCAGCGTCCCCAAGCGACGCGCGGTCTCCCCCACCTCTCCTGGCAGCCCTGAGAGCAGCGACAACACGCCCTTGAGCCGCACCAGCTCCCCTTCCTTCAACGCCAGCAACGGGAAGCGGCTGCGGACCAGCCGGTCCACGGTGCGCTCCACCTCGCCGCGCTCCTTCAAGGACTCCGGCGCCGGCAGCGAGGTGAGCAACTGGGTCAGCCAGCTGCGCAGGAACTTCACCCGCGACTGGAGGAAGGCGAGCTCCGCATGGGCCACCGCCGCGCGTGCCTCCTCCGAGAAGAACGCCGACGCCCCACCGCCTCGGGTGAAGGCGAGCTGTCCATCCAGGCCCAGCAGCGCGGCCAGCTCTCCGTCCGGCGCCTTGGAGGAGAACTCGCCGCGATAGAAGACGTACGCATCGCCGTTGATGACCGAGGCCGCCGCGAGAGGAGGGCTCGCCACCTCGCGCGTGAGCGCCTTGGCGTGCTCCCGCAGGCGTCCGTCCAGGATGCCCTGACACTCGCGCATCACCACGTCCACCGGGAGGCCCTCGCGCCGCAGGTTCTCGACCACCGACTGCACGGCGCGGCCGTACTGCTCGACGCGCTCGAACGGTGTGGAGGCCAGGACCTCTCGCGCATACGAGAGCCCCAGCGGCAGCAGCAGCTCCTCCTTGAAGCTGCGCTGGCTGGGGTCCAACGCGATGAGGGACTGCTCCAACTGGGACAGCCGACGCGAGTCCGCGGCCAGCGCCTCCAGCGGCTCCTTGCGGCCTCGCGGTGAGGCCCCCTGGAAGGCCACCGTGGCCCGGCGCCGCAGCGCGCCCACCACCCGCTTGCGCGCGTCGACCTCCACCCTGCGCAGCCGCTCCACCGTCGCAGGGGCACCCTCGGCCAACAGGCCCATCAGGTCGGCCATCCGCGACAGCTCCTCCTCCAGGTTGTCCGCCAGCCCGACGAGCCCCTCCAGCTTGAGGCCCTCCTCGAAGTCCGCGCTCTCCGCGGTCAGGGCAATCATCTCCAGGGCGCCCTCCAGGAAGCGCGCGGTGGCCTCACTCAGCGGCGTCAGCCCGGCCTTCAGCTCGGGGAGGACCCGGCAGAGCTCCAGCACGTCCTGGAACGACGTCAGCAGGGACAGGCCGCCTCTGCCCTCGCCCTGCCCCGCCATGCCTCGCGCCAGTCGCTGGTCCATCGCGGCCACCAACGCGCGCGCGGCGGCCAGCAGCGGCACCCGATTCTGCAGGTGGCGCGGCCCGGGCATCAGCTTGGACATGAGGCTGCGCGCGGAGGTGGACGCGATGGCCGGCTGCCAGTTGCGCGACAGCGCCTCCACCGTGGTGGCCTCATCCGCCGCGGCCAGCGACTGGGCCTCGCGCTCCAGCCCGCCGCCCAGCTCCTGGCGAATCTGGGCGATGACCTCGTCAAACGTGCGCTGCTCCAGCCGGACGATCTCGAGCTGCGCGCGCTCCCTCGGGTCCACCACGGACTTGAGCAGCGCGTCCGTCTCCGCCGAGGGCGGCCCTCCGAGCAGGAAGAACCAGCGCAGCGCGTCCAGGTCCTCCACGGAGGCCTCCAGCGGACGCTCGGGCCGCCGATAGATCTGATCCCGGACCACCGCCGCCTTCAGCGCCCACAGCGCCTTCACCGCCGAGCGCTGGGAGAAGTACTTCGTGGGCACGTAGTCGGGCAGCTTGGACACGTGCGACGTCAGCGCCCGCTCCAGCGCGTCCGTCAGGAGTTCCACGCCCTCCATCACCACGCTGGGCACCCGCACACGCGCCACCGCGTCCTGGAGCAGGTCCACCTGCTGCAGCGAGAGCGGCGCGCGCAGGTCCGCTCGCGCGCCGTGCTCGAAGCGCTGGAGCATGGCCGCCCGGCTCTCCTTCCGGGCGAAGGACTTCGGCACGAAGCTGATGAAGCTCAGCCGGTCCGCGAAGGCCAGGAGCAGCTCCGGCGAGCGCGCCAGCACCTCCGAGAGGTACCGGTTGCTCGTCATCACCACGCACTCGGTGCGGCCCGCCGTCACCCGCCGCCCGTGCTTGAGCTCGCGCTCGAACAGCACGTTGAGGATGGAGCGCAGCAGCATGTCCCGGCCGTCGAAGACCTCGTCCAGGAACGCGTGCTGCGAGCCCAGCATGCCCTCGTCGGTGAGGTACTCCGTGCGCCCCGTCTCCGTCAGGACCTTGAAGTCCACCGGCCCCAGCAGGTCCGTCTGCACGGTGGACTCCGCCAGCTGCTTGGAGAACAGCGACGGCAGCCCCGTCTTCTCGTCGATGATGCGCCCCAGCACCGCGCTGGCGATGGCGCTCTTGGCCGTCCCCGGCGGCCCCACCACCAGCACGTGCTCCCGACTCAGGAGCGCCAGCTCCAGCTGCGTGAAGAGCGTCTCCCGCTCCAGGTAGACATCCCGCAGCTCATTGAAGAAGTGGCGAAAGGCCCGGGCGGCCTGGAGGTACGTCGTCGGCTGTGATTGCACGGACTATCCGGAGGCAGCGGGGTTGGCCCCATGCTACCCGCCGCCCTCCGTCTATTTGAAGTGGACCTCGCAACGGCCATCCGTGCACGTCCGCCCGGCAATCCGGAACCGATAGCGCGCCACGGCCCGGTACACGACATCCACCAACTGCCGCAGCCCGGGGACGTAATAGACGTACAACAGCCGCCCCAGGGGATGCCGGCCCAGCGCCCGGACGATGGCCTCCGCGCCCTCCATCACCCGCCCGTCCGCGCGGACCAACTGCATGGCCAGCTCACACCGCTCCGCGCTGATGCCCGGAAAGGCCTCCAGCACGCCCTCGTCCCGGAACGAGCGCAGCTCCGTGCCTCGTCCGCCCAGCAGCCGCTGGAACTCGCGGGCCGCGCCGCTGCAGATGCGGCAGTGCCCGTCGTAGAGGATCACATCATGTCCCGGGGGTGTCGTCCTCAGCACCATCCGTGTCACCTCCACCCTGGTTCTATGTCAGCGAGAGGCCAGCGTGTCATGCAGATGCGCATGCACGGAGCGCCAGATGTCATGCTGCCGCTCGATGGGGTCCATCAGCTTCATGCCCACCGACGTGGCGGGCGAGCTGCCCTGGAAGGCCGAGTACTGGCGCAGTCGCGTTCCACCCGCCCCGTCGTCCTCGAAGACGAAGCGGTTCGTCCCCCTCAGGGGATGTCCATCCAGCGTGGTGATGTGGACGGTGCTCTTCCCCGGCTCGAGCCGGAACGTCACGGGAGCCCAAACGGGCGGCGGCCCCTTCTCCTCCAGGAACACCTTCGCCCCGTCCACCAGCGAGCCCGTGGCCGGCTGGAGCCGGATGCCCGCGGCCTCGAACACCGGACCGGGATTGCGCACGAGGTAGTCCCAAACCACCTCCGGCGCCACGCCGGGCAGGACGCTGGTGTAGTCCGTCAGCGAGGTGGGCGCCCCCGTGAGGGGAGGACTCGGGTCCAGCAGCCGCAGGTGCCCTCGCGCGTAGGTGTCCACCACGGCCCCGCTCCCCATCACCAGGCTCGCCGCGGCGGCCTCGGACTGGGCGACCGTCAGGGCGCCCTGCTTCATCTGCTCGCGCACATTGCCCGTGGGGCGTGGAGGGAAAGCGCCCCCCACCGCGAAGTCGAAGTCGTTCGGTGCCCCCGTCATGGGCCCGCATCGGGGCCCCACCACGGGCGAGCCACCACCGCTCGAGACAGGGCTCCGGAAGACCTCCAGCGTGCTGGCCTCCTGCAGCACGGACGCGGACTGAACCTTCCGCGCGGCCGACGAGTCTACGGGGAGAGCTCCAGGCTCGGGCTCGATGTTCAGCGGGAGGACCGACGACTGCTGGGACAAGACTCGGGACATGCGGGCACCTCGCACGACTGTGTGGAGCCGCCCCGCGTTGCATCCCCCTCACCCACGCTCACCCCAGTGTCCTCGGCCGTTTGCGACCGCGCCGCGTCTCGCTTCACACACGCCCATCCAGACTTCCGGAAGGCCCCGACGCATGAGCCCGCAAAGCGGAAGGGCCGGCCCCCCGCGTGGCGGAGGCACCGGCCCTTCTGACTCAACGCACGGGCCTCACGGCCCCGGCGTCACGACTGGCGGAACTCGGCGTCCACCACGTCGTCCTTCTTGGCGCCCGGCTGCGCGCCAGGAGCAGCACCCGGAGGCGGCTCGCCGCCCGGCGCCCCACCCGTCGCCTTGTACATCTCCTCGGCGGCCTTGTAGCTGGCGGCCTGGAGCTTCTCGAGCGCGGACTTGATGGCGTCCTTGTCCTGGCCCTCGCGGACCTTGTTGAGCTCCGCCACCCCATCCTCGAGGCCCTTCGCCACATCCGCGGAGAGCTTCTCCTTGTTCTCCTTGATGAGCTTCTCGGCCCCGTAGGCCTGCGCCTCCGCCTGGTTCTTCAGCTCCACCAGCTCGCGGCGGTCCTTGTCGGCCGCCTCGTTCTCGCGGGCCGCGGCGACCATCTTCTCCACCTCGTCCTTCGCCAGACCCGAGGAGTGGGTGATGGTGACCTTCTGCTCCTTGCCCGTGGCCTTGTCCTTCGCGCTCACGTTCAGGATGCCGTTGGCGTCCAGGTCGAACGTCACCTCGATCTGCGGCACGCCACGCGGCGCCGGGGGCAGGCCCGTCAGGTGGAAGCGCCCCAGGCTCCGGTTGTCCGTCGCCATCTCGCGCTCACCCTGCAGCACGTGGATCTCCACCTGCGACTGGCCGTCCGCGGCCGTGGAGAACGTCTCCGACTTGCGCGTGGGGATGGTGGTGTTGCGCTCGATGAGCTTGGTCATCACCCCGCCCAGCGTCTCCACGCCCAGGGACAGCGGCGTCACGTCCAGCAGGAGGATGTCCTTCACCTCGCCGGAGAGCACGCCCGCCTGCACCGCGGCGCCCACCGCCACGACCTCGTCCGGGTTCACCGAGCGGTTCGGCTCCTTGCCGAACAGCCGCTTCACCGCCTCCTGCACCTTCGGGATGCGCGTGGTGCCACCCACGAGCACGACCTCGTTGAGGTCCTTCAGGTCCAGGCCGGAGTCCTTGAGGCACTTGCGGCACGGCTCCAGCGAGCGCTCGATGAGGTCGTCGATCATCGCCTCGAACTTGGCGCGCGTGAGCTTGACGTTCAGGTGCTTGGGACCGGACGCGTCCGCCGTGAGGAACGGCAGGTTGATGTCCGTCTCCGTCGCGCTCGACAGCTCGATCTTCGCCTTCTCCGCCGCCTCCTTCAGGCGCTGGAGCACCATCTTGTCCTTGGTGACGTCCAGCCCCGTGTCCTTCTTGAACTCGGCGATGAGCCAATCCATGATCCGCAGGTCGATGTTGTCACCGCCCAGGTGCGTATCACCGTTGGTCGCGAGCACGTCGACGACGCTCTCGCCCACCTCCAGGATGGAGACGTCGAACGTGCCGCCGCCGAAGTCGTAGACGGCGATCTTCTCGTCCTTCTTCTTGTCCAGGCCGTACGCCAGGGCCGCCGCCGTCGGCTCGTTCACGATGCGCCGCACCGTGAGGCCCGCGATCTCACCCGCGTCCTTCGTCGCCTGGCGCTGGGCGTCGTTGAAGTACGCCGGGACGGTGATGACCGCCTCCGTCACCTTCTCACCCAGGTAGTTCTCGGCGGCCCGCTTCAGCTTCAGCAGCACCTGCGCGCTGATCTCCGGCGCGCTGAACTGCTTGCCGTCCAGGTCCACGCGCGCGTCGCCATTGGGGCCACGGGACACCTTGTACGGAACGAGCTTGGCCTCCTCGGAGACCTCGTCCGCCCGGCGGCCCATGAAGCGCTTGATGGAGTAGATGGTGCGCTCGGGGTTCGTGATGGCCTGACGCTTCGCCACCTGACCGACCAGGCGCTCGCCATCCTTCGTGAACGCGACCACCGAGGGCGTGATGCGGCTGCCTTCCTCGTTGACGATGACCTTGGGCTCGCGACCCTCCATGATCGCCACCACGCTGTTCGTGGTGCCCAGGTCGATCCCAATAATCTTGCCCACGGTTCGTATCCTCCGGAAATGACTGCGTTTTCTTCAAAAGCTCCTGATGTACGCCCAACGTAACCACCCACCCCCGGGTGTCAAACCAGGCCGTGGTGCCGGCTCCTCACGCCTCAAGGTGATGCTCCTGGGTGCGTAGCGCAGTGCGCATGAGGCCGTCTGCCGCGTCACGCCATCGCCACCTTCACGCCACGGGTGCGTAACCCGCTCTACACCCCCGTCACCCCGAGGTAGCAACCGGCCGGCCTTTGGCACAGCAACCAACGTTGCAACCCCCTGGAATGACACGCTCGCCTGCCTGCTGACGCCTCGCGTCACCCGTTGGCAATGAAAGTGCACATTACGGCCAGCGTCGATGTCGGGTCCCCCCACCCGCACCTACCCTGGAGCATGTCCCCATGCTGGTTCAGCCCCTGCGCTCTCCGGACCTCCGCCGCGCCCCCTCGGCGGATGTCTCCGTCGAACCCAAGGTCGCGGTGCTGCTCAACGCCAACGCCCGGAAGGTGGACGCCCGGGTGGTGAAGTCCCTGTCGCACGTGGTGCCGGAGCAGGACCTGTTCCTGTCGCGCTCGGAGCTGGACGGGCGCCGCATCGCGCAGACGGTGCTGGAGCGGGGCTATCCGGTGGTCTTCACGGGCGGCGGTGACGGGACGTTCATGGGCTTCGTGAACGAGGTGCTCCAGCAGGTGGGCCCCCGAGGCCGCTTCGCCGGCCAGCCGGTGCCCCGCTTCGGCATCCTCAAGCTCGGCACGGGCAACGGCATCGCCAACCACGTCAACGCCTCCGGCACCCGGGGCGACGGCATCCTGAACGACGTGCTGCGCGCCCGCACGGGTGAGGTGCCCGGCTTCCGCCCCATGGACCTGCTGATGGTGGACGGGCAGCGCGCGCCGTTCGCCGGCCTGGGCGTGGATGGCAAGGTGCTCAACGACTACATCTGGGTGAAGGAGAACCTGGGCAAGGGGCTCTTCAAGAGCGTGCTCACGGGCAGCGGGGGCTACTTCTCCGCCGTGGCCTGCAAGACGGTGCCGCACTACCTGACGAACTCGACCTGGGTGGAGTGCGAGGTCGTCAACGGCCAGTCGAGCGAGGCCTACCGCCTGGGCCCGGATGGCCAGCCCCAGGGTGCGCCGCTGGCGCCCGGCGACGTGCTCTTCCGCGGGAAGCTGATGATGGCGGCTGCGGGCACCATGCCCTTCTACGGCTATGGCCTGCGCATGTTCCCCTTCTCGTGCGGCCGTCGCGGCTTCATGCAGCTGCGCCTGGGCCAGGTGACGCCCACGCAGGTGCTGGCGAACCTGCCGCGCATGTGGGCCGGCCGCTGGTTCCCGGAGGGTCTGCACGACTTCCACGTCCGCGAGGCCACCATCCGCTTCGCGCGTCCCATGCCCTTCCAGGTCGGAGGCGACGCGGCCGGCTACCGCGACCAGGTCAACCTGTCCGTCGCGCCCGAGTCCATCGAGCTGGTCGACTTCAACGGCGCGCTGAACTAGGCGTCGCGTCAGCCTCTCGAGAGCATGCGCCCTCCCGAGGGGCGCGACCTTGAGGCACCGTCACCTTCACGTCGCCCGGGTTCCTGGGCGGCGCGCCAGGGCGACGAGGACGCGGCGAGGCGCCCCGAGGCTCTCCCGACAGGCAGCGTGACGTGAGTCAGCCGCGGTCGCGAGAGGCCGGGGGCTTCTCGCCCGGCTCCTTGCGGCGTCCCACCAGGAACGCGTAGCTGACGCTGGCCTTGCCGTTGCTTTCGCGGTGCAGCGCCAGCTCCTCGCGCAGCGACGAGGCCTGAGGGCCCGACGTCGGACGCAGGCTGGCCTCCACCTCGCGGTAGTAGTCGTCGAGCTCCGTGTCGTGCAGCGTCTCGGCCGACTCCGGCTCGAACCCGCCCAGCTCCAGCGACATGAGCAGCTCACGCGGCAGGAGCAGCGGCGCGCCCAGACGGCGCTCCCACAGCTCGGCGGCGGCCTTGGGGACCACGCGCCCCACCCTCGCGGGGAAGGTCATCCCCAGCCGCCCACGCTTGGCGAGCAGCGGCCGCAGGACGGACATCGTCCCCTTCAGCGTGTAGAGCACCCGCCCCGGGATGAGGATGGCGTCGAAGGCACCGTCGGGCAGCCCGAGGGAGTCCAGGGCCACGCCCCGGACCTCGATCCGGTCGCCGAGGCCCTGGTTGCGGACCCGCTCCCGAGCGGCGGCGACATGCGACTCGTCCGTGTCGCCGGCCATCACGGTGCAGCCCATCTCCCGGGCCAGGACCAGGGCGGCGCTCGCGTCCGGGCCGCACCCGAGCACCAGCACCTGCGAGCCCGGCTCCAGCATGGCCACCTTGGCGAAACGCCGGGTCACGTCGTCCGAGCTGAACGCGCGCCGGGCGTCCGCGGGGTGGTACAGCGGAAAGGGCTCTGCCGGGCTCATGGACTCCTCATATACCCAACCCCGACCGGACTTCCAGAGACGGACGAGGGGGAGCCCCCTCCCGGGCCCCCGGCGTCACAGGTGATAGATGACGCGCGGGTCCTTGTGGAGCAGGTCGTAGATGGCGCGCCGCTGCTCCTCCGACAGCAGGTACACCGACACGCTCAGCGAGACATAGGTGCCCTTGCTGCTGGGCTGCTCGCTGATGGAGTCCGGGGAGATCTCCGTGCCCATGGCCCGGCGGAACAGGTCCCGGACGTGCTCCGCGAAGCCAGGGCCCTGCTTGCCCATCACCTTGAAGGTGTAGACCGAGGGGTACTCGATGAGGGGCTTCTTCTCCCCCTCTTCCGGGGGCGCGTCTCCAGGTCCGTCCTTCTTCATGACACGTCTCTATCGCTTGGGCACCCCAGGTGCCTAGAGCAGGTTGGCGGCGAGCTCGGCCAGGGCGCTGCGCTCTCCCTTGGCCATCGAGATGTGCGCGGCGATCTTCTCGCTCTTGAAGCGATTGACCACGTGCACCAGGCCGTTGTTGGTCGAATCCACGTAGGGGTTGTCGATCTGGAACGGGTCCCCCGTGAGGATGATCTTCGTGTTGTCGCCCACGCGGGTGATGATGGTCTTCACCTCGTGGGGCGTGAGGTTCTGCGCCTCGTCCACGATGATGAACTGGTTGGGGATGCTGCGGCCACGGATGTACGTGAGCGGCTCGATCTCCATCAGCCCCAGGTCCAACAGCTCGTGGTAGCCGCGGCCGGCCTTCTTGTCCGCGCGGCTCAGGTTCATCAGGAACTCCACGTTGTCGAAGATGGGCTGCATCCAGGGGTTGAGCTTCTCCTCGACGCTGCCGGGCAGATAGCCGATGTCGCGCCCCAGCGGGAAGATGGGACGGCTCACCAGGAGCTTCTGGTAGAGGTTCTCCTCGGTCACCTTCTGCAGGCCCGCGGCGATGGCCAGCAGCGTCTTGCCCGTGCCCGCCTTGCCGACGATGGTCACCAGCTTGATGTCGTCGTTGAGCAGCAGGTCCAGGCAGAAGGCCTGCTCCATGTTGCGCGGGCGGATGCCCCAGGTGCCTTCCTTGCTCTGACGCAAGAGCGGCACCAGCCGGTTCTTGAGCCCGTGCAGCCGGCCCATGGCGGTGTGGGACGGGTTGGTCTCGTCCTTGAGCAGCACGAGCTGGTTGGGGAAGAGCGTGTCCACGTCCGGCAGCTCCACCTCGGCGCCCGGCTTGTACATCTGGTCCACCAGCTCCTTGGGGACCAGCCGCTCGGTGAAGCCGGTGTACAGCTCCGTGATTTCGACCCGCTCGGTGTCGTAGTCCTGGGCGATGAGGCCCAGGGCGTCCGCGCGGATGCGCAGGTTGGTGTCCTTGGTGATGAAGACGGCCTGGGTGTCCGGCTCCTGCTCCATCAGGTCGATGGCCACCGCGAGGATGCGGTTGTCCATCAGGTTGCTGTCCGCCATGGACAGCGGCAGCTCACGGTCCGTGAAGGACACCCGCAGCATGCCGCCCCGAGGCAGGGGCACGCCCTCCTTCAGCGAGCCCTCCGCGCGGAAACCGTCCAGGTAGCGGGCCACGAGGCGGGCGTTGCGGCCCAGCTCGGAGAGGTCGCGCTTGAACTGGTCGATCTCCTCGATGACGTAGATGGGGATGATGACGTTGTTGTCCTCGAAGCCGTAGATGCTGCGCGGATCATGCAGGAGGACATTCGTGTCGAGGATGAAGTTCTTTCGCATCGTGGGTTCGCGCGACCTTGATGGGTACGGGTGCGACCGCTGGTGACCGTGCGACGTGGCTGTGCCTGACGCTGACTCCAATATACGCAGCGGCTCCCACGGAAGCAGCCGTGTTCGTGCATGGATTCGGGCTGTTCGAAACCCCACGCCCCGCACCGGACCTCCCGACGAAGCGTTCGCTGGGGAGGTGTCGTGGGCTGGCCGACACTCTGGGGGCGCGCGTGCTCAGTGGGCCAGCACGGGGGCGAGCGGATCATACCCGAGCAGCTCCGCCACACGCTCGGGGGGAGGCCCCGGGGGCATGCGTTGCCAGGGGAAGCGCTGCTGGAGCGCCTCCTCGTCGAGCGTGAGGGGCTGTCGTCCGGTCTGCTCGCGCGCCTCGGCCCAGCCCTTCGCGTCGAACGTGCGGATCAACCGGCGGCTCAGGGGCGCGAGCATGGGCATGGGGGTGAAGGGAACCGGCTGGCCTTCCGCGTCGCGCAGGCAGCCCAGCTCCACGGCCCACGCGAGCAGCCAGCGAGGGCGACCTCTTCCCGCGTCGCGCATGGCGAGGAAGCGGCCCTGGGCGGCGCCGTCCACGAAGAGGAAACGCCGGTCATAGACGCTGGCGGCGGCGAAGGTGGAGGGCGTGAGGGCCAGCGCCTCCGCGCCGATGCGGCGGGCCATGAGCATGAGCACCTCCAGCAGCTGCGCGGAGAGCGCGAGCCCGGGGTGGCTCTGGCCTGGGAGTGGCGGGCGGTGCCAGTCGAAGGGGCGCCCCGGGTTCTGGAGCAGGAGCGCGTCCACGTAGAGCAGGGGCGCGGTGGCGAGCGCGTCGCCCAGGCCGACCTCGGCGCCGGTGGCCATGCGCAGGGAGAGGTCGGCGACGGGGGCGTAGAACCGGCGGCTCCAGAGGATGACGCGGGGGCGGAAGGGGTCCTCGCCCTGGACGCGCAGCTCGACGGGGCCCACGCGCTCCTCGGCGCGCTGGATGAGGCCGTAGGCGCGCAGGACGCGCTCGAGGCCCGGATGGCTGTAGGTGCCGAAGAGCAGACCCACGCGGGACTTCTGCGAGTCACCGAGGCCGAGGTCCTCCAGGGAGAGTTCCTCGAGCTCGGGCGCGGCCAGGTCCGCCCCGCTCAGGTGCTGATAGATGCGGCGGAAGCGGGGGTTGATGGGCAGCGTCCGAGACATGGGGGGCGTCCTCACTCAGTCGTAGCGGATGTCGACGATGGACAGCTCGATTTCACCGCGGGGGCGGCGCACCTCCACGGTGTCGCCCACGCCCTTGCGCAGGAGGGCGCGTCCAATGGGGGACTCCACGCTGATGCGACCTCCGGCGGCGTCGATCTCGTCGGACCCGACAATCTGGTACGTGGTGCGCTGGCCGTCCTCGTCCTCCAGGGTGACGGTGGCGCCGAAGTAGACGTGTGCACGGTCGGTCTGTTCAGCAGGCGTGACGATGGTGGCGGTGTCCAGGCGGCGCTGGAGGAAGCGGATGCGCCGGTCGATTTCGCGCATGCGCTTCTTGCCGTAGATGTATTCGGCGTTCTCGGAGCGGTCGCCCTGGGCGGCGGCGGCGGAGACCTCGGCGGTGACCTTGGGGCGCTCCTCGTTGAGCAGGCGGATGAGCTCCCGGTGCATCCGCTCGGCGCCCGAGCGGGTGAGGTAGCGACGGAACGGGGCCTTCTCCTCGCCGTCCTCGGCCTCCAGCTCATCGTGTTCATCTGGGGGGAGGGCCTGGGACATGGGAGTTGTATACCGCCGATGGCTGACGGAGGTGGGGGCCGAGGGGACGGGTGTGCCCGAAGTGACGGGCGCGCCACTGTCAGGAAGCCGGACGTGCGCTCGCCAGTGGAAAGCGCGCAGGAGTGCTGGTAGGAAGCGCCTGCCTCCGGGGCCCAGGAGGGTTGCCCGAGGATTTTGGACAAAAGAATAGTGCGAGTCGCTAGCTCAGATGGTAGAGCACCGGCCTTTTAAGCCGAGGGTCGGGGGTTCGATCCCCCCGCGACTCATGAAGTGACGACGTCCCCGTCGTCTAGAGGCCCAGGACGCTGGCCTTTCAAGCCGGTAACACGGGTTCGAATCCCGTCGGGGACACTGAAGAAGAACGGGGTTGGACAGCTTACACTGTCCAGCCCCGTTCGTTTTTCGAGCCAGCAGGGCGGAGGGTCAGTCCTGTTCCAACGTCCGGAACACCGCGGGCAACTCCTGCTCACCCAGTCCCGCACCGAGGGCTCGCCGGTAGTTCTCCAGCAACTCTCGCGGGAAGCGGGTGCTGATGCGGGCATCGCTGCTCAACCGGACGATGTGCTCGAGGGCTGCGACATGGGTATTCAGACTGCACTGGTCGCCCGTGAAGTCATTGCGCTCGACCATGCCCTGCGCGGCGTCGGCAGTGACGGAGATCAATCCGAGGAACGAGTTCTTCTGGGCGAAGAACAACTTCGGGTTCAACCCCTCTGCCTTGCACATGGCCGCGGCGTGGAGGACCGCCAGCGTGCCGCCGTAGTACGCCTCGAGGATCGCGCAGTCGAGCGTCGCGGCGGAACCAATCTTCTCGTCGACGTACACGGCGTTCTTCGCAATCGCGTGGAGCGTCCCCTCGTGTCGCTCGAAGACAGCCTTCGACCCGGCGTAGAAGACCGTGGCGTACTCCGTGGCCACGAACGCGGGATACGCGAGGATCGCCGCATCCAGGTAGTCCACACCGTGAGCGCTCGCCCACTCCAGGCCACTGCGCGCATCCGCCGGCGACCCGCTGGTGAGCTGCACGAGTGTCTTCCCAGCCAGCGCCGCTGAGACACCCTGCGAGGAGAACAGCTCGGCGCAGGCCGCGTAGTTCGAAAGCGAGACGACGACCAACTCACGACCCGCGACCGCATCACCCAGCTTCTCGAACGCCACCGTTCCACGGCCCACCGCTTTCGCCTTGGCGTGGGTCCTGTTCCAGACCGCGACCTCGTGCCCCGCCGCGGCGAACGCTCGCGCCAGCGCGGTTCCCATGAGGCCACTGCCAATCACCGTCAGCTTCGCCGGACGCGTCGATGTCATCTGTCATCCCCAGGCGTGTCGTTCAAGCGCCGCACATGGATGCGGTGCGGCGCGAGTAGAACACAAGCCCGGGGCGCTCAGACGCCGGCAGACAGCCCGTCACGCGGCCCGGCGCTGCGGCGCACGCGACTGCTGGATGGCATCCAGCAGGCTCCGACTCGTCTCGCGATAATCGAAGGAGCGCACGGCACGCTCACGAGCCGCACGGGACATCCGCTCACGCAGCGCCGTGTCCTGCCCGAGCCGGAGGAAGGCCTTCGCCAATCCCTCCTCGTCCCCCTGCCCCACCAGCAACCCATCCGTCCCATCGGAAATCATGTCCGGCGTCCCACCGATGATGGAGCAGACCGCGGGGACACCACAGGACATGGCCTCCATCACCGCCACGGGCGAAGCCTCTCCAAGGCCCGTGCTGGACAGCACGAAGGCATCCGCGCCGTGCAACAGCTCGATGACGGCCGCCTCTCCGAGCGGCCCCACCATGTCCACGTGCGCCTGCAATCCGAAACGGGCGATGGACTGACGGATCTCCTCTTCGTGAGGGCCTCGCCCTCCCAACGTCAGGTGCGCGCGCAGGCCCCGGTCCAACGCCTTGCGCAGCCCCGCGAACGTATGCACGTGCCCCTTGCAGAGATTGAGTCGTCCAATCGAAGCCAGGTGCAGCCCTCGAGGAGACTCCGCGCGCTTCACCGGAGGGCGGAAGCGGTCCGTGTCCACACCCATCCACAGGGTATAGGTCCGCTCGGGAGGAAGCCCCACGGACTCGATGAGCTCGCGCTGCATCGGGCGCGCGGCGGCGGCCACGAACGTGGCATCCCAGGCCTTCGCGGCATGGTCCGTCCCATACACCGGCAAATCCCCGTGGAGATGGAAGCTGTAGCGCGGCCCTCCCAGGATCCGGCAGAGCGCGAGCACATGCGCGGCATCCGCCGCCGAGTGGCCATGCACATGGTCCAGCTTCCGCTCCCGCGCGTGGTGCAGGAAGTCCACCGCGCACGCGAGCATCCCCAACGCCCGGGCCTTCTGCTTTACATTCACCGAGAGCTTGGAGACATACGTCAGCGCCTGGGCCATGCCCGGGAAGTCCCGAGGAGAGACCAGCGCCGACGAGAGCCTCGGTGGAAAGAGATACGTGGTCTCCGCGGCCGCGCGCTCGGCCCACTCGTGGGGGCAGTCCTCCACCGGGCGCCGCGTCGAGAAGACATGCACCTCCACGCCCATGGCGCGCAGGGCGGTGATCTCCCGCCAGAAGAAGGCGTGGGTCTGCGTGGGGAACTCCGGAATGAGCATTCCCAGACGAAAAGGGGCGGCGGTCATGACCTGTGTTCTATCCAAACGCTTGCGGGCGATGGGCCACCCTAGCCCGACAGGTCGGCAGAGGTAAGAAAGTGAGCACTACAATCCAACCCTAGACGGTCATGCTTGAACGCCAAGGGCAGGTCCGGACCACCCCACCCCTTCGATGTCCCAGACAGCCCTCCAGGAAATATCGCCCCGCCCTTTCGCTGGGCCTTCGAAACCCATGATGGTTTCAACGCCAACAAAGGCTGACCGAATGCAGAGCATCCAGAACATGCTCGCATCGGCAACTGCCCGTTCAGTGGCTACGTCGTGAGCGACGACGGCTACTCCAGCCAGTGTGGCTCCGGCAACCCCAACCAGCCCCCCCTGCGAGCGGATCGAATAGACAGTCACCCCCCACCGCGTGGACGGAGTGCAGCCCAGCTCCTCATGCACCCGGGCGCTGGGCACCTGCGCGTGGAGGCGATTCGAAGGGGACCCTCCCTTCCGGCATACGCTCGCATGCCCATAGACTGACACCTCCCCCGAAGCCGCAATGGAGCATCCCCATGCATAAACACTCAGCTGTCATTCTTGCCCTGGCAACGGCCATCGGCCCCCTGCACATCGCGTCGGCCGCGACCAGCTATGACTTCGTCATCTTCCACAACAACACCTCATCCGCCTGGACTCGGATCAGCGAGACCCTCATCAACGCGACCGATTCCTATTCCTCACAGCCGGACTTCAATCCAGCAGGAGGCATGAAGTCGGGCTACTACAAGTCCATGAGCGGCCGCACGACCTACTACTCCGCGACCTGGGAAGACACGAGCGACGGAACCCGCTGCACCTTCAACTCGAGATCCTACGTCAACGCATTCGGCAACATGGCCTTCTCCTACTCCATCACCACGTCGGGCCCCCGGGCCACCACGGTGCTCTGCACCGGCCATGTTCCCACCACCTCGAACCTCGACGGCAGCTACACCTTCACTTACTACGCGGCCTATTGAGCCCGACCCGCCGGATGCGCGTCGAGCGCAGCGTCTCCCCACCTCGATGACGCGGAAAAGCCCAGCTCCCCACGAAAGGAGCTGGGCTTCGTTCTTCACCGTGGCGACCCGGTCGACTGACGCCTCAGGACTGGTGGAAGACCTTCGAGAAGAAGTTCTCCATGCGGGACTTCTCGGGCTCCAGGGTGTTGGCGGGCGAGGCCACGCTCGTGCCCAACCCGGCGGCCGGACGCAGACCCGACGCGATGCCCGGCTTGATGTGGTGACGCAGGTCCACCGCCACGTCCGTCTTCAGGTGCGTGCCCACGCCCGCCGCGGCATTCACATCCGCCGACTGCTTGAAGAAGCCATTCTCCAAGCCAATCTTGCCGCCCGCCTGCGCCGCCGCGCCCGCCACCACGCCGCCCGTGACGGAGCCGTGCAGCCGGCCCAGGTGCCCGCCCGCCGTGCCGTACGCACCCGCCGTGGCCGCCGCGCCCACCTGACCGGAGAGCATCGCCGTCGCCGTCCTCGGGTCCAGGCTCGCCACGCCCTCGGCGTACGCCGTCGCCGACGCCTTCGCCTCGCCCTTCACATAGCCGCCCACGTGCCGGTTGAAGTCGTGGCTCGCGCTCGCCGTCACGCCCACGCCCGTCTCCGCCTTGCCCGTCAGCGCGGCCGTGTATGCGTGATCGTTCCGGTCGTACGAAAGACCCGCCTGCCCCTGCGCCTTGAAGCTGTTCGCCTCACCGGTGATCTGACCGCTCGTCACGCCGAACCGGCCCGCGTGCGTCTTCTGCAGCTCGAACGCCGCGTTGGGCCCGTTCACCTCGGCCTGCGCCGAGTAATGGTGCACGCCCGGAGCGTCGTACCGCGTGGTCGAGGCCTGCACCGAGCCCGTCCCACCACTCAGCGAACCGCCACCGAAGGTGTCCTTCTGGAACGTCTTCCCAGGTCGGTCCACGAGCATGTTCGGCTGCGCGCCCGCCGGAGCCGTGAGCTTGTTGTCCCCGCCGCTCACCATGATGTCCGAGGCTTGGCCCGTGGTCTTCTCGTAGGGGCTGTACGACGGCTGGCCCTCCACCATGCCCGGGTGCTTCAACGGCCTGGGATCCACAGAGGGCTGCGCGCCCGCCGTCGGCTGCGTCGTCACGGGCTTCGTCACCTGCGAGGACGGCGCCGAGGCCGGCAGCGTGTTCGCCCGACCCAGCGGCTTCGGCTGGGACACCTTCGGGGTGGAGGAGGACGGCAGCGTGTTGGAGCGGGGCAGCTTCTTACCGATGCGGGGGGACATGGGAGGCTCCTTCGAAGTACGGCGGATGGGGTCGTTCCAGCGATGCCCCTCCCCACTGCACCCGATATGCCATGCCCATGTCGCTCCAGGTGGTCGCGACGTCTTCCTGATTTCAAGCGGTTGGAGGGAACCCTGCCACCAGCCCTCCCCTACCCCCTGATGACGGCAGTCATCAGCCCCATGACAGCCGTCATCGTCACCCGTCGCCGTGAGCCCTCGGGCTACTCGGCGCAGTCCTTGTCGTAGTTCAGCTCCCGCTTCTCGATGACCTTGTCCTCCTCGACCAGCTTCTGCCCGTCCCACTTCACGACGGTGCGCGTGGTGTCGCTCGGCAGGAAGTTGCACGCGGCCCCCACCGCGTAGGTGCAGCGCCGGGTCACCACGAAGGCCGTCTTGCGAGAGGGCTCCAGCGTCGTGTCGCAGCCCTCCATCCCCATGCCCGTCGGGGAGTGCTCGTCCTCCATGCTCACCTTGCCCAGGTACTTGCCCGTCGCGTCGCGCGCCACCACGTCCAGCCACAGCACCACGCGGCCATCCCCCAACGACACCGGCGGCTTCAGCTGGGAGACGATGCGCGTCAGCGTCACGCCACCCGCCCCCACCTTCAACATCGCCGGCTCCTGGAGCACGCGCTCGCCCCCCGCCTCCTTCCACTTCGGACACGCGGACACCGACTGCGTCACCGGCCGCTCGTAGATGAACGGGTGATACGCCTTCAACAGGCGGCGCTGCACCGCGGCCTCGTCACTCCGACAGAACCCCAGCAACACGACCTCGAAACCCGGGTTGAGCCCCGGCACCGAGCCGCTCGACACCGTCTTCGGAAAGCCTTCCGCCAGCACGAGCGCCTGCGCGAGCAGCTCCCGCTCCGACTCCCACTTCGCCACCGAGGCCTTCGCGGCCTCCGCGTCCTTGCCGCCTCCCCAGATGACCGCCACGTACTCCCCACCCTGCACCTCCGGGGCTGGCGTGGATGCGACAGCGGCAGTCGCGGAGAGCAGCACGAACGGGACGACGAAACGCATGGAGTTCCCCCTTCACACGAGGGGCCTCCCCTCGCTCGCGCCCGAGGCTACTCCACGACTCCAGGAACACACCGACCGACGGGCGGCGGCGTGACGGACATCATCCAGCTCACGGACACCAGCGGAGGCAGGGTCCACAACAGCGTGGCGAAGCTGGACCACTCGGGCAACCTGCCGTGGGGCGTCCAGCAGGAGACGGCGACGCGCGACAACCCGCCGCAGGACGTGCGCGGCATGGGCGTCGTCGTGGACGCGACGGGCAATCTCTACCTCGGCGGCTACGTGGACGGAAACGACCCGGGCAATACCTTGCCAGGTGCCCCGGATACATTCCTGTCCAAGAGTGTCAGTTCCCTCTGAGCCCACCCTCCGGGAGTGACACGAAGCGCGTGTGTCAAGCCCACCCGGGTCCACCCCGAAGAGACGTCGCCCGCGGCAAACACCACCGCAGGCGACTGAAGACAGCTCACGCGAATCGGGATGATTCCTGGCGGTCCAGCCGAGACAGCCATGATGCCTCAACGCGTCTTGGAATACTCCTCGAGGAGTCGACGCACCCTGGCGGCCTCGGGGTGGGCGGGATAGCGCTTCACGAACGTCCGATAGCGCTCGCGAGCGCCATCCATCCGGTTCAGCCGAGCCTGCATGGCGCCCGAAAGGAGCAGACAGCTCGCCTGTTCCGAGACGATGGAGAGGCAGTCCTCCGCGAGCAGGAAGGCGTCATGGGCCTTGCCCGCGCGGGACAACCGCTGGGCCTCGGCGTACAGCCGGGCCGCCTCTTCATCGGGAGCGGAGGACGTGGGGATCGGGCTCTTGGGCCGCCGCGCATCCGCCGAGCTCACCCGCACCTCGACCTCACCTTCGTTATCCGAGACATCGTCGTCGAGCAGGCCGCAGCGCAGCCCCTGGATGCCTCGGACCTTCACCTCGCGCGTCCCCGACAGGAAGAAGCGCACGGGCTGCACACGGACGGTGTCGCCGTACCGGTCCAGCCTCGGCGGGGCAGTGCTTGGAGACCACTCGACGCAGGCGGCATGGTTGGCGGGCCCCATCGCGCGCCCCCGCGGGAAGACGCCCTCCCCCACGGGCGCCAGGGACACGGTGTACGTCTGCCGGACATCCAGCCCCCGGAGCAGGAAGCCCTGGGCCGTGGAGACACGCATGGGCTCCGGATGGAAGACGAAGCGCCGCTCGAAGCGCTCGCGCGGCTCGCGCAGGGACACGTTCTGCTGGCGGAGGTCTTCCTTGGTGGGCTCCCCCAGCGTGAACAGGGAGATGGACCGGATGCCCTTGAGCGCCACGGGACGCCGAGGAACGACGCCCTGGCGCTGGGCGACGGGGACTGCGTCTCCAGCGAGCAGATAGAAGATGGGCTGCACGGCATACAGCCCCGGCTCCAGGACGGCGCGCGGCGCGTCCCGGCTCGAGAAGCCCGGCTCCCAGAGGGAGTACGTCGCGGACACGTCCAGGTGGAAGAAGGCCACCATGTCCACCGGCACGAGGAAGACATGCCGACGTGAGTCCAGGCGGATGGAGGTCGCGTCGGGATGGTCCGCGACGGACTCGGTCTCCGCCACGGTCGCGGGCTGGACCTCTGAGGTCGAGCCCGCGGCCTCCGGGACACTCCCGCTCCCGGCGGGGACCTCGGAGCCACCCTCCCCCAGGGGCGCCAGGGGCCCCGGCGGCGGGGGCGGCGCGGGTGGCGGCCCGTCATCGAGCACCCAGGGAAGGATGGCCAGCGCAACCATCGCCACCAATCCTCCAGCGGCGAGGAGCCCCCAGCGCCAGGACCGACCCGGCGGCTCCTGGGGCGCGGACGGAGGCGGCTCGGGGGCGTCCTTGGCCTTGCCCCTGCCGGGCAGCGGCGTCGTGGGCACGACGTCCTGGCGAACGCGGGTCGGCTTCGCGGGCGCGCGCGTCGGAGGATGCTCCGTGCCTCGCCACGCGCTCAGCTCCTCGACGAACGAGGCCGGCACCGCGAGGTCCCTCCCCTGCTGCAGCAGGTCCTCGCGGAACAGCTCGCGGACGAGATACGCCAGGTTGGACATCCCGAAGCGGGGCGCGAAGGAATGGAGGAATGCGGCCAGCGCGTCGCCGAAGGCGTTCGCCGACTCGTAGCGGAACGAGGCGTCCACGGACAGCGCCCGCATGACAATCTCATCCAGCGCGTTCGGCAGCTCCTTGCGCACCTGCCGGGGCGAGGGGAACTCCCCGTGCGCCAGCTTCGACATGACCAGGGCCTCCGAGCCGGAGACCGGAGCCTGACCACAGAGCATCTCGTACAGCACCAGGCCCGTGGCCCAGACGTCCGTGCGCGCG
This sequence comes from Myxococcus fulvus, assembly GCF_900111765.1. The sequence continues at coordinate 128,412 of NZ_FOIB01000005.1, forward strand.
TCCACCTCCTGGCCCCGGGCCTGCTCGGGCGAGAAGTAGAGATACTTCCCCCGGACGATGCCCGGCTCGGTGTGGAAGCTGCGCAGCATGCGCGCCTTGGCGATGCCGAAGTCGACGATCTTGACCTGGCCCTCGTAGCTGATGAGGACGTTGTCGGGGGAGATGTCGCGGTGGACGATGTGCAGGGGCACGCCCTGGTCGTCCGTGCGCGAGTGCGCGTAGTGCAGCCCGCGGCACATCTCCATCGCGATGTACGTGGCCAGCGGGATGGGCATCGACGCGAGGCCCGTCTTCGCCGCGCGCCTCAACACGCGGTGCAGCGGCTGGCCATCCACCAGCTCCATGGCCAGGAAGTACTGGCCATCCATCCGACCGAAGTCGAAGACCTGCGCGATGTTCCCGTGGGAAAGCGTGGCGGAGATGCGCGCCTCGCTGATGAACATCGCGATGAAGGCCTCGTCGTTCGCGTGCTCCGGAAGCACCTTCTTGATGAGGACCGGCTTGGTGACTCCGGCGGCGCCCACCAGCCGCGCGCGCCACGTCTCCGCCATGCCTCCCCTGCCCAGTTGGGCGAGGAGCTCATAACGTCCGAGGCTCTGCTGCGGCTCCTGGGTCATCGGGCAACCCGTCCTGGACGCTCGAGGCGCATCGAAGTGGCACTTCGCGGGGCCACACGATGTCTGTTTGCGGGGCGTCTGGGTAGGGGGATGGCGGCAATCCCAGGTGTGGCACCCACGCCCACCCGCACGACAGACACCTCCAACAGCACACACCCACGCCTCACGCGGCGCAATGGCAGTCAATGGAAGGCGTCCAGCCGCATCACACCGGCGCCCGCCCAGGATGGCGGGCACCGGCGGAACCTCGCGTCGCTCGAGCACTCATCAGAGCGCCCGAGCGGCGCGGCGAATCACTCCGAGTAGGAGTAGTTGTAGACGAGCTGCCAGCCGCGGTTGTAGCGGCGGGTCACGGTGAACCAGCCGCTGTGGCAGCTGCCCGTGTTGCTGGCGGAGTAGCCGTAGACGAAGCCGTTGTTCACGCGCGCCACGAGCTCGGGGGTGCCGGGCTGCTCGCAGGGCTGGGTGACGCGCACGGACTGGTAGGCGGCCTCGGCGTTGACCTGCTCCTGGCCCTCGAAGTCGTAGATGGAGTGGACCCGGACGGCGGTGAAGCCACCCAGCTGGGCGCCCTGCGTCGCGGTGGGCTGCGCGAGGAACGCGTTGAGGCTGGCCAGGGCCGCGGCCTCGTTGGTGATGGAGCCGACGACGCGGTGCACGGCGCCGTTCGAGTCGGACAGCGCGGCGCGGATGGAGGCGATGCCAGCGGAGCCCTGGTAGACGGACGTGTCGCCCCACGTGAAGCTCAGGGCGGAGCCGGCCGTGTACCCACTCAGCGCGCAGGAGCCGTTGGCGGCGGCGGGCGCCACCAGGATGACCTTGCGCAGGCGGTGCTCGGGGTTCAGGAGGGCGACACACTCGTTGCCCGCGACGCCGTCATAGTTGCCGGCGGGCAGCACGGACTCGACGATGTTGTAGACGCGGAAGTTGGGGTCCGTGGCCTCCTGCTCCTGGGTGGCCTGGACGGGCTCGGGCGTCGGCTCCGCCTCGGGACCGAGGCAACCAACGATGAAGGACGACGCAAGGACGAGGGAAGACAGCCGAAGGGAAGTGCGCATGGGCGCGCTACCTATCATGCGGGGGTCGATTGATCCCGCATATTCATGATTTGTTGCAAGGACGATACATGCGGAAAGGGCTGCTCTCACTGGACCTCCGCTCTCTACGGACTACGCAGATCCAGGACTTTTTTTCATGTGCCTGTGAAAACAAAAAGGCCCCGCCAGCAAAAGCAGGGCCTTCTTGCTCCCAATCACATCACTCTCGCGCTGAGCGTGAAGGCAACCAGCTCAGGGCAGCCTGAAGACACGCAGGTTCTCCTCGCCCTTGCGCACATAGACGAGGGCGTCGTGCGTGGCCTGGTAGAAGAAGCGGTTCTTGACCAGGTCATGCCAGCCGCCAAAGGCGCCCGCCTCCCACTGGGGTGCCTCGCGCAGGGTGCGGGCCTCGGCGTCGACCTCGTAGGTGCGGTACTCGAAGGAGCCGTCCCCGTCGCGGTCATACCGGAACGCGGCGATGTAGCGATTGAGCGGAGGCACGTGGGCGAAGACCATGCCCTCGAAGTATTCGGTGTAGCAGCGCGCGCGCACGAGGTCGCTCTGGAGTGGAATGTCGTTCCACTTCGTCGTGTCCAGGTCGTAGGTGATCAACCGCGGCATCTGCACGTGCGGCTCCTCGTGCCCCGGGGCGGGGAAGCTCACGAGGACGCGGCCCACGCGGGCCATCTGCGCGAAGTGCCAGGCTGGAGGCGTGACGACCTCCCACTTCCAGGACGTGTCCTCGGGGCCGAAGGACCACCACTGTGAATAGTTGTAGTTCTCCGTGGGGCCGAACATGTAGCGCCCGCGCACCTCGTCCCAGAACGTCCAGCCCGCGGCGCCACCGTAGCCCTTGGAGCCGTCATACGAGGCGCCCGGCGTGTTGAACGGATTGTGGCGCGTCCAAGTGCGCGTCTTCAGGCTGTAGCGCCACATGCGCCGCACGCCAGTGGCCACCTCGTCGAGGTCCGGGTTGTAGACGAGCCCGTTGTACGTGTGGCGCGCGGTGGGGTTGCGCGTCGACGCGGCGGGACGATCCGGGTCGAAGAACTCGTCCGAGTAGACGTCGCTGTCCGGATGCGACTTGGCGTACGCCTCCGCGGGGGGATAGCCGCTGTACGAGATGCCCCAGGGGACGTTCGTCCAGTTCGCCGAGTTGTCCGGCAGTTGCTCGATGCTCCAGCGCATCCGCGCCATGTCGAAGCGATAGAGGCCGTTGTTGGAGCTGTCTGCGTGGCCACCGCCGAAGGCCCACCAGCGCGCCCTCGGCGCATCCAGCGCGATGCCCGAATACGCGTTGATGACGCCGGCGATGCCCTGTGAGCCCAGGTCCCTGAAACCGGGGAGCGCGGCCTTGACCTCCGCGTCGAGCGTGGTGAGCGGCGTCCCCGCGACCTCAATCCAGCGGCCCTTGGGCACCAGCGCCCATGAGGCCTGGTTCACCAGACCCGTCGAGTCACGCCCCGGCGTCCACACGTCTCCCGAGATGGAGCCCGTCTCCGGCCCGCTTCCCCAGGTGAACGGAGGCAGCGGGCGCGGTCCACCATCCGGCATGGATGAGCCACCGTCGGAGCCGGTCGGCCCCGCGTCGGGAGTGCCTCCCGCGTCGGAGCCCGTGCCGCCGTCGGCGCTCGTGCCCGCGTCGGGCCTGGGGTTCCCCTCGTCGGGGTCATCGGAGGAGCAGCCCGTGAGCACACTCGCGACGCCGAGCGCGAGGAAGAGAACCCAAGGTGACGAACGTCGGCCCGGCCGGACTGCTCGCATGCTCCACTCCTCGACAAGATGACTGTGCGCACACGCGTCGTGTGTTCACGCCCTCAAGGCAAGTGACATGCCATGGGGCGCTCGCACGGAGTCACCTGGGAGCAGGTGTCGCCGTCACAGTTGTAGCCGCGTGGATTCAGGGGGGACCACCCCACATCGTGTGGCCCACCTGCCCCACATCCCGCGCGGCGAGCGACTGTCGCTCGCGCGGGCCGGCGCTCAGCGCTTCGACCGAGGCTTGCTCGTACTGCCGCGAGGCTTGCTCGGGGACGCGGACTTCTTGGCCTTTTTCGCGGCGGGCTTCGTCGGAGCGCGGGCCGTCTTGGACTTCGCGGGCACGGCCTTGGCCTTCGCCGGCTTCGATTTGGGCGTCGTGACCTTGGCCTTGGCGGGCTTGGACTTGGGCGTCGGGGTCTTCGCCTTGGCCGACTTCGCCTTGGGCGTCTTCTTCGCGGCCACGGGCTTCTTCGCGGACTTCTTCGTGGCGGCGGGCCTGGTGGCCGTCTTCCGCGCGCTCGCAGTGGAGGACTCGCGCTTCGGCTTCGCACGCGGGGAGCGCTTCTTCGCGGGTGCCTCGCCCACGACCTCCGCGTCCATCACGTCCGCCGGACGGACCCGCGAAGCAGGCTGCGTCACCGGGCGGGTGACCGCTTCCGGAGAGGACGTCACCACGGGCTCCGCGGTCAGCACCACCTCTGGCGTCGCACGAGCCGGCGGCTCCACGTGCGTCGTCACGTCGTGCGACTCACGGGCCACTGGCGGCTTCGCGGGAGGCTCTGCGGGAACGGAGGGCTGCCAGTTCTCGGGCGAGAACGCGGCGTCCGTCTCCTCACGAGGCTTCGGCGGTTCGAACTTCGGCGGCGGCCGGTTGTGGAAGCGCGCGTCCTTCGAGGCGGGCTTCCCGCCATGCCCGTGCTTCTGCGGCGCGTGCGGACGCCCGCCCTTGGCACCACTGGCACCGCCACCCCGCTGCCCCTGCGCGGCCAGGGCACGGAGCCGGTCGAAGCCGGGATGCGGCGAGCCGCCCGTCGCCTCGGGCGCGGAGGGGGCCTCCCACGTCTTCACGGCGGAGGACTCCTGCTCCACCGGCTGTTCGCCTCGCGCCTCGGCGCCCTGCTGCTCGGGCCGCACGAAGACCCGACGCTTCTCGCCGTGGCCCTCCTGTCCGTGGGGCTTGTTCGCGGACTCGTCGCGCCAGGGCTGCTTGAGCTTCTCCTCGCCCCGCGCGGGCTCCTCACGGCGCCCTTCCCGCACGAACCGACCGCGGGGACTCGCGGGCTCCTCGCGCGCGGCCCAGCCACGGGCGGAGCCCTGCTTCTTCTCGTCGCGCTCCGAGCGTCCCGGCCGATCCGCCCGATGCTTGCCGTGCGCCACCTGCTCGCGGCGCTCGGGACGACGGTGCGAGAACGTCCCGCCCTCGCGACGCGCCAGCGGTGCCTCGCCGTCGAACTGGAGCGCCTCGAAATCAATCTTCCGCGCCGTCGGGTTCGCCGACAGCAGCCGCACGCGCAGCTTCTGGCCCACGCGGACGCGGCGCCCGTTCGGATACACCAGCGCGTGCGTCTGCTTGTCCAGCTTCGAGCCCGGCCCCAGCGTCTCCGCCTTCACCAGGCCCTCGACGTGCACCTCGTCCAGCTCGACGAAGAAGCCGAAGTCGGTGATGGCCGCGATGGTGGCCGCGAACTCCTCGCCGACGCGGTCCTTCATCATCAGGGCCGCGTAGAAGGAGACCACCTCGCGCTCCACCTGCATGGCCGCGCGCTCGCGATCCGAGCACTGCATCGCCATGTCCTCGAGCTTCTCCTCCTCGCGCTCGAGCACGGCCTCCGACGGCTTGCGGCCCTGCCGCGCCCAGTGGGCCTTGAGCAGCCGGTGCACCAGCAGGTCCGGGTAGCGACGGATGGGCGAGGTGAAGTGCAGGTAGTGCTCGGCCGCGAGCCCGTAGTGCCCCACCTTCGAGGCCGTGTACACGGCCTGCATCATCGAGCGCAGCAGCAGCTGGTTCAGCGCCCGCTGCTCTGGGTGGCCCGAAAGCTGGCTGATGAACGCGTCCAGCTCCTTCGACGACACCCCGTCCTCGAAGCGCAGCTTGAAGCCATACGCCTGCGCCAGCGCCGCGAAGGCCGCCAGCTTCTCCTCGTCCGGCTCGCCGTGGAACCGGTACACCGTGGGCAGGCCCTCGTCCTGGAAGAAGCGCGCCACCGCCTCGTTGGCGGCGAGCATGCACTCCTCGATGAGACGGTGGCTGTCCTTGCGCTCGCGCTTGTCCATGCGCTCGGGCAGGCCGTCCTTGCCCACTACGACCTTGTGCTCGGGCAGGTCGAAGTCGATGGCGCCGCGCTCCTTGCGCATCTTCATCAGCGCCCGCGCCAGCGACATCATCCGCTCGAAGTGCGGCTTGAAGGCGTTGCGGTGCGGCACGTCCTTGCCCTCGAGGACGTCCTGCACCTCGTTGTACGTGCACCGCGCCTGGCTGCGCATCACCGCCGGGTACAGCGTGGACGAGCGCCGCTGGCCCTGGGTGTCGAACGTCATGTCCGCCACCATGCACAGCCGGTCCTCGTCCGGACGCAGCGAGCAGATGCCGTTGCTCAGCCGCTCCGGGAGCATCGGCAGCACCCGGTCCGGCAGGTACACGGACGTCGCGCGCCGGAGCGCCTCCGAGTCCAGCGCGCTGCGCTCGCGCACGTAGTGCGTCACGTCCGCGATGGCCACCACCAGCCGCCAGCCACCCGGCTGCTCCTCCACGTACACCGCGTCGTCGAAGTCGCGCGCGTCCTCGCCGTCGATGGTGACCAGCGCCATCGCGCGCAAGTCCCTGCGCTGCTCGCCGCGCGCCTCGTCCTCGGACACCGTGACGGCGTAGCGGTCCGCCTCGTCCATGACCTCTGGCGGGAACTCATCCGAGAAGCCCTGCGAGTAGGCGATGCCAATCACCTCGGAGCTGGGCGTGCCGGGCTTGCCGAGCGAGCCGGCCACCTCGCCGATCAGCCCGCGCCCTGGATCCAACAGGTTCGCGCCCACGCCCAGCCGCACCTTCACCAGGTCGCCCTCCTGGGCCATCTGGGTGAAGGGCACGCGGATGGGCCCCGGCAGGCTCGTGTCCGTCGGCAGCACCAGCGCGTGACGCCCGTGCGCGGTGTAGACGCCCACCGCCAGCTCGCGGCGTCGGTCCACCACCTGCACCAGCCGACCCTCGTACCGTCCGGGCCGCCCCGCCACCTCCACCACCACCCGATCATTGTCGAGCGCGCGCTGCGCCTCGCCCGGCGGCAGGAAGATGTTCTCGCCCTCACCCGACACCGGGTGCACGAAGCCGAAGCCGTTCTGGTGCACGTGGAGGATGCCCTCCACCGTGTCGAGCACCTCGCCGAAGCGCCGCTCCCTCCGGCCTCGCTGCCCGGAGCGCTCACGCCACTCCTCGCGCCGGCCACCGCCATGGCGTCCGGCGTCGCGGGCGCCGGGTGAAGAAGCACCACGGCCCTGGAAACCGCCGCCTTCCTGGCCGCGCCCTCCATGCCCCTGGAAGCGGGCGCGGGAGTCGTTCGAGTGGGCCTTGCCGAAGCGGGGCGCGTCCGGACGCGCTTGCTCATGGACCGCGGGGGGAGGACGCGCGGCCTCGTCACGACGGGGGCCGGGGCGCAGGAAGCGCTTGCCCTCCTTGACGATGGTGCCCTGACGGACCAGCTCGCGCAGGGCGCGCTTGAGGTCGGTCTGCTGGCCAGGATGCAGGCCCGCGAGGCGCAGGAGCTCCTTGATGCCCAGCGGGTGGTCTGCGTCGGAGAGAATCTGCTGGAGAAGGTCGGGAGGAATGCTCACGGTGGGGTCGCGGCTCGGCCGCTACGGGAACGGGTAAGCCCGAAGCGGCCGGGCGGGAACCCCCCGGCGACCGACTGCTTCCCGGAGTCCTCCTCCGGGAAGCGACTTTCAGGGCTTGACCGTGACGTTGATCTTGAAGGAGCGGTCCACCAGGCCCGGCGCGAGCGCCTTGGCCAGGAAGAACTCCACCTCGGATGTCCCCGGGTTGCGGGGGGTGAAGAAGAACTCTCGAGTGGCCGGTCCCCCATTGAGACCTGGCTCGAAGTTGGCCTCGCGCAGACCCACGCGCTTGGCGGCGGTGGGCTCGATGGCCCAGGTGAAGCCCGGCTGCTCGGGCAGGCGCACGGTGAGGCCGTGGTTGAGCTTCACGTCCACGCTCGTGGGCACCTCGCCCTCGATGTGGACCAGCTCCATCTCGTCGCGGGAGACCGCGCGCGCCTCGGACGGACGGGGCTCCACGTTCTCCGCGCCGATGCGGCCGCCCCAGCCGGACGTCTTGTCCACCACGCCCATGACCTGCAGCGTGTGACCCACGAACTTGCGCAGCCCCTTCACGGCGGCCTTGCCCTCGATGAGGAACGAGACCTGCTGACGGGTGCCGCCGTTGGACACGACGAGCACGAACTCCTCGCCCGTCATCTCGAGGTTGCCGCGCACCGCCGCGAAGCCCTTGATGCCCGCGCCCATGCCGGCCGCCGTCACCATGGAGACCTCGCCGGGCGACAGGTAGCGCAGCCGCGGCTCGGTGTCCGCGGGGGGCGCCTCCACCACCTCGGCCTCCGGCTTCTTGGCGGAGTACTTGCGCACGTCCACCACGCCGCCGTGATTGGTCGTCTTGCGGATCAACCCGCTGACGGAGACCTTGTGGTTCACGTACGCCGGGAGGACCTCCTGGTCCGGTCCCTGGAGCAGGAAGGTGAGCTCTCGCTTGTCGCGTCCCACCACCACCAGGTTGGGCATCTCGTTGAGGACGACCAGGCGGCCCTTGAGGCTGCCCTCGCCCGTCACGCCGCGGCCCTCGCCGGCGGTGAGAAGCTGCTCCATCTCGCGCTTGGTGAGCGGCTCGCCCGGGGGCGGCAGCTTGGTGGCGCGGGGACGGGGCTTCTCCACGGCGGGGATGACGGGCGCGGAGGTCTTGGAGCCCGCCTTGCCACCGGCGGACTTGCCAGCGGGCGCCTTCGCCGCGGGGGCGGCCGGAGCCTTGGCCGTGGCGGACTTCGCGGCGGGAGCGGGCTTGGCGGCGGACTTCTTGGTCGCGGCGACCTTCTCGGTCTTCTCCACCTTCTCGGCGGCCTTGCCCTTCTCGGGGGCCACCTCCGCGGCCACCTTCTTCGCGGCGGACTTCGCGCCCTTGGCCACCGTCTCCGCGACGGCCTTGACCACCTTCGTCGTCGAGGTGGCGACGCGCTTGGACGCGTTCTTGATCAGATCCAGCCGGGCGGATTTATCCTTCTTCGCGGCGGGCTTCGCGCCAGTCTTTCCAGCGGGAGTCGCCTTCTTGGCCCCGGACTTGGGCTTGGCCATCGACGCTGTCTCCTTGAGAGTTCCCGTGTACTTTCAACGGGTTGCCAAGCCACCCCCAGGAGGACTGGCAGGCTTCGCGATGATTGGAGCTTGTAACGATGATCAGCAGGGCTGTCAAACTAACACTTGATTTTCTCTCGGACTTTGGGTGCGAACGGCCCTGGAGAACACGCGCATGAACGACGCCGCGACACTGCTGCCGGAGGACGAGGCCCGGGCCCGGGTGCTGGCCCTCGTTCCCCCCCTGGCCACCGAGTGGGTGTCCCTGGACGAGGGCCTGGGCCGGACGCTGGCGGAGGACGTGATGGCTCAGCGCACCCTGCCCCCCTGGGACAACTCGGCCATGGACGGCTACGCGGTGCGCGCCTCCGACCTCACGGGTCCGCTGCCGGTGAGACTGCCCGTGTTGGAGACGGTCTACGCGGGCGCCATGCCCCGGCACGAGGTCCGCCCGGGCACCTGCGTGCGGATCATGACCGGCGCGCCCCTGCCCGACGGCGCGGACGCGGTGGTGATGCGCGAGCGCGCCCGCCCCGTCCCCAACGGCGGCGCGGATCAGGTGGACATCCTGGAGGCGGTGGAGTCCGGCCAGTTCGTGCGGCCCCGGGGCGAGGACGCCCACGAGGGGGCCCTGCTGCTCGGCCGGGGCACGCCCCTGGGCATCCCCGAGCTGGGGCTGTTGTGGGGCCAGGGCCAGCTGTCCATCCCCGTCCCCCGCGCGCCCCGGGTGGCCATCCTCTCCACCGGGGACGAGCTGTGCCGGGCCGACGAGCCCCCCAAGGGCCGCATCGTCGACACCAACGCCCCGTCCCTGGCGCTCGCGGTGCGCCGCGCGGGCGGGCTGCCGTCCCTGCTGGGCATCGCGCAGGACACGCGGGACTCGGTGAGCGAGGCCCTGTCTCGCGCCCACGGCTTCGACGTGGTGCTCACCAGCGCGGGCGTGTCCGTGGGCGAGCGGGACTACGTGAAGGAGGTCCTCGCGGCCCTGGGCGTGGAGCAGCACCTGTGGCGCGTGGCCATCAAGCCCGGCAAGCCGCTGGTGGTGGGCAAGCGGGGCAGCACGCTGTTCTTCGGCCTGCCGGGCAACCCCACGTCGTCCCTGGTGACGTTCGAGCTGTTCGTCCGGCCCGCGCTGCGCCGCCTGCTGGGACACGCGGACGTGGCCCCCGCCCGGGTGTCCGGGCGGTTGGACGGCCGCCTGTCCAAGAGCCCAGGGCTGGCCCATTTCGTGCGGGTGACGGCCACCTGGCGGGAAGGAAGCTTGTGGGCACGGCCGTTGTCCACCCAGACGTCCGGAGCGCTGCGCTCCGCGGCCTCCGCGACGCACCTGCTGCACTTCCCGAGGGACGCCAGCAGCTTGTCTCATGGGGACGGTGTCGAGTTGCTACCGGTCTCCTGGGGGGCTTGAGAAACCGAAGGCGTCCTTCACGCATCCTTCCCGCGATTCCGGGTGGGCTCCGTTGGTGAGTCCGCCTTGACTTGCGTTCCGTGGGGCACCAAACAGGGAGCCTCGCAGCCGGAGAACAGAACACCATGTCGGATACTCGCTCACCCCAGGTCCTTCCGACCCGAAAGCCCACCCAGCATCTGGAGCGCTTCTCGGAGGCGGACGTCCCCACGGGGCGTGGACCGCTGAGGACCATCGTCTTCCGGGACAAGCGCAACGGCCGGGAGCACGTGGCGCTCGTGGCGGGGAACGTGTCGGGCGTGGAGGGGGTGCCGGTGCGCATCCACTCCGAGTGCCTGACGAGCGAGGTCTTCGGCAGCCTCAAGTGCGACTGCCGCGAGCAGTTGGACCGGGCGCTGGACTTCATCACCCAGCAGGGCCTGGGCGTGGTGCTCTACCTGCGGCAGGAGGGCCGGGGCATCGGCCTGGGGAACAAGATCAAGGCGTACGCGCTGCAGGCCAAGGGGCTGGACACGTACGAGGCGAACCGGCAGCTGGGCTTCGCGGACGACCTGCGCAGCTACGACATCGCCGCGGAGATGCTGCGCTCGCTGGACGTACGCTCGGTGGACCTCATCACCAACAACCCGCTGAAGATCGCCGGGATGGTGGAGGAAGGGATTCCGGTCCTGCGTCGAATCCCTTCCCGGACCGAGCACAATCCGCATAACGTCGACTACCTGAGGACGAAGCGCGAGCGTACGGGGCACCTGATTGAGCTCTTCGCCGAGGACGACGACACGGAAGCCAAGGCCGGCTGAGAAGACGCCCGCGCGGCGGCGCAACACCGCCGTGCGCAATCAGGCGCGCGTGCCGTTCGAGGTGCGCTTCTGGGGTGTGCGCGGTTCCATCCCCGCCCCGGGTCCGCAGACGAAGCGCTACGGTGGCAACACGCCGTGCGTGGAGGTGCGGTGTGGGGACGAGCTGCTCATCTTCGACCTGGGCTCCGGCGCGAGAGCGCTGGGTGACTCGCTGCTGGCGTCGGGCACGTCGCCGGTGCGCGGCAACATCTTCATCTCGCACTACCACTACGACCACCTGCAGGGGCTGCCCTTCTTCGCGCCCATCTTCATCCCGACGAGCGAGCTGACGGTGAACGGGCCCGCGCGCAACGGGCGCAGCACGCGCGAGCTGCTCAGCGGGCAGATGGTGCAGCCCTACTTCCCGGTGACGGCCGAGGGCGCGTTCCGCGCGAAGCTGACGTATCGGGACCTGGCGCCCGGGGACACGCTGCAGGTGGGCCCCGCGAAGGTGCGGTGGCTGGAGCTGAACCACCCGGGTGGCAACCTGGGCTACCGCGTGGAGTGCGGCGACAAGTCCGTGGTGTACGCGACGGACGTGGAGCACGGCAGCGAGCTGGACGCGGCGATGTTCGAGTTCGCGCGCGGCGCGGACCTGTTCATCTACGACTCCATGTACACGGAGGACGAGTACCACGGCCGCTGTGGGCCGGCGCGCACGGGCTGGGGGCACTCGACGTGGCAGGCCGCCGTGGCCGCCGCGGACGCGGCCGAGGTCAAGACGCTGGTGCTCTTCCACCACGACCCTTCGCGCGACGACGCGGCCATGGACAAGCTGCTGCGTCAGGTGCGCAAGCACCGCCCGGAGGCCATCGCCGCCAAGGAGGCGATGGTCCTCACGCTGTAGCTCAGGCGCCGCGCTGGCGGGCCACCGCGCGCTTCACCGTCTCGCGAAGTCCGACGAAGGGAAGGCGCTCAAGGGCGGTGGGCACGTCCACCCATTCGAAGGTGTCGTGCTCGGGGCCCAGGCGGACCTCCGTATCGGGAGGGGCCTGGATCGCGAAGCCATTCTCCCGCGCGAGCACGGGGGGCAGCGTCTCGCCGATGGCGAAGGCGTGCTGGTAGTGGAGGTCCTCGGGAGCGAGGCGCAGTCCGGTCTCCTCCTCGAGCTCTCGGGCGGCGGCCTGGGCGGGTGATTCACCGGGCTCCACGCGGCCCGTGAGGATCTGCCAGAAGCCTCCGCGCTCGGGGCGGCGGCGCACGAGCAGGACGCGGGCCTCGGGGCCGTGTCCGCGCACCACGGCGACGCTGACGGTGGACATGGGCGGCGGCGCATCGACGCGCTCGCTGTCGAACACGGCGCAGAAGCTGCGCGCGAGGGCCTCTTCCACGTCGGGCACGGGGATGGCGTTGCCACGCTCGCGCTGCATGGACGTGACGCCGGCCTCGCGGATGCCGCACGGGACGATGAAGCGGAAGTGCTCCATCTTCGTGTTCACGTTGAGCGCGAAGCCGTGCGTGGTGAGCCAGCGGGAGATGTGGACACCGATGGCGGCGATCTTCCGCGCGTCCGGGGCGCCCTCCTCGCCAATCCACACGCCGGGCCACTTGGGGATGGGACCGGCGGTGATGCCCCACTCGGACAGCACCTGCATGATGGAGCGCTCCACGTCGCGCACGTAGCGACGGACGTCACGACGCGACTCGGGGAGCAGGAAGATGGGGTAGCCGACGATCTGCCCGGGGCCGTGGTAGGTGACGTCGCCGCCGCGGTTGGTCTCGAAGACCTGTACGCCCTCGGCGGAGAGGCTCGCGTCGGAGGCGGTGATGTTCTCGCGCTTCGCGCCTCGGCCCAGGGTCAGCACGGGCGGGTGCTCCAGGAGGAGCAGTGCGTCGGAGCAGAGCCCCTCGCGACGCGCGTCGCCGAAGAGGCGCATGAGCTTGAGGCCGTCCTCGTACTCCACCCGGCCGAGCCGGTAGACGGTGATGGTGTTCACGACGTTCCCTTCTTGCGCCGCCCCTTGCGAGCAGGGGCTGGCTTCGTGACTTTGTCGAGGTCCCAGGTGCCTGGGGGGATGCGCTGGAGGAGCGCCTGGAGTTCATGGCCCGCGCGCGGGGAACGCGCGGCTTCCGCCACGAGCACGGACAGGGCCGTCTCGGACAACGTCGTCGCGGGCTCACGCGCGGCGAGGTGGGCTCGAGCCAGGTCCCTGTATTCGGCGGGAGTGGGCTGACGCAGGGCCACGAGGCGCTGGACGTGCTCCAGGATGCCGACGGTGAGGGTGCCGCGCACGGCACGAGACAGTGAGTCCGTGGTGGGGACGTTGAGGCGGACACCATCTCCACGCAGCGCGAGCTTGCTCGACGTGGGTGCCTTGCCCCTCGCGCTGAGTACCACCGTGGGTCTCGCTGCCTGGCCCAGGAAGGCGCTGAGCGTGAGCTGGTGTTCGGTGCTCAGCCGGTCGACGTCCTCGATGAACAGCGGTGTGGAGGATGGAGCCTCCGCGAGCGCGTCGACCGTGGTGAGCGCGCCCTGCCCTTCTCGCCGGAGCATCCGGAGCAAGGTGCTCTTCCCACAGCCCTCCGCACCGATGAGCAGCACACAACGGACGCCTGTGCGGAGTGCATCGATCAGCGCGCGTCGCGACTCCGATTGGCCGATGAAGTCCGGTGCGCTCGGAGTCGGTGTCTCGACGCGAGGACGGACCGGGAGCGACACCGGGCTCACGGCGTCACCGAACAGGGATGCGGAGGCCGTGAGGCACGACTTGCAAATGAACGCCCCCGCCGGTCCCGCGACGAGCTCGCCAATCTCAGCGCGAGGGCGGCAGCAGAACGAGCACCACGCGTCCAGCGTCGCGTCCGCGCGGGTGGGGCCACGCTCGATGATGCGCGGCTTGCGTCGACGCAGGGGCGGCGTGTCCTCCGCTTCGTGAGGCGCGCGCGCGGCCACGTCGTCACCGCCTTCGAGTTCGTCAGACGGCTCTCGCCGCGGCGCTCCGAACAAACGGGTTCCCGTCATACCCAAGAGGTGGAGTTGGCTCTCCTCGGCGCTCGCGGACTCACTCGGGTCCCCGAGAAGCCAGGTCTCATCCTCGACCTCGGATGCACCTTCTGCCCCCTCCGCGCCCGACGGCTCATCGGATCCGGTCACGATACCCGCCGGGCCATCCCACTCATCGAGCAGCCCTGGACTCCAGGACGCATCGTCGGAGCCACCGCCACCCGTGAATCGCTCGCCGCCGAAGCTTCGTGCTCGGCTTCGCGCACCTGCGCTCCGGGCCATGAATCGGAAGTCTGGCGACGCTCCGGCGGTCACGCTCGGCGCCTCGCCACGCGTCACACAAGAACTCGCGCTGTCGTCAGCGTCCAGTTCCCAGTCCCACGGCGATGGTCCGGCCCCATCCCTTTCGGTCTCCGCTCGCGAGGCTCGCGACACCCTGGCTGTCACGCTCGACGCCTCGCCACGTGTCGAGCCAGAGCTCGCGCTGTCGTCAGCGTCCAGTTCCCAGTCCCACGGCGATGGTCCCGCCCCATCCCTTTCGGTCTCCACTCGCGAGGCTCGCGACACTCCGGCTGTCACGCTCGACGCCTCGCCACGTGTCCAGCCAGAGCTCGCGCTGTCCGCCCCGACCATGCTCCGGGCTCGCGACGCGGGTCCAGCATGCTCGGGAAATGCCCTTCCCCTGTCGTCGTCCGCTGGTGCGCGAGGCGAAGCTCCGGCTGTCACGCGCGCCGCCTCGCCTCGCGTCACGCCAGCGCTTACGCTGTCGTTCGCATCGAGGGTCCAGCCCTGTCGAGGCGACCCGGTCCCTTCCGAAGAGGCCGCTCCACTTTCGCCCTTCGGAGCGAGCGCATCAGCTCGCGGCCCCTCGACTGCGAACGAGTCGCCTCCTCGCGACAGCTCGGCCTCCAGGCGCTGAAGATCTTCACTCACCTCCGAGTCCAGTTCCCAGGCGGTGACTTCGACATGCGCATCCGCGGACCGAGGCTCTGCCTCCTCACGCAGCGCGGCTTCGATGAGTCGCTGCCTCAGCGCCAGCTCCGACGACGAGACACCCTCCTCGCCTCCCGCCATCAAGGTCGCCGGGCGAGCAGTCTCGTCAGCGTCCGGCGCCGACATCCGCTCGAGCCGCGCCACCTCATCGGCGATATCCGCACGGCACTCATCCAGCCGGCACGCATGGCGCAGCAACTGGAGCGCCCGAGGTGCGTTCCCCGCGCGCTGGAAGAGCGTCGCGGCCTGGAACAACAGCTCCACCGCACGAGGCGCGTCACCGCTCAGCTCGGCGGACTGCGCGGCGCGGATCAGCTCGCGAGGGTTCTCGGCCATACCGACAGAGCCTAACCGTCCTGGAGGACCACCGCCCGACCTCCGTCGAGCGGGCGGTCCGTCCCCTGGCAACCCCATGGAATGCCCTACGGTGGACACAAAGCCCGGGAGCCTTCGCTCACCGGGCCCGCATCCAGGAACCTCAGGTCATCGCCAGGAACAGCATGTCCGGCTTCTCGAGGTACTTGATGACTTCGTACACGAAGTCCGCGGCCACCGAGCCGTCGATGACGCGGTGGTCGCACGACAGCGACAGGTTCATCATGTCGCGGACCACGACCTGGTCCTTCACCACCGCCGGGCGCTTCTTGAGCTTGTGCACGCCCATGATGCCCACCTCGGGGTGGTTGATGATGGGCGTGGCGAACAGGCCGCCCGTCTGCCCCAGCGAGGTGATGGTGAAGGTGCCGCCCGTCAGCTCCTCCATCTTCAGCTTGCGCTCACGCGCCGCCACACCCAGCCGCGACGTCTCACGCGCCAGCTCGGCCAGCGTCAGCCGGTCCGCGTCCTTCACCACCGCCACCGTCAGGCCATCCGGCGTCGCCACCGCCATGCCGATGTTGTACTCGCCGCGCACCACCAACTCCTGCGCCGCCTCGTCGAAGTTGGCGTTCAGGTGCGGGAAGCGCTTCAGCGCGGCGATGGTCGCCTTGATGATGAACGGCAGGTAGTTGATCTTCGTGTTGTCGCCCACCGCCGCCAACTGCGCGTTGAGCCGGGCACGCAGCGCCACCAGCTCCGTCGCGTCCACTTCCTCCACGAAGGCGAAGTGCGGCATCGTGAACTTCGAGCGCACCATCTTCTCGGCGATCTTCTTGCGCAGCCCCCGCAGCGGCACGCGCTCGTCCGACCGACCCGTCGACACGGAGGGCGCCGCGGGACGCGCCTGGGCCGGCGCCGCCACCACCACGTTCTTCTGCTCGCCGCCACCCTCCAGCGCCGCCACCACGTCCGCCTTCGTCACCCGCCCCTGCGGGCCACTGCCGGAGATGGTCGTCAAATCCAGCCCGTGCTCACGCGCCATCCGACGCGTCACCGGCGTGGCCAGCACCTTCGTCGCCTGCGCGGGAGCCGCCGCGGCGGCAGCGGCCTGAGCGGGAGCCGCCGCCTGCGCGGCCGGAGCGGGAGCCCCGTGGCCCGCGGCCTGGACCGGCGCGGCGCCTTCGATCTCCATCGTCACCAGCGGGTGGTGCACCTTCGCGATGTCGCCTTCCTTGCCGTGCGTCTGGATGACGCGACCGGCCTTCGGGCTGGGGACGGTGACGGTGGCCTTGTCCGTCATCACCTCGGCGAGCACCTGGTCTTCCTTGACGACGTCGCCGGCCTTGACGTGCCACTTGACCAGCTCGCCCTCCATCACGCCTTCACCGAGGTCGGGGAGCTTGAATTCGAAGGTTGCCATGGGGTGTCTTTCCGAGAGGAACGGGGGTTGCGTCAAGGCTCGAATCGGGCCCGCTCAGCCGAGCCGCTCCAGGCGCTCGCGCTCCATCAGGCCCTTCATGAAGAACTCGGCGGCGCGATAGCTGGAACGAACCAGCGGACCCGAGGCCACGTAGAGGAAACCGTAGGACTCGGCCAGCTTCTTGTACGACTCGAACTGCGCCGGAGTGACGAAGCGCTCCACGCGCAGGTGGTACTGCGAGGGCTGCAGGTACTGTCCCAGCGTGAGCACGTCCACGCCCACGTTGCGCAGATCCTTGAAGGTCTGCTCCAGCTCGGCGTCCGTCTCGCCCAGGCCCACCATGACCGACGTCTTGGTGTAGATGCCCTCGGGACGGTGCTTCAGGTACTCGAGCACGCGCAGCGACTGGGCGTACTTCGCGCGGCGGTCTCTCACCGTCGGCGTCAGCCGCTCCACCGTCTCCACGTTGTGCGCGACGACGTGCGGCCGGGCCTCGGCCACCGTGGCCAGGTCCTTCTCCACGCCCTTGAAGTCGGGGATGAGCACCTCGACGATGGTGCGCGGGCTCTCGCGGCGCAGCTCGCGAATCGCGGAGGCGAAGTGGCTGGCGCCACCGTCGGGCCGGTCATCCCGGTTCACCGACGTGACGACGATGTACTCCAGGTCCATCTCCTTGACGGCCTGGGCCAGGTGGATGGGCTCCATCGGATCCAACGGCGGCGGAGCGCCCACCTTCACGTGGCAGAAGCGGCACGCGCGCGTGCAGACCTCGCCCATCAGCATCACCGTGGCCGTGCCACCGCCCCAGCACTCGGCGATGTTCGGGCAGCGGGCCTCCTCGCAGACGGTGGCCAGCTTCGTGCGCTTCACGATGGCCTTGACCCGCTCGTACCCCTCGCCGTGAGGCAAGCGCACCTTCAGCCAGTCCGGCTTGCGGGTCGTCTCTGTCACCTGGGGGAGAGGGAACCGGTCAGGAGTCGCCATGGGTCGCGGGCCTTCTATGGTTTGGGCGGAAGACGTTCAAGCGGGAAGCCTCTAACGCGAGGCGTTAGCACCCGCAGGGCCTTCGCGCACGTCGTCTCCCTACTAATGCCCGCGCCCCGGCCGGGCAGCCCCTGTCGGCGAGCCCGAGCCCCCGCCCCGGCCCTCCAGCGGCCCGTCCGCCCCGCCGCTGGCCCTCCTGGCGAGTCGTCCCCATCCCCCTGAAACGCACGAGGCCGCCCTCGAAGCTCGCGCTCCGGGACGGCCCCAGCGGGCACCCGTGAGGGGCGCCCGTCCTCCACCCTCGCCGACTAGAAGTGGCGCGGGTGACCCAGCGTGGCCTCGGCGCCCTCGTGGACGATCTCCGAGAGCGTCGGGTGGGCGTGGATGGTGCCCGCCAGCTCCTCGGTGGTGATCTCCAGCTTCAGCGCGACGCAGGCCTCGGCCAAGAGCTCCGTGGCGTGCGGACCGATGATGTGGATGCCCAGCACCTCGTCGTACTTCTTGTCGGAGACGATCTTGATGAGGCCCGTGGACTCGTTGGTGATGGCGGACTTCGTCACCGCGCCGAACGGGGCGTTGCCGATCTTGACGTCGTAGCCGCGCTCCTTGGCCTTCTTCTCCGTCAGGCCCACCGAGGCGACCTCGGGGTAGCAGTACGTGGCGGACGGGGTGAGGTCGTAGTTGATGGGCTGCGGGTTCTTCCCCGCGATGTGCTCCACCGCGACCACGCACTCGGAGCTCGCCATGTGGGCCAGCATCGGGGTGGGGATGACGTCGCCCACGGCGTAGACGTTGGGCTCGCTGGTGCGCAGCATCGAGTCGACCTTGATGTAGCCGCGGTCGGTCTTGATGGACGTCTTGTCCAGGCCCACGTCGTCCGTCACCGGCGAGCGACCCACGGCCGACAGGAGGATCTCCGCCTCCAGCGTCTTGGTCTCGTTGCCGACCTTCATGGTGACGCGCACGCCGTCCGCCGTGTGCTCCACCTTCTCCACCGCGGAGCCCGTGTGCACGTCGATGCCGCGGCGGCGGAAGATCTTCTCCAGCTCCTTGGAGATGTCCGCGTCCTCGATGGGCAGGAGCGCCGGCAGGTACTCCACGATGGCCGTCTTGCTGCCCACGTGGTTGAAGATGGACGCGAACTCACAGCCGACCGCGCCCGCGCCCAGGACGATGATGCTCTTGGGGATGCGCTCGATCTGCAGGATGGAGTCGCTGTTGAGCACGCGCTTGTGGTCCACCGGCACGTTCGGCAGGGACTTGGGGACCGAGCCCGTCGCGATGATGACGTTCTTGGCGTCCAGCACCTGCTTGGTGCCGTCGGCGGCGGTGACCTCCACCTTGCCCTTGCCCGCGATGCGGCCGTGGCCCTTGATGACCGTCACCTTGTTCTTCTTCATCAAGAAGTCGATGCCGTTGGCACCCTTGGTGACGACCTTGTCCTTGTGCTTCATCGCGTTCGGCCAGTTGACCGTCGGGCTCGACAGGTCGATGCCGAAGTCCCCGGCCTCCTTGACGTGGTGGAACAGCTCCGCCGTCCACAGCAGGGACTTGGTGGGGATGCACCCGCGGTGGAGGCACGTGCCACCCAGACGCTTGTCCTTCTCGATGATGGCCGTCTTCAGCCCGAGTTGCCCCGCGCGGATGGCGCCCACGTAGCCGCCAGGGCCCGAACCGATGATCACCACGTCGAACGTCTCAGCCACGCACGCCTCCGTCATTATTTGCGGATGGAACCCGGTGGGGCTGATAACCCCCGCTCCCGGTTGGAATCAAGGAGATTGCTCGTGCGCCGTTTCCCGCTCAGGACCCTCCTGCTGATGCTCGTGGGGCTCATCGCCTTCGGCCGTCTGTGGTGCGTGACGCACCCGGATGTGACGAGCGCTGCCCCGCCCGAGCGCCCCCCCGCCCGGGCCGCCGCCTCCCCGGCCGCCCCCGTCACGCTCGGCTCGCCCGACTGTCTCGCCCTGGAGCGGGCCCTGGACGCCGCCCTGCGCGCCCCCGAGGTCCCCAGCGTCCTGGACGACGCCCGGGCCCGCCTGAAGGCCTGCGCCCAGCCCACCGCGCGCGCCTGCGAGCTGGGGCCGGCCCTGAATGCCCGGGCCCCGTTCAGCCAGGGAGTGGACACTCCGCTGCGGGGCCTGCTGGCCACGCTGTGCGAGCAGTGCCCGGGCCGGGTGAACCCCTGCGCGCAGCGCGTGGGCCAGGCCCTGCTGGACGCCACCGTGGGCCGCTCGCCGGAGGTCCCGGAGCTGCTGTGGAACCTGGAGCACGCGGGGCCGGGCACGGCGGGCGCCTGTGACACCCTCGTCCGGTTGGGCCTGGCCCCGGCCGCCCAGGCGGAGGTCGCCCTGCCCGCGACGGTGCTCCCGCTGCTGGAGGGGCTTGTTCCCCGCTGCCAGGGGGCCGGGCACGTTCCCGTGTCCGTGCTGCGCGCGGCGGCGCTCCAGCAGGGGGACAAGGTGCCCACGCTCCGCACGCTCGCCAGCGCGACGCGCGTGGAGACCGCGCCGGTGAAGCCGGATCAGGTCACCGGGGCCCAGCCCGGCTTCCAGGCCTTCGACGGGGACGAGAACACGCGCGTCGCGGTGAGCAACGCGGCGAGGACCTCCCGCTGGACGGCGGATGGGGCGCTGCGCGCGGGCTATGCGCCCACCCTCAAGCACCTGGTGGGCGTGCGCGTCCGGGCGAAGGGCGCGGGCACGCTGCGCGCAATCGTCCGCACCCCGAAGGGCGTGGGGCTCGAGGACCCGGAGGGAGGTTTCTCGTTCGTGAATCCCACGGTGTGCCGCTACCAGGGCACGGGCGCGTGGGAGAGCTGCGTGCTGACCGTGCCGCAGGTGGACGTGGACGCGGTCAGCGTGTTCCCCGAGAGCGCGGACGGCCAGCTCGTGGACCTGGAGATACTCGGCGCCCGGTGAGCCGGCGCCGGGGCGGCCTCAGGCGACGAGGCCGCGCTCCTTGGCGAGCTGGAAGATGGGCGCCGCGTCCTTCTTCAGGACGGTGCTCACGTCCTTGACGATGGACTCGCCCGACTTCGCCACCGACAGGAAGTTGTCGAAGGTGCGGGTGAGGATGAGCACGCCGGAGATGATGACGCGCTGGAGGTTGTGCTGCAGGTCCGTGCCCTCGTAGATGAGCCACGCCTGCTCGACACACTTCTTGCGCGCGTCCACCAGGAAGTTGTTGAGGATGGTGCGCTCGTTCGCGTCGGGCACCTTGGACTTCGGGCTCACGGAGCCGATGTAGATGAGGCGCGTGTTGAGGCTCGTCGCCGCCTCTTCCATCTGAGCCAGGATCGCCGCGACGTCCTCCTTGGTCGGAGGATTCTGCCAGCGGGAGAAGATGACTCGGTCGATGAGCTCTGCCTTGTACGTGGTGGGGCCGTTCACGATGCCTCCGGTGAGGCGGACGGTTTCGATGCCACGAAGCGCCCGGCCGGCGTTCTCCACTGCGCCGCGCGTCTGGATGTGTAGCAGGAACACTCCTTTCATTGAAGAGAGTCACTGCTGGGTGCGATCACCTCTTCGTCGCAGTGCGACTGTGAGGATGCAGCCGTGACGGACAAATCCTGCTGGGTCGACGCTGACACGTCCGGAATTCGGGGGCTGATACGTGGAATGTCCGGACAGCCCCGCGTGGATTTCACGTGAAGTGCGACGGCCTCATCTCGTGTTGCTTGAAGCCGGAGGCGTCGCGCGACGCGCGAGGACAGCCTTCACGTCCTCGAGCGAGAGGCCCAGCGGCTTGATGGCGACGAGCAGGTGGTAGAGCAGGTCCGCGGCCTCCTCCGCCGCGCGGCTCGCGTCCGCGTCCGCGCAGGCCGTCACCAGCTCCGCGGCCTCTTCTCCCAGTTTCTTGAGGCGCAGGTTCCTGTCGCCGAGCAGGCGTCGCGTGTAGCCGGGCTTCTCGTCTTGCGCGGGGGCGTGTGAGGCGCGCTCGGTGAGCGTGGCGTCGAGCGCGGCGAGCGCGTCCCAGCGGCCGGTGCCGAAGCAGGTCTCCTCGCCGGTGTGACAGGCGGGGCCGGCCTTGTGGACGCGGGCGAGCACCGCGTCCCTGTCGCAGTCCGCGCGCAGCGAGACGACGCGTTGGGTGTTCCCGCTGGTGGCGCCCTTGTGCCAGAGACCTCGCGAGCGGGAGCGGTAGTGCATCTCGCCGGTGGCGAGTGTGCGCTCGAGTGCCTCGCGGTCCGCGTGCGCGACCATCAACACGTCGCCGGTGGCAGCGTCCTGGGTCACCACCGTGACGAGCCCGTTGCCCTTGGTGAAGTCCAGTGTGTCCAGGTCCAGCATCAGGGGGTCCTCGTCGCGCCCAGGCGCTCGCGAGTGATGCGGGCCAGGGCCGCGTTGGTGGCGATGCCGTTGCCGCCGAAGGCGGTGCGCTGGCCGGTCCAATCGGTGAAGACGCCGCCGGATTCCTCGATGATGGGTTGGAGCGCGGCCGCGTCCCAGGGGGAGAGCAGCTCGTCCACCATCACCTCGGCGCGTCCGGTGGCGACGAGCAGATAGCCGTAACAGTCGCCCCAGGTGCGTGACACGGCGGCGTCACGTGTGAAGCGGCGCCAGGCCTCGCCTCGCTCGGGGAACTGGGAGAAGCGCTCGTCGGTGGAGAGGACCACCGCGCGGGAGAGGTCGGATTGTGCGGAGACGCGGGCACGCTGTCCGTTCCAGAAGCAGCCTTCACCGGGAGCGGCGACGAGCAGCTCGCCCACCGCGGGGAAGTAGGCCGCGCCCACGAGGATGCGCTCTCCTTCGGCCAGTGCGACGAGCGTGCCCCACAGGGGCACTCCGCGGATGAAGGTCTTGGTGCCGTCGATGGGGTCGAGGATCCAGCGGCGCTTCGCGCCGGGGCGTGTCTCACCGAACTCCTCGCCGAGGATGCCGTCCTCGGGGAAGCGTTGTTCCAGCCACTCGCGTGCCGTCTGCTCCGCGGTGCGGTCCGCCACGGTGACGGGTGTGCCGTCGCTCTTGGTGTCCACCGCGATGCCTCCGCGGAAGAACTTCAGCGCGACGTCACCTGCCGCGCGCGCGACTTGCTCCGCCGCCTGCATCAGCCCCTGGGTCGTCATGTCGTGCTCCTGTTTCCCACGGTGTTCATCCGAAGCGACCGGAGGGGCTCGAGCGAAGCACCGTCGCTGGCGGGCAGCCCTCGGCGCTCGGACACGCGCATCGCGCAGTGAAGATTCCGGGTCATGTCGTGCCCCCGTTCTTTGCGGCGCTCGCGCGGCGCAACCGGGTGATGGGGTTCCTCGATGCGGCATCGAGGTCGGGAAGCCATCGCGCCTCGGACACGCGCATCGCGCAGTGAAGGGTCCGTGTCATGGCGTGCTCCGAATCGGCAGGCCGCTCGAGCGCAGGAGCGACTTGATGGCGCCCACCGTCGTGAGCCCATCGTGGAGGATGCCCGCCACCAGCGCCGCGTCCGCGCCGCCTCGCGTGAGCCCGTCCCTTATGTGCTCCGCGCTGCCCGCGCCACCCGACGCGATGACGGGCACGGCGACCGCGTCCGCCACCCTTCGCGTCAGCTCCAGGTCGTAGCCCGAGCGCGCGCCGTCCTGGTCGATGCTCGTGAGCAGCACCTCCCCTGCCCCACGGGCCACGCACACCTGGGCCCAGGTCACCGCGTCCAGTTCGGTCGGCTTTCGCCCGCCATGCGTGTAGACGCGGTAGCGCTCCCCCTCCTTGCGGGCATCGATGCTCGCCACCACGCACTGTGCCCCGAAGCGCTCGGCACACTCGGTCAGCAGCTCGGGCCGGGCCACCGCCGCCGAGTTGATGCTCACCTTGTCCGCACCCGCGCGCAGCGCCCGACCCACGTCCTCCACCGTGCGCACGCCGCCTCCCACCGTCAGCGGGATGAACAGCCGCTCCGCCGTGCGTCGCACCAGGTCCCAGAGCGTCTCTCGCTCCTCCGCGCTCGCGGAGATGTCGAGGAACGTCACCTCGTCCGCGCCCTCCCGTTCGTAGCGCTGCGCCAGCTCCACCGGGTCTCCGACATCGCGAAGCCCCTCGAAGCGGACACCCTTCACCACGCGCCCGCCCTTCACATCCAGGCAGACGATGAGTCGTCGCGTGAGCATCACGTCACCTCCAGGGCCACGGAGCCCTTCATGCTGAACACCGTGCCGCCATCCACCATCGCGTCCCGCAGCGCGAGCCCCAGCGCCTTGAACGCCGCCTCCGTCACGTGGTGACGGTCCTTCCCGCGCAGCACCCGCAGGTGCAGCGTCACCTTCGCGTGCTCGCAGAACGAGCGCATCCAGTGTTCGTACAACCGGTTCTTCAGCGGACCCTCGTAGAAGAAGCGTCCCCCGGCATCCAGGCACGCCTGCACCAGCGCGTCGTCCATGGGAATGGTCCGCTCCGCGAAGCGCGCCGCCGTCGCGGGAATCACCCGCTGCACCGCCGTCCCCAACGTGATCGCCACGTCCTCCATCAGGTGGTGCTTGAGGTCGCCGCGCGCATGCACCTTCAGGTCGAGCCCCGCGTAGCGCCCGAAGGTGGAGAGCATGTGGTCGAAGAACACCAGCCCCGTGTCCACCTGCGTCGCCCCGCGACCGAGCGACACCTCCACGCGCACCTGTGTCTCCTTCGTCTCCCGTGTGACGAGGGTCATTCCGCGAACTCCCGCGCGACTTCGCGCGCATCCAGTCGTCCCGTGTACAGCGCCATGCCGATGACCGCTCCGTACGCACCCGCGGCGGCCAACGCGCGCAAGTCGTCCATCGTCGTCACACCTCCCGATGCGTAGAGCCGATGACGACTGCGCTTCACCACCTCGCGCATCAGCGACAGGTCCACACCTTCCAACTGCCCCTCCTTGTGGACCGCCGTCACCAACAACCCACCGAGCGCCAGGGGCTCCAACACCGCGAGGACCTGATCCAGCGTCCTGCCACTCCCCGCTGTCCACCCTCGCGTCACCACCTCCCGCCCGCGCACGTCCGCCGCCACCACCACGCGCCCCGGAAAGCGCTCCGTCACCTCCGCCAACCACCCCGCGTCCTCGATGGCGCGCGTGCCCACCACCACCCCCGAGGCACCTCCCTCCAGCAGCGCCGTCACCCGCGCGGTATCCCGGACACCCCCTCCCACCGTGAAGGCGAGCCCTGGCTCGTGCGACGTGAGCCGCGTCACCACCTGAGCGTTGGAGCCGCGCCCCAGCGCCGCGTCCAGGTCGACGACGTGAAAGGAACGGAAGCCGAAGCCGCGCCAGTGTCGAAGCGCGTCGAGCGGGTCATCCACTCGCACCCGCTCCGCGTCATACGAGCCTCCGACGAGCTGCACGCAGGCCCCCTCGCGCAGGTCGATGGCGGGGATGGCCCTCATGAGCGCACCTCACGGAGGAACGCTCGCGCGAAGGCCACTCCCGAAGTCGACGACTTCTCGGGGTGGAACTGCACGCCCACCACCTTCCCCCGACGCACCGCCGCGGGGAAGCGGTCCTCCTCATGCGTCGTCCACGCGGTGACGAGCGACGGGTCCGCCACCCGGCACACGAAGCTGTGCGCGTAGTACACGGTCTCCAGCTTCGCTCCGGACAACGTGCTGTCCTCGTCCACCTGATTCCAACCGATGTGCGGCACCCGCCGGGCCGCGAGTCGCTGCACGTGGCCCGCGAAGAAGCCCAGCCCCTTCCCCGCCCCCTCTTCGCTCGAGTCGAACAGGAGCTGCATCCCCAGGCAGATGCCCAGGCACGGCAGCCCTCGCTCCAGCGCCAGACGCATCGTGTTCCGTCCCGGTGCCAATCGCGCCGCCGCGAGACCGAACGCCCCCACGCCGGGCAACACGAGCACATCCGTGTCCACCGCCCTGAGAGGGTCCTCCTCGACGTGAACCTCCACGCCCGGCTCCGTGGCCAGGGCCTTCGAGAGCGAGTGCAGGTTTCCAGCGCCGTAATCGAACAGGGTGACTCTCATCGCAAGGACTCCCGCAGCGCCGCGAGCGCCGCCTCGAGCATGGGCCACGGTCCACTGCCGATCCGGAGCGCATCCCCCACGCCGGTCAGCCCCTGGAAGGCCCTCACGTTCACATCCCGCTCACGCATCCGCTGTGCCACCCCCAGCGCGTCCGGCATCGGCACCATCAGGAAGTTGCCCTCCGAGGGCAGCGGCGACAGCCCCATCGACATCAATTCCGCGCGGAGATGTTCACGATTCCTCCGCGCCTCGACCACCTGGACCTCGACCCACATCGGGTCCTCGCGCAGGACGGCGACGGCCATCGACTCCGCCAACGTGGTGAGCTTGTACGGTCCACGCGCCTTCTCCACCTCCGCGATGAGCGCCAGGCTGCCCACGCCCCAGCCCACCCGCATGCCCGCGAGCCCGTAGGCCTTGGAGAACGTCCGCGTCACCAGCACGTTCTGCCGCGTGCGCGCCAGGTCCATGAAGTCCGGCGCCGAGGAGAACTCCACGTAGGCCTCGTCGATGATGACGATGCCCGGCGCCTTCTCCACCACGTGTTCCACCGCCGCGCGCGACAGCGGCGTACCCGTGGGGTTGTTCGGCGAGCAGAGGTAGATGACCTTCGCCCCCGTGGCGAGCAGCGCCTCCGGGTCCACGTCGAAGTCCGCGCGCAGGGGCACCGGCGCCGTCTTCAGGCCGTTCACCTTCGCGAACAGCGGCATCATCACGAACGTCGGGTCCTGGAACGCGAGCACCTCGCCCGGCTCCAGGAACGCGCGAAGCGCGCTGTCCAATACGTCGTCCGAGCCACAGCCCGTCGTCACGCACGCGGCGCCGACACCGAGCCGTGAAGCGAGGACGTTGCGCAGGTCGGGCGCATAGCCGCGTGGATAGCGGGACAGTGACTCCGGACGGGACTCGCGCAGCACCCGCTCCGCCGCGGGAGGCACGCCGAAGAGGTTCGTGTTGTCGCTCAGGTCCACGCGACACGGCCGCTTCGGCGGTGAATACAAGGGGATGTCCCGGAAGGACTCGCGCAGGGGAATCATGCGCCCCTCCAGGCACGCGCGGCGTCCGCGTGCGCGAAGAGCCCCTCGCTGTCGGCGAGCAGCCCCACGTCCTCCGCGAGCGCCTCGGAGGCCGCGCGCTCGACGCGCTGGTAGGTGGTCCACCGGTAGAAGTCGAGCAGGTTCAGCCCCGAATACGCCCGCGCCAGCCCCGCCGTGGGCAGCACGTGATTGGAGCCCGTCATGTAGTCGCCATACGCCACCGACGAGCGCTCGCCGAGGAAGACGGTGCCCGCGTTGCGGACCCTCGCCAGGTCCGCGGAGGGCGCGGCCGTGGCGAGCAACAGGTGCTCCGGCGCGAAGTCCGCCACGAAGGGCCACGCCTCCTCCAGCGAGGCGACACTCAGCACCGCGCCCCGTGAGCGCAGCGCCGCGGCGACAATCTCCTGCCGCTTCGCATCCTCCGCCAGCCGGCGCACCTGCTCCGCGATGGCCTCCGCCACACCCTCACCCCGCGCCACCGTCACGCACGCGGCATCCGGGTCGTGCTCGGCCTGCGCCAACATCTCCCGAGCCACCGCCTCGGGACTCGCCGTCTCGTCGGCGACGACGAGGATCTCACTCGGCCCCGCCGGCGCCTCGATGGCCACCGCGCCCACCACCTGGAGCTTGGCCTCCGCCACGTACGCGTTGCCCGGCCCGACGATGCGGTCCACCCGGGGCACGCTCTCCGTGCCGTACGCCATGGCCGCCACCGCGCCCGCGCCCCCCAACGCGAAGACCCGGTCCGCGCCCGCGAGCACCGCCGCCGCCAGCACGCTCGGGTGTGGAAACCCATCCGGCCCCGGCGGCGAGCAGACGATGACCTCCCCCACTCCCGCCACCTTCGCGGGCACCACGCCCATCAACACGCTGCTCGGGTACACCGCTCGCCCACCGGGCGCATACACGCCCACGCGGCCCAGCGGGTCGGGCCTGCGCCCCACCAACACCCCCGGCTCCGTCTCCACCTCCACCGCGCGAGGCTTCTGCGCCTCGTGGGCCCGAGCGATGTTGCGCGCCGCGCGCCCCAATGCCCGCGCCACCGAGGGCGAAAGCGACGCGAGCGCCTGCTCACAGCGCGCCCGGGGCACCTCCAACGAGGACAGCTCCGCCCGGTCGAACTGCCGCGCCATCTCGAACAGCGCCCAGTCCCCATCCAAGCGGACCTTCGCGATGAGCTCCCGCACCCGCGCGGCGATGCGCGTGTCCACGTCCCCACCGCGCTCCAACAACCGCTGACGGTCCTGACGCGAGAGGCTGGCCAGCGGCCCCCGGTACCGCAGGAACGAAGGAAGCGACATCATCACGCCACCAGCCTTTCGATGCGCGTGACGAGGATGCCCTCGCAGCCCAGCGTCTTCAGGGCGTTGACGGTGCGGTAGATGGTCTTCGCCGGCACCACCGCGTGCACCGCCACGAACCGGCCTCCGTCCAGCACGTCCACCACGGTGGGACCGTTGAGTCCCGGCAGCACCTCGCGCACCCGGGGCAGCTCGTCCTTCGGCACGTTCGCCATCAGGTAGCGCTTGCCCCTCGCCGCGAGCACCGAGCCGAGCGCGAGCTTCAGCTCCTCCAGCTTCCTCTGCGCCTCCGGCACGTTCGACTGGCACGCCACCAGTCGCGCGCTGGACTCCAGCACGGTGGCCACCTCGCGCAGGCCGTTCATCTTCAACGTGGAGCCGGTGGACGTCAGGTCCACGACGATGTCCGCGATGCCCAGGTGCGGCGCAATCTCCGCCGCGCCCGAGACGGGCACCACCGTGACGCTCTGCCCCCGGCGCGCGAAGTAGTCCTGCGTCAGCCGAGGGAAGCAGGATGCGACGCGCATGCCGTCACGCACGTCGTTGGCGTGGCCGATTCCACTCTCCTCGCGCGCGGCCACCACCAACCGGCAGCGGCCGAACTCCAGGTCCATCAGGTGCTCGAGCTCGCGGCCCGCCTCGTTCACCAGATCCCAGCCGGTGACGCCCGCGTGCGCCGCGCCGTCCGCGACGAACTCCGGGATGTCCTGCGCGCGGACGAAGATGGCCTCGAACTCACCGCCGAGCGACGCGGTGAGCGCGCGCTCTCCTCGGGCGCGGACCTCCAGGCCCGCATCGTTGAAAAGCTCACGGACCTCTTCGGAGAGGCGGCCTTTGTTGGGAAGAGCGATCTTCAGCAACATGGTGGGACCTGCGGGGGACTGCGGGGGAACGGTGGCCGCGCGGAAACGAAAAAAGGCCCGTCCGGGGGGGACGGGCCTTCGGTCGCTGCGGCAGGTGCCGGGAGGGTGGTGCGTCTAGTGGCTCACCCAGGCATGCGCATGGCGAACGGTCCCGTCGGGGCCGAGCCGATGATGCGCATGATGGGGATGCACGGAAGAGAAACGCACGGCTCCATCAGTAATGGCAAAGGTGCCCCGCCGTCAACTCGGCCTGCGTCATGCCGCTTGCAAACCCTCGACGGGGCGAGCAGGAAGCAAGGCCATGCGAGTCTCGGACGTCATCATCGTGGGCGGGGGCATCATGGGCTGCGGCATCGCCCTGCGCCTGCGGCAGGCGGGCGCGCGCGTCACCGTCCTGGAGCGCTCCATCCCCGGCGCCGAGGCCAGCAGCGCCGCTGCGGGCATGCTCGCTCCCCAGATGGAGTCGGACGGTCCGGGCCCCTTCCTCGACCTGTGCCTGCGCAGCCGCGGCCTCTACCCCGCCTTCGCCGAGGAGCTGCGCGAGCTGTCCGGCGTGGACATCGCCTACAAGCCCTGCGGCATCCTCAAGGTCGCCTTCGCCGACACCGGCGTCCATCACCTGGAGGCCACCGTCCTGTGGCAGCGCGGCATGGGCCTGCGCGCGGAGCTGCTCGACGGAGAGCAGGCGCGAGCGCTCGAGCCGAAGCTGTCCGCCCGGGCCGTGGCCGCCGCGCACTTCCCGGATGACCACCAGGTGGACAACCGGCTCCTGGTGCGCGCGCTGACGATGGCCGCCGCGCGCGTGGGCGCCGAGTTCCGCAGCGGCTACGTGCGCGGCATCGTCCACGAGGACGGCCGCGCGGTGGGCGTGGACCTGGATGGCGAGGTGCTGCGCGCGGACGCCATCGTCCTCGCCGCGGGCTCCTGGTCCTCCCTGGTCCAGGGCGCGGGCGTGGAGGCGAAGTCGGTGCGCCCCGCGCGAGGGCAGATGATCCAGCTCCAGACGCGCCTGCCGTTGCTGCAGCGCGTCCTCACCTCGGAGAAGGGCTACGTCGTGCCGCGCGCGGACGGGCGCGTCATCGCCGGCAGCACCATGGAGCTGGTGGGCTTCGACAAGCAGGTGACGGCGGCGGGGCTGGCGCGCATCCTCGACATGGCCCTGGAGCTGTGCCCGGAGCTGGGCTCGGCCCCCATCACGGAGACGTGGGCCGGCTTCCGTCCCTGGACGGAGGACAAGCGGCCCTACCTGGGCGAGGGGCCCACGCCCGGCCTCTTCCTCGCCACCGGCCACTTCCGCAACGGCATCCTCCTGGCCCCCATCACCGCGAAGCTCGTGGCCCAGGCCGTCCTCGGGGAGCGCACCACCCTGGACCTCGCCCCCTTCCGCTATGACCGGGGAGCCGCCCGGGCCCGCGCCTGAACACCTTGCATCCCACCTGCCCCATGGGCTCCGCCCGCCTGCCCGCTCTGCCTGCCAGGGTCGCCTTCTGGACCGCCGCACTGGACTGTCAACCTGCAAGTGGAGGAAGGTGGTAATTTCCCTGACTCATTCGCCATTGAAACCCGGAAACCTCTAGAATCTCCCGCCGTGGAAGCCATCCCCCCTGCACCACCCCGAATCCTCATCGTCGACGATGACGACTCCGTGCGAGACGTCATCTCGGTCCTCTTGCGTGAAGAGGGCTACAACTGCGTCGTCGCGAGCGGCGCCGAGATGGCGCTGGACGTGGCGGGCGAAGAGGACACCCCGCTCGTCATCAGCGACATGAAGATGCCGGGCAAGGACGGCCTCTGGCTCCTGGAGAACCTGCGGGAGCGACTGCCGGACACGTCCGTCATCATGCTCACCGGCTACGGGGACACGGAGTCCGCGGTGGACTGTCTGCGCCGTGGCGCGGTGGACTACCTGCTCAAGCCACCGAAGCTGACGGACCTCATCCGGGCCATCGAGCGGGCGCTCGCCAAGCGCCGCATCGAGATGGCGAGGAAGCGCTACCAGAAGAAGCTGGAGCGCAAGGTGCGTGACCGCACCGCGGAGCTGCGAAGCGCGCTGCACAACATCGCCAACACCTACCAGAACACGCTCCTGGCCCTGGTCGCCGCGCTGGACGCGCGCGAGCACGAGACGAGCGACCACTCGCAGCGCGTGGTCAGCTACACGTCCGCCATCGCCGGGCGCATGGGCATCCAGGGCAAGGAGCTGGAGGAGATCGGCCGCGGCGCGCTGCTGCACGACATCGGCAAGATTGGCGTGCCGGACGCGGTGCTGCTCAAGCCGGGCAAGCTGACGCCGGACGAGTGGCTGGAGATGCGCAAGCATCCGGAGATCGGCTTCCAGATGATCCAGGCCATCCCGTTCCTGTCCACGCCGTCCGCCATCGTGCTGTCGCACCAGGAGCGCTGGGATGGCGCGGGCTATCCGCGCAACCTGTCGCGGCAGGAGATCCACATCGGCGCGCGCATCTTCGCCGTGGCGGACACGCTGGACGCGATGACGAGCGACCGGCCGTACCGCAAGGGCACGACGTTCGCCAACGCCATCCAGGAGATCCGCCGCTGCGCGAACACGCAGTTCGATCCGGAGGTGGTGCGCGCGTTCCTCGACATCGGCGAGGAAGGGCTCATCCACATCAAGGAGGAGATGAAGAAGAAGAAGCTCCAGCTCCCCGTGGCCGAGCAGGAGGCGAACGAGGCCGAGGCGGAGCTCGCCCGCCTGACGGACCTGGACGACGAGCTGGAGACCGTCCCCGCCGCCCCGCGCTCGGGCCCGAGCGAGCCGACCGAGCCGAAGGTCACCGCCATCCGTTCGGCGACGGGCAGTGAAGGCTGAGCCCGTCGTCGGGGATTGAGATGAACAGCCGCCAGCCGGCTGTTAAGAGGTCAGGCCGCCCGTGACGATGCCCGCCCTCCAGACGGATCCACTCGCTCCGCCCCTGCTGGACGCGCAGGGGCGCCGCATGACGTACCTGCGGCTGAGCATCACGGACCGCTGCAACTTCCGCTGCACGTACTGCTCTCCCGCGTCGTGGGGCGGGAAGAAGGACCTGCTCGACGCGCAGGAGCTGGGGCGCATCGCCTCCCTCTTCGCCGCCCTGGGCATCCGCCGCGTGCGGCTCACCGGCGGCGAGCCGCTCATCCGCCCGGACATCCTGGAGGTCGCCCGGCGCATCTCCAGCATCCCCGGCATCCAGCACCTGGCCATCACCACCAACGCCAGCCATCTGGAGTCGCTGGCCGCGCCGCTGCGCGAGGCGGGCGTGGACCAGCTCAACCTCAGCCTGGACACGCTGTCCCCGGAGACGTTCCGGCGCATCTCCAAGCAGGGTGACTTCGACGCGGTGCTGCGCGGCATCGACCGCGCGGCCCAGGTCGGCTACGGCTCGCTCAAGCTCAACGTCGTGGTGATGCGCGGGGTGAACGACGACGAGGCGCGCGCGCTGGTGGAGTACGCGCATGCGCGGGGAATCACGCCGCGCTTCATCGAGCTGATGCCCTTCGGACAGGGCAAGCCCGTGCCCACCGCGGAGCTCATCGAGCGGCTGCGCGGCGAGGGCCTCGAGCTGTCACCGGAGCCCGAGGAGACGGGCGCGGCCGCGGACTCCGTCACCTCCGGCCCGGCGCGGTACTGGCGCGCGCCAGGGGGCCGCGTGGGCTTCATCTCACCGCTCACGCAGAACTTCTGCGGCGGCTGCAACCGCGTGCGTGTGGCCTCCAACGGGGACTTGAGGAGCTGCCTGGGAGGACGCGCGCAGGCGCCGCTGCACCAGCTCATCCGCGGCGGCGCCACAGACGTGGAGCTGGCGCGCGCCATCCGCGCCGCGCTGGGTGACAAGCCGGAGGGCCACCGCTTCACCGAGCCCGGCAACGGCGCCACGCTGCTGTCGATGATGGGCATCGGCGGCTGAAGCCGCGTGCCCCAGACACACGACGGGCGGGCCCGCGCGACTCGCGCATGACCCGCCCGGGTGCAACCGGAGCTCCCGTGGAGGGAGCTGCCGTGCTGGACTACTTCACCAACCGGATGGCGAACGGGTACTTGTACAGCTGACCCTCGTTCGCCTTGAGGCCGGCGATGATGGAGAACACCAGCGCCACCACGCCGACGATGGGCAGCAGGACGAAGCCGATGCCCACGCACAGGGTGATGGAGGCCACCACCGCCGCGATGAAGATGGTGATCTGGAAGTTCAGCGACTCCACCGCGTGCTCACGGATGAAGGACGACTCCTTGCCCTTCGTCAGCATCAGCACCAGCGGAACGGCGAAGCCCAGTCCCACGAAGTTGCCCAGGATGGTGCCCATATGGGCAATCAGCGCCATCGTCTTCTCGTCCTGGGTCGGCATCGGCGTGCCGGTGATGTACGAACCCACTTGTTCCCGCGGCGGAGTCTCCATGAAGTCTCCCCTCCCGATCATCGAGGGCGCGAACACCGCGCCCATGCCCACCTACCATGGCATGCACACACTCTGATTGTCACGTCTCGGACAGGTGAGGCCTGGCGTCGTTTGACGCCCTCGATTCCGGGTTTCTTGCTCAGCGATACAACTCGCTTCCCGCCTTCTTGAATTCCTCCCCCTTCGCCTCCATCCCCGCCCCCAGCGCCGCCTCCTCGGAGACTCCGGTCTTCGCGGCGTAGTCGCGAACGTCCTGGGTGATTTTCATGGAGCAGAACTGGGGTCCGCACATGGAGCAGAAGTGGGCGACCTTGGCGCCCTCGGCGGGCAGTGTCTCGTCGTGGAAGGCGCGGGCGCGCTCGGGGTCCAGCGAGAGGTTGAACTGGTCCTCCCAGCGGAACTCGAAGCGGGCCTTGGACATGGCGTTGTCGCGCGCCTGGGCGCCCGGATGCCCCTTGGCCAGGTCGGCGGCGTGGGCGGAAATCTTGTACGTGATGACGCCTTCCTTCACGTCGTCGCGGTCAGGAAGCCCCAGGTGCTCCTTGGGCGTCACGTAGCAGAGCATCGCGCAGCCGAACCAACCAATCATCGCGGCGCCGATGCCGCTGGTGAAGTGGTCGTACCCGGGCGCGATGTCCGTCGTCAGCGGCCCCAGCGTGTAGAACGGCGCCTCGCCGCACACGGCGAGCTGCTTCGTCATGTTCTCCTGGATGAGGTGCATGGGCACGTGGCCCGGGCCTTCGATCATCGTCTGCACGTCGTGCTTCCAGGCGATCTTCGTGAGCTCGCCCAGGGTCTCCAGCTCGCCGAACTGCGCCGCGTCATTCGCGTCGGCGATGGAGCCCGGCCGCAGGCCGTCACCCAGGCTGAAGCTGACGTCGTACGCCTTCATGATCTCGCAGATCTCCTCGAAGTGCGTGTAGAGGAAGTTCTCCTGATGGTGCGCGAGGCACCACTTGGCGAGGATGGAGCCGCCCCGGCTGACGATGCCCGTCAGGCGCCTGGCGGTGAGGGGCACGTAGCGCAGCAGCACGCCGGCGTGGATGGTGAAGTAGTCCACGCCCTGCTCGGCCTGCTCGATGAGCGTGTCGCGGTAGATGTCCCAGGTGAGGTCCTCCGCCTTGCCGCCCACCTTCTCCAGTGCCTGGTAGATGGGCACCGTGCCGATGGGCACCGGCGCGTTGCGGAGGATCCACTCGCGCGTCTCGTGGATGTTGCGGCCGGTGGACAGGTCCATCACGGTGTCGGCGCCCCAGCGGATGGACCAGACCATCTTCTCCACCTCCTCCTCGATGGAGGACGTGACGGCGGAGTTGCCGATGTTCGCGTTGATCTTCACCAGGAAGTTGCGGCCGATGATCATCGGCTCCAGCTCCGGGTG
This sequence comes from Myxococcus fulvus, assembly GCF_900111765.1. Next base: position 162,974 of record NZ_FOIB01000005.1, read on the forward strand.
GTTGATGTTCGCCGGGATGATGGCGCGGCCGCGGGCCACCTCGTCGCGGACGAACTCCGGGGTGATGACGCGCGGGATGGCCGCGCCCCACGCGTGGCCCGGGTGCTGCGCGGCGAGCGACGCCTCCACGCGCAGGTTCTCCCGCAGCGCCACGTACTCCATCTCCGGGGTGATGACGCCGCGCCGGGCGTAGTGCAGCTGGGTGACGTTGCTGCCCGCGCGCGCCACGCGCGGCTTGCGGCGGTGGCCGAAGCGCAGCCCCGCGAGCCGAGGGTCCGCCTCGCGCTGGAGGCCGTACTCGGAGGTGATTCCCTCCAGCTCGCGCGTGTCGCCTCGGGCTTGAATCCACGTCTCGCGCGTCGCCGCCAGGCCCCGGGCAAGGTCGATGTCCGCCTCCGGGTCCGTGTACGGACCGCTGGAGTCATAGACGTGCACCGCGGGGTTCGGCGTCTGCTGTGCGTCCGGCCCGTGGCCGTGCCGCGTGGGGGTCTGCGAAATCTCGCGCAGGGGGACGCGCACGTCCGGGTGAAGCACCCCGCTCACGTACACCTTGCGGGAGGCAGGAAGGGGGCCGCGACTGATGCCCTCCAACACCTTCCCATCGACCTTCAGGCTCTTCGATGCTCCGCTCATCTCTCTCTCCTCGAGGACGGGCGGGAAGGCAGACGAAGCCTCCGGAAGGAAGCTTCGGGCCGCTTCCCTCCGCCGGTATGACCCGGTTCAGGTTCCAAGGGTTGGCCGCGCCGCGCGGCCGTCTCAGCCCCTTCCAAGGGGCACCCCTAGCGACTGGGTGAGCATCTAGCGCACATGGGGACGGGGTTCAACCCGGCCCGAGGGCGGGGGCGAGCGCGGACCGGCGAACAGTCAGGCGCAAGGAATGCGGGGCGACCCCTCGACGCGCAAACCTTGCGCGCGCCACAGGCCGCAATCACCGTTGCCCGAGGGAACCGGGGCTGGCCCCCGTCCTGCAATGCCTCCCCGAGGCATCCACCCTCACCCGGAGAGAGCGCCACATGCAAATCGTCGGAGAGCTGATGACACGCGAGGTGGTCACGCTCAAGGAGACACAGAACCTGGGCAAGGCGGAAGAGCTGCTGCGGCTGCACCGCATCCGTCACCTGCCCGTGGTGCGCCAGGGGAAGCTCGTGGGGCTCATCACCCACCGCGACCTGCTGCGGGCGGCGGCCACGAGCGCGAATGATCCGGCCGCGCAGCCGCTGTGGGCCGCGGACATCATGACGCGCGAGGTGACGACGGTCGCGCCCGAGGCGTCCCTGCGCGACGCGGTGGTGATGATGCTGCGCAACAAGTTCGGCTGCCTGCCGGTGGTGAGCAGCGACGGCACGCTGCTGGGCCTCATCACGGAGGCGGACCTGGTGCGCTACGCGCAGCACCTCATCGAGGACAAGGACCGCCGCGAGCTCGCGCGCGAGTTCAACGCCTGAGTTCTTCGACGTGGGGGCTGACTACCCCACGTCGGACGATCCCTCGCGGGGCGCCTGCCAGGTCGGACGAAACTCCCTCGCGTCGGTGGGCCCTCGGCCACGAACGCGCCCCCGACGCAGGGAGGTCTCGCTCCGCGACATCACGGAGCCCTGACTTGTACCTGCCTCGATGCAGGGCCCCTCGCCTCCGCGTCACTGAACCCGAGACGAACTCACTCCGACGCAGGGCCCTTCGCTGCCGCGTCACTGAACCCGAGACGAACACGCACCGGCGCGGGCCCCCTCCCCACCGCGTCACTGAATCCCCGCCATGAACGCCCCCTTTGCCTCGATGCGTGAAGCCGAGGCCCTCACCTCCCCGGCGCCCGACCTGGCGCCCTCGCCTCCCGGGCGCCGCTGGGTGCGGTCCGCGCTGGCACTGGTGGGGCTGGGTGCGGTGGCGTGGCTGTCCGCGTTCGGCGTGCAGGGCGAGGTCGCGTCGCGCACGGTGCTGGTGGCCGGCGTCTGCCTGGTGCTGTGGCTCACGGAGCTGGTCCCGCCGTTCGTCCCCACCCTCCTGCTCCTCGGGGCTACGCCGGTGGTGCTCGGCCCACTGGGGAAGGACTACGCACTCTCGTCCGTGCTCACCTGGTGCGCGGACCCCGTGCTCATCCTCTTCCTCGGCGGCTTCACGCTCGAGGTCGCGGCGATGCGCCACGGACTCGACTCCGCCGTGGCGGGCCACGTGGTGCGCCTGTCGCGCGGACGTCCCCGCCTGCTCCTCCTGTTCGTCATGGGCGGCGTGGCGTTCCTCTCCATGTGGATGTCCAACGTCGCCGCGGCGGCGATGATGCTCGCGGCGCTCCGGCCCGTCCTCCTCGCCTCGCCTCCCGACACATCCCTGCGGCCCGCGCTGCTCGCGGGCGTCGCGCTCGGCGCGAACCTGGGCGGCATGGCCACGCCCGTGGGCAGCGGCCCCAACGCGCTCGCGGTGTCCGCCGCGAGCGCCTACGCGCACGTCACCTTCGCGGGCTGGATGGCGTTCGCCCTGCCCCTCACGGCGCTGATGCTGGTGCTGGGCTTCGGCCTGGTGCTGCTGCGCTTCCGCCTGGGCGGCACCCTCTCCTTGCCCGCACAGGTGACGCGCGCGCTGGATGGCCGCGGCCGCAAGGTCCTCTGGGTGAGCGCCGCCTGCGTGGTGGCCTGGCTGTCGGAGCCCGTGCACGGCGTGCCCGCTCCCGTGGTCGCCCTGGGAGCCACCGCGCTGCTCTTCGGCACGGGCCTGCTCGAGCGCGAGGACCTCAAGAAGCTGGACTGGTCCACCCTGCTGCTCATCGCCGGAGGACTGGCGCTGGGGAAACTCCTGGAGCACTCGGGGCTGGTGGCCCACGCGCTCGACGGCGCGAGCCTGGAGACCTGGCCCCAGTCGGCCCGACTCGGCGCGCTCGTCGTCGTCGCCGCGGCGCTGTCCGCGCTCATGAGCAACACCGGCACCGCCGCGCTCCTCATGCCGCTGGCCCTCAGCGTGGAGCCCTCCGCGTCCACGCCCATCCTCGTCGCCATGGGGTGCGCCTTCGGCATCCCCTTCGCCATCAGCACACCTCCCAACGCCATGGCCGCGGGAGAGGGATTGGCGACCTCGGAGCTGTTGCGGTTGGGACTTCCACTCATGGTGGCCGGTTGTCTGCTGGTCAGCGCGACAGGCCCCTGGGTCCTGCGAATCTTCGGGCTGCCATGAGCTTCCCTCGCCCGCACATCCCGGACTCCAGGGCAAAGTCTGGGTCCACCATGAAGCACCGCCGCGGCACATGGGTTGAAAGGGCAATGCCGGCACAAGGCTCGGCGGAGGGAGCGCCCATGACGTCCGTTACCGTCACAGAGTACGAAACGCGCCTCTACTGGCAAGGCGACCACGGTGCCGTCCTGACGAGCGACCGTGCGCCACCCGTTCCCATCGGCCTGCCCCTGGTGGAGCCGGGCGCGACGGAGGCCGGCCGCTGGGCCCCGGAGACGCTGCTGGTGGGCGCCGTCGAGGGCCGCACACTCCTGGCCTTCCTGGAGCGCGCTCGCGAGGCGGAGGTGTCCATCCTCTTCTACCAGAGCTGCGCGGTGGCCCGACTGGTGGCGAGCCCCGGCCAGACGCCGCACCTCACCGACATCATCGTCCGCCCCCACGTGGCCGTGGCCACCGATGCGGAGGCGGAGGTGGTACGCCGCATCTTCTCGGAGCTGCCCGCGCACTGCTTCCCCAGCTCCGTCATCCAGATATCCCCGCGCATCGAGCCCGTGGTGGAGACGTGGCACGCCCGCGCCGCCCGCCCCGTCGTTCGCGAACACCCCAGTCTCGCACTCCCCTGACCCCGAGCCCCCGCCCATGTCCGCACAGCGCATCCTGGTCGTCGACGATGAGGACAACGCCCGCAAGGCCATCGCCACCATCCTGAACGAGGAAGGCTACGACGTGGCCGAGGCCGCCGACGGCGCCGAGGCGCTCGCGCGCGTGGCGGACTTCTCCCCCGCGGTGGTGCTCACCGACGTGCGCATGCCGAAGATGGACGGCCTGAGCCTGCTGCGCGCCGCGCGCGAGCAGGGCAGCGACGCCACGTTCGTCATGATGACGGCCTTCGCCAGCGTGGAGATGGCGGTGGAGGCGATGAAGTCCGGCGCCGACAACTTCCTGCTCAAGCCGCTGGACGCGGACCAGGTGCTCGTCACCCTGTCCAAGGCGCTGGAGAAGCGCAGCCTTCGCCAGGAAGCGGAGGCGCTGAGAGATCAGGTCCGCACCCGCGTGCGGCGCTTCCACGACATCATCGGCGAGTCGCCGCAGCTGCAGGGCATCTACGACGTCATCCGCCGCGCGGCCGCCACGCGCGCCACCGTGCTCATCCTCGGCGAGTCCGGCACGGGCAAGGAGCTCATCGCCCAGGCGCTGCACCAGGAGTCGCCCCGCCGCGACAAGCCCTTCATCCGCGTGCACTGCGCCGCGCTGTCGGAGAGCCTGCTGGAGAGCGAGCTGTTCGGCCACGAGAAGGGCGCCTTCACCGGCGCCATCGCTCGCAAGGAGGGCCGCTTCGAGTTGGCCGACGGAGGCACGCTGTTCCTGGATGAACTCGGGGAGATCTCCCCCACCGTGCAGGTGAAGCTGTTGCGCGTGCTCCAGCAGCGCGAGCTGGAGCGCGTGGGCGGCACCCAGACGCTCAAGGTGGACGTGCGAATCGTGGCCGCCACGCACCGCGACCTGGCCGCGGAGGTGAAGGCGGGCCGCTTCCGCGAGGACCTCTACTACCGGCTCAATGTCGTCAGCGTGACGCTTCCGCCCCTGCGCGAGCGCAAGAGCGACATCCCCGCCCTGGTGAACCACTTCCTGGAGAAGTACGGCGACTCCTACGGCAAGCAGGTCCGGGGGCTGGCCCCGGGCACGCTCCAGGCCCTGCTCGCGCACGACTGGCCGGGCAACATCCGCGAACTGGAGAACGCCATCGAGCGTTCGGTGGTGCTCACCCAGGGCCAGGAGCTGACCACCGACGACCTGCCCCCGGTGCTGCGAGGCCCCCGGCCCTCGGGCACCAGCCAGGGCTCGCTCATCCCCGGCGCCACGCTGGCCGCCATCGAGCGGGAGGCCATCCTGCGCACGCTGGAGATGGTGCAGGGCTCCACCTCACGCGCGGCGGAGGTGCTGGGCATCAGCGTGCGCAAGATCCAATACCGCCTCAAGGAGTACGGCGCCCAGTCGGACGGGGCCCCCGCCCCGCTCGACGGCGACGAGCCCCACGGCCCGGACCTGGCCGCGGAGTCCTGAGCCGCGGCCCGGGCACCCGTCCTCTCCACTGACGCGGTGTCCCGTCCCGGGCATCTACGACGAGCGTCGTTGACAGATACGACATACGTCGTAATACTTTCGCGAATGACGCCCGTTCCACCGCAGCCGACGCGCGCCGAGCTGGCCATCCTCCGAGTCCTCTGGCAGTTGGGGCCCAGCACCGTGCGGCAGGTGCATGAGTCCCTCCGAGGCACGCAGGAGAAGGACACCGGCTACACCACCGTCCTGAAGCTCCTCCAGAACATGACGGAGAAGGGGCTCGTGCAGCGCGACGAGAGCGAGCGCACGCACGTCTACGAGGCGGCCCTCAGCCAGAAGCGCACGCAGCGCGACCTGCTGCGTGACCTGATGGACCGCGCCTTCGGGGGCTCGGCGTCGAGCGTCGTCGCCCAGGCCCTGTCGATGAAGCGGGCCTCGGCGCAGGAGCTGGCGGAGATCCGGAAGCTGCTGGACGAGCACGAGAGGCGGGGGAAGTGATGCACGTGCTGGACGCGCTGGAACAGGCCCTCATCGACTTCGTCTGGCAGGGCGGCGCGGTGGCCCTCGTCGTGGCGGGGCTGCTGGCGATGATGTCGCGACGCTCGGCGAAGGGGCGCTATGTCGTCGCGTGCCTGGGGCTCGCGACCATGGCGGTGTTGCCGCTCGTGACCTTCCTGAGGGCCCTCATGGACGGGCCGGCCGCGGCGGCATCGGCGGGCCTCGCCCCCCAGACGCTCGCTCCGATGGCGGTGGCCCGGGAGGTCGTGGTGGTGGACCTGGCGCCCACGGCCGAGGTCACGGTGACCTGGCTGGAGCTGTTGCGTCCCTGGCTGCTGCCGGCGTGGTGTGTCGGCGTGCTGCTGTTGTCGGCCCGGACGCTCGTCTCCTGGTACGCGGCGCAGCGGCTGTCGCGGCTGCACACCCGCGAGCCCGACAGCGTCTGGCGCGAGGCACTGGAGCGCGCGCTCGCGAAGCTGCGGATGTCGCGCCCCGTGCGGCTGATGGCGTCCACGCGCATCGACGTGCCCCAGGTCATCGGGCTGTGGCGTCCGCTCATCCTCGTCCCCGCGGGGGCCATCACCGGGCTGTCGCCGCAGCAACTGGAGGCGGTGCTCTCCCACGAGCTCGCGCACATCCAGCGGCACGACTACCTGGTCAACCTGCTCCAGGCGCTGGTGGAGACGTTCTTGTTCTACCACCCGGCCGTCTGGTGGCTGTCCCACCGCATCCGCGAGGAGCGCGAGCACTGCGCCGATGACCAGGCCGTGCAGTCGTGTGGCGACGCGGTCCTCTACGCCCGCGCGCTGGCGCACATCGAGCAACTGCGCGCGCCGCCGTCCGCGCTGCTCGCGCTGGGCGCGGATGGGGGCTCGCTGCTGGGCCGCATCCGACGGCTGCTGTCGGTCCCCGACACGCGGGCGCCTCGTCGCTCGTGGCGGCTGGTGAGTGGACTGGGTGGCGCGGCGCTCGCCGTGGCGCTGGGCTCCTCGCAGGTGCCGATGACGGCGATGGCCGTGGCGCCCCAGGCCCTGGACGTGGCGCCGGTGGCGAAGCACGAGCGCGCCTTCACGGAGGTCACCCCACCCGTGCATCGTCCCCTGGTGGCTCCGGCGCCCCGCATCCTCCCGCTCGACCTGACCTCCAAGACGCCCAGCCGCCCGACGCGCGTGCTCCACAAGGTCTCGACCACGCCTCGCAAGGCGCGCGAGCCCAGCCCCCGGCCGCTGCTCATCCCGGACACGCAGGGGATTGCGCGCACGCAGCTTCCCCGGACGCCCTACCCGCTCGACGCGGAGCCCGCCGTCCCCTCCGAGGCCGTGGCCGTGGAGAGCCACGAGGCCCCGGTGGACGAAGCCCCGGTGGACGAAGCGCAGGTGGAGCACGACAGCATCTCGATGCAGGTGATGGCCGCGGCGCTGCCCGCGCTCGCCCCCGCCGTGACGCCGCCCACCGCGCCGACGCCGCCCCGCCCCCAACCGGAGGAGGACGGCGTCTTCTCGCTGGGGCCCGGCATCACCCCGCCCCGCTTCGTGTCCGGGCAGCGGCTCGCCTTCCAGGACATCACCCAGAACCTGCGCTCGCGCATCTCCGCCGTCCCCAAGGGCTCCATCGTCACCCGGTGCACCATCACCACCGAGGGCAACGTCACCAACTGCAAGTCGCTGCAGAGCCTCTCCGGGCTGGAGGAAGGCGTCATCCGCACCCTGACGACGTGGCGCTACGAGCCCGCCACGCTCGACGGCAAGCCGGTGCCCGTGCACTACGTGTTCGACGTATGGTTCACCAACGAGCCCGGTGGCGGCAGGGACCAGCAGCTCGCCAGCGCGGACAAGCCCGGCAAGCGCGCTGACGGCTCCAGCCAGAGCGCCTGCATCCTCTGCGCGAGCGTCTCCTCGTCCAGCGTGGTGACGCCTCCCGTCGCCGGCTTCTGACGTGACGTGAAGCCTCCGGTGGCGCGTCGTCCTAGCGCGCCATCGGGAGGCGCAAGAGGAAGCGGGCGCCGCCGCTCGGAGCGGTGCCCACCTCCAGCGTCCCGCCGTGCTGCGTGACGATGGCGTGGACGATGGGCAGCCCCAGCCCGGAGCCCTGCGCCTTGGTGGTGAAGAAGGGCTCGAAGATGCGGTCCCTCATCGCCTCCGGGACGCCCGAGCCCGTGTCGTCCACCGTGAGCCACACGCGCGTGTCCTCGGTGCCCACGGTGAGCGTCACGTGGCCTCCGGCGGGCGTGGACTCCAGCGCGTTGAGGCACAGGTTGATGAGCACCTGCCGCAGCCGCTCCTCTTCCCCGGAGAGCGCGGGCAGGTTCGACTCCGGCACCACCTGCGTCAGCGACACCTTGCGCGTCTCCGCCTGGCTGCTCAACAGGTCCACCACGCGGCGCACCAGCGCCTTGACGTCCACGGAGCCGGGGCGGAACTCGCGGGGCCGGGCGAACTGGAGGAAGTCCTCCAGGATGTGGTCGAGCCGGCGAATCTCGTCGCGCACGAGCAGCAGCGGCTCCAGCAACGTGCCCTGCTGGTGGTCCGGCAGCCTGCGCACCCGGCGCTCCAGCACGGACAATTGGAGGGCCGCGGCGTTGAGCGGGTTGCGAATCTCGTGGGACAACCCCGCGGTCATCGTCCCCACCGCGGCCAGCTTCTCCGTCACCTGCGCGCGCCGGGCCAGCTCGCGCTTCTCCGCGTGCAGGCGCACCTGCCGCATCGCCTGCTCCAGCGTCAGGAGGAGCTCGCGCGGCGCACAGGGCTTCATGAGATAGGCACACGCGCCCGCGCGCACCGCCGCCACCGCCGTCTCCAGCGTGGCGAAGCCGGTGAGCAGCACCACCTCCGAGTCCGGCGCGCCCTCCTTCAGCTCCGCCGCCAGCGCCGTGCCGTCACCGTCCGGCAGGCGCAGGTCCACCAGCGCCACGTCGAAGCCGTCGCGAGCCTTCTCCCGCGCGCCCCGACAGGTCGACGCCGCGTGCACCACGTAGCCCGCGTCGCCGAGCAGCTCATCGAGGTTGTCCAGGAACGCCGCGTTGTCGTCCACGACGAGGACGCGCGCGGGGGACTGGGAGTTGGGCTCGGTCATGGAGAGGGCATGGGGCGCGCGGCGTGCGCGGTCTCCAGCGCGCCCATGAGTGCGCCGGTGTCGAAGGGCTTCGAGTAGACGTCCACGCCCTCGCCGAGGGGCGCCAGGTCTGGCCAGGCCGTCATGACGAAGGTGGACAGACGGGGGAAGCGCGCGCGCAGGCGACGCAGCGCCTCGCCGTCCGGGCCTCCCGGCATGCGCAGGTCCACCAGCGCGGCGAACGGCGTCGCGCACGAGAGCAGGTCCGCGTCCAGCGCCGAGCTCACCGTCACGCAGGAGAAGCCCCGCTCGCGCAAGAGCTCGGAGAGGTTGTCGCTGAGCGCCGGGTCGTCCTCGGCCACCACCACCAGCCCATCGCGTCGCGCGTTGGCGAGCAGCTCCATCAGCGTGGAGATGGGCACGGGCTTGGGCAGCACCGCGAGCAGGCCCTCGCGCCGCGCCGTCTCCAAGTCATCCTCGCGGGGATAGGCCGTCATGACGACGGTGGCGATGCCCGGGTCCACGCGCCGGATGCAGCGCACCGCGTCCGCGCCGCTCATCCCCGGCATGCGCATGTCCGTCACCAGCGCGTCGAAGCGCGTGGCGCCCACCGCGCGCAGGGCCTCGGCTCCCGTGGAGACGACGGTGGCCTGGTGGCCCTCGTCGCGGAGGATTTCGGCGAGGTTCTCCGCCAACGCGCGGTTGTCATCCAGCAGGAGGTAGCGTCGCACGCGTGCCCTCCTCGGGGGATTTGGGCAGCTGGATGACGAACCGGGCGCCCGCGCCGGCCCGGGGCGCGTGGGTGATGGAGCCGCCGTGCCGCTCCAGGATGCGGCGCACGAGCGGCAAGCCCAGGCCGATGCCCCGCGCCTTCGTGGTCATCAGCGGCTCGAAGAGGCGCTCGCGGATGCCCTCGCTGAGGCCGGGCCCGGAGTCCTCCAGCACCAGCTCCACGTGACCGGCGTCGCTCGTCGAGCCCTGGAGCGAGATGTCCCCGCCGGACTCCTCGAGCGCCTGCACCGCGTTCTCCAGCAGGTTGACGAACACCTGGCGCAGCTGCCCCGCGTCGCCGTGCACCGCCGGCAGGGACACCAGGCCCTCCGCGCGGACGCGGACGTTCTCGGGGCGGGCCACGGCCTTGAGGGCCTCCTGCCAGACCTCGTCCAGCCAGACCTCCTGCCGCTGGAGCGGGCGGTCGCGAATCATGTCGAGCAGGTCGGACACGATGTGGTTGGCGATGCCCACCTGCTCGCCGATGCGGTCCAGGTGCTTGGCGGTGCGCTCGTCCACCGTGGCGCCCTGACGGCTGCGCAGGATGTAGAGCGAGGTCTCGATGACGCCCAGCGGGTTGCGCAGCTCGTGGCCGATGGAGCCCACGAGCTGACCGAAGGTGGCCAGGCGCTCGGTGCGCGCCTGCTGCGCGAGCAGGTCCTCGCGGTAGGTGTGGAGCATGATGGCCAGCTCCAGGTCCAGGATGCGGCCGAGCGCCGCGCGCGTGTCGTGGAGCACCTGGGGCTGGGTGGTGAACGCCGTGTCGATGATGGCGTTGAGTTCCTGGCGCAGCACGTTCATCGCGCCGAACATGTAGTGCTGCTCCAGGGAGATGCGCACGTGCATGCGGCCGATGCGGCAGCGCAGCGCGAAGTACGCCTCGTCCCACGGGCCGCGCAGCAGCTGGTCCATCCACACCTGCAGCGTGCCTCGCAGGTGGCCCACCTGGCTCTCGCCGCCCTCGAGCGCCTGGCGGGCGCCCTCGTGCTCCAGGATGCGGTCGTAGAAGACGCGCGCGATGCGGGGGAAGTGCGGCTTCGCGAGGGAGTGGAGGCCGACGAGCGACAGCTCGTCCCGCGCTCCGAACCCCACGTACCGCTTCAGCTCCTCGAACAAGGTTTCCGCCATGGTTTCGGGGCGGACATTAACCGCTCGCCCCACATCGGACGAGCAACTCCGCAGCAAGCACCGCGCCAGCCCGCAGCGGGTCCGGGCGACCCGGTGGTGCGCAAGAAATGCGCGCCTCGGAGTTCATGTCCCGGGACGCGCAAATCCTGCGTGACGACGTCGCCTCAGTGCATCAGTGAGGGCCGCCCGCTCTGGTTCGGGGCCAGGGACTCGCGCGTCACCGTCTCGTGGCCCGTGGCCTTGCCGCGCTCGAGCAGGGACTTGAAGCGCAGGAGGTCGTCGTCCATCTGCCGCTTGGGGTCCACGCCCAGCAGCCGGGCGAAGGCGTGGCCGATGGCGCCGGCCGGCGGGTTGTATGACAGGCGGATGTCCACGCGGGTGCCGCCCTTCGCGGTGGGCTCGAAGTGGATGACGCCGGAGTTCTCCACCGAGGTGCCCTTCACGCTCTTCCAGGCGAGGAGCTGGTTGGGCACGCGACGGGTGACGACGGCTTCCCATTCGAAGTGGAGGCCGGCGGGGCCACGGACCTTCCAGTACGAGCGACCGCGCTCGTCGACGCGCACCTCATCCACGTGGGTCATGAAGCGCGGGAAGTTCTGCATCGCATCCCAGAAGGCGAAGACCTCCTCCACGGGCGCGTTCACGGTGATGTCCTTGTGCAACGTGATTGCGCGAGGCCCCACGCCGATGCCCGTGAGCCGCCGCAGCTCCATGTTGCTGAGCGCGCGGATGCCGAGGACCGCGCCGCCGAGTCCCAAGAGCGAGCCCAGGACACCTCGTTGCTGGAGCGCCCAGGATGCGAGGGAGAGACCTCCGAGCGCGCCGAAGAAGCGTGACGAGGGGGACCAGTGCTTGGAGCCGAAGGGGCGTCGTCGCGCGATGCCGCCCTGCAGCTCGGACTGACGGCCGGACTGGGCGAAGGGGAGCAGCCGGTTGTCCATGCCTCGCACGCCTCGGACGCGGCCGAGGTAGGGCACGGCGTGCTTGAGCTCCTCGAGCAGGATGGAGCCCTCGAGCGTGACGATGCCGTCCCGGGCGGACACCTTCACGGAGCCCGGATGCGAGCAGACCCTGCCGAGTGCCGCGCGGACGCGCTCGGTGAGCGTGACGTCGTCGACGGGCTCCGAGCGGAAGCGACTGACGGACTCGAAGAACAGGCCGCGCGAGCGCTGGGCCAGGTCGCGGCGGACGACGTCGACCGCGGAGCCGGCCTCGTGGGCGGCGTGCACGGCCCTGCCCTGCAGATGAGACCTGCGCCAGCGGCCGCTGCGCGGATCGCTCCAGTACATCAGCCCCACGCCCAGCCCCAATCCCCCGAGCCCCCAAATGGCTGCCTTCATGAAGTGCCTCCTGTTGGGTTGTCGATAAGTCCCATCGGGAGAACCTGAAGGCGGCCATGCCGCGATGCAGCAGCCACGGGACGTCCGAGCCGGGCCCCGTGAGCACGGCCCCCGCGCGAGAGGGCCCCGAGTGCCTGGGTGGCCCACGCGAGCGTGTGCGGGAAGGTGCCCGCATGGCCGGGCGTGCACACCTTGAGCGGGCAGACGGACCGAATCCCTTCAAGGAGCGCCGCAAGAATGCCCACGCAGCAGCCGCCGATCCCCGGGACTCCGCACCCGACGCCCCTGCCTCCCGAGCCCGAGCCCAACGCGCCGGTCAAGGAGCCGGACCCTCGGCAGCCTCAGCACGAGCCGCCCTTCCGGCAGCCTCCCGCCGAGGAGCCGCCGCGCAAGCAGCCGCCGGAGATCGAGCCTCCCCTGCCTCCCGACATCTCGCCGCCGGGGATTCACGATCCGCCGCCTCCCGGGCAGCCGGGCAAGCCGAACATCATCGCTTAGAGACGCTCACGGCTACCACGGGTCGCCCGCGCGCACGTCCGATGCGCGCTGGGCGATGGTCAGCCAGGAGAACCGGGCCGCGAGAGCGTCGAGCACTTCGTCCGAGTGCACGTGCGCTCTCGCGGCTTCATCGAAGAACAGGGGGTCCAGTTCGAACACGACGCGCGAGCCGTTCGACGGACCCGTTGTCGAATCTCGCAAGGGAGAGATGAGTCCTCCTCGGGAGTAGAAGCTCTCCCGGCGCGAAGCTCCGCTCGAGGTCTGTAGGAGGACTCGCGATGACAGCGCGTTGAGGATCACGCCTGGAGCCAGGATGAGAGCCCACGTCGACGGTCCGCCCACGGGCAGCGTCAGCATCCTCGTATCGATGAAGGCGAGGGGTGAGCCTGGGCGGCTCAGGAACTCTGACTGAGCAACCTGCCAGGGACAGGTCAGCTCGAACACAGGACCGGGCCAGATCCGAAACACGACCGGTAGCCGCCCGGGGCCATCGCCGGTGGTGGCCATGCTCTCGACGGTCAACCGGAGCAATGCCTCCGCCTGCTCGCGACCATCCGTCCCCTCCAGGAACATCCTCGTACGAGTTCTGATGACCTCATGAGGCCAGAGACCTCGGTTGTGCAGAGTCGTCATGGATGCCCTTCAATCCCTGCGAGCAGTGTCATCAACGGCGACACCCGGTGGCAACTCCGTTGTCGGAAACACGCGTCACACGCATGGGCTCCCTCTGCATGAGCGCGGGCATGCGGTTTGCCAATCAGCCGTGCATGCCCCCTGACACGCATCAACGAGTCCTCCGTGAGAACGCACGGCGCAGCAAACTTCTCGGGCAGCTCTGCCTGGTCATCGCCGTGTTCTCGAGTCTGTGCACGGACACATCGACGCTTCGCTACACCATCGTCCTGCTGGTCTTCATGATTCCGCTTCTCCTGGCGACAGTGGCCTGCGCGCTCGACGGATTGTCCTCCGATGACGCGCCCCCCGCGCGGATAGGGCTGCTGCTCGTCGTCGTCACGCTCCTTGTGCTTCCCTTGGGAATGACCTTCAAGCGTGAGCAGACCGAACGCCCTTCATCGAATTGCACGCAGGTCATCCAGGCCTGTCCGCCGTGAGGAGCCACACCACCACTCCCGACACATTGCGCATGAAGCCGAGGGACTCGACCGTTCACAGCCCTGGCATCCGTGCCCACGTTGAGACGTGGAGGCATGTGCCCCCACGCACCAAGGAGCCACGCATGCAAGGACCCGTGTTCCAGGATCGCTTCACGGCGGGCCGGGCCCTCGCGCGACTCCTTGTCCGTCACGCCCACCGTCCCGACACCCGCGTGCTCGCGCTTCCGCGCGGCGGTGTCCCCGTCGCCTACGAAGTCGCCCGCGCGCTCGGCGCACCGCTGGACGTCTTCATCGTCCGCAAGCTGGGCACGCCCGGCCATGAAGAACTCGCCATGGGGGCCATCGCCACCGGCGGCACACGCGTCCTCAACCCCGAGGTCATCGACGAGCTCGGCATCACCGCCGTGCAACTCGACGCCGTCACCGCACACGAGACCCGCGAACTCCAGCGTCGCGAGCTCAGCTACCGCCAGGGCCGCCCCGCCCTCGATGTCCACGGATGCGGCGTCATCCTCGTCGACGACGGCCTCGCCACCGGCTCCACGATGCGCGCCGCCCTCGCCGCCCTGCGCCTGCAACACCCTTCCCGAATCACCGTCGCCGTCCCCGTCGCCCCTCCCGACACCTGCGAAGCCCTGGCCCCGCTCGTCGACGAGATGGTGTGCGCCCGGACCCCAAGGCCCTTCGACGCCGTGGGCCTGTGGTACCGGCACTTCGACCAGACCTCCGACGAAGAGGTCCAGGACCTCCTCGCTCGCTCGGCCCACCAAGCCGCACCGCAGCCAGGAGTCTGAGCCGCCCCGCGGGCGCACCCCGGACCCGCCCCCTTGCCCACCAGACGACGAGAGCACCCGTCCCTGGGCCTCGATGCACGGCGCGCCCCTGGATTCCAGGTAGGCTCGCGCGGCCCACGCCCCCATGCACGAGTTCCCCTCACGCAGTCAGATGCTCCTGGCCGCCTTCACCGCCGCCGCGCTCGCCGCCCTCATCGAATGGGCCTGGACCAGCGCGGACGCGGCCAATCCCCTGCCCCGCATCCTCGCCACCTCCGCGCTCGTCCTCACCTGCGCGGGCGTCCCCGCCCTCCTCCTCGCCCACGCCCGCGAGCGCACCCGCCGCGAACGCGACGCCGCCCTGCGCAGCGCCGGTGACTCCAGCGCCCTGCGCGACGCCCTCATGGACGTCACCCCCGTGGGCTTCGCCTTCTTCGACCGCAACCTGCGCTACATCCACGTCAACCCCGCGCTCGCCGCCATGAACGGCCTGCCCGCCGGTGGACACCTGGGCCGCCACGTCACCGAGGTCATGCCCGAGCTGGGCCGACTCCTCGCCCCACGCCTCGAGCGCGCCCTCGGCACCGACGCCCCCGTCCAGGACACCTGCCTCGAAGTCGAAACCCCCGCCGCCCCCGGCGAGCCCCGCTTCTGGTTCGGCAGCTACTCCCGCGTGCGCGGCGCCGGAGGCGAAGTCCTCGGCGTCATCGCCTCGCTCTCCGAACTCACCGAGCGCATGCGCGCCGAACAATCCCTCCAGGAACACGAGGGCCGCCTCGACGTCCTCACCCGCTCCCTGCCCGACTACCTCTGGGGCGGCAAGCTGCGCGACGGCAGGCTGCGCGACTTCTACTGCACCCCCGTCATCGAGCGCACCACCGGCTACCCCGCCTCCGCCTTCGTCGAGCCCTCCCCCGGCGGCGGCCCGCCCCGCCTCTGGGCGGAGATGATCCACCCCGAGGACCGCGCGCGCTACCGCACTCGCATCGAGTCGCTCGCCGCCGGCGCCGAGGTGGAGCTGGAGCACCGCCTCATCTGCGCCGACGGCCGCGTGCGCTGGGTCCGCAGCCGCGCCGCCGCCTCCGCGCGCGACGCCCAGGGCGAGCTCCACGTCGGCTGCGTCGTCACCGACATCACCGACCGCTACCTCGCGGACGAGCTGCGCCAGCGCCTCCACGACAGCTTCCGCCGCTCCGCCCAGGAATGGACCCGCACCTTCGACGCCGTCGCCGCCCCCCTCCTCGTGCTCGGCGCGGACGGCGTCATCCACCGCCTCAACGCCCCGGCCTGCGCGCTGTTCGGCGACCTGGACCCCTCCGGCCAGCCCCTGTCCACCGCCGCCAGCATGCCGCCCTGGTCCAGCACCCCGCCCCTCATCGACGAGCTGCGCCGCACCCACGGCACCATCACCCGCGAAGTCACCGACCCACTCTCGCGCCGCACCTGGGAGCTGTCGGCCGCGTGGGTCGACGAGGCCGGAGGCGACGACTCGCGCATCATCCTGGTCGCCACCGAAGTCACCCGGCTGCTCGAGCTGCAGGCCAGCCTGCGCCGCAGTGAGACCATGGCCGTCATGGGCGCCATCGTCGCGGGCGTGGCCCACGAGGTGAGAAACCCCCTCTTCTCCATCTCCGCCGTGGTGGACGCGGTGGAGGCCACCGTGGGCCAGCGCGCCGACCTGGCCCCGTACATGGACGTCCTGCGCGGCGAGGTGCGCCGCCTCAACCACCTCACCCAGGAGCTGTTCGAGTACGGCCGGCCCACGCGCGGCGAATGGGTGGAGGGCCCCGTGCGCCCCGTCGTCGAGGAGGCCCTGGCCGCGTGCGCCCTCACCGGCGAGCAGGCCCGCGTGGCCGTGACACCGCTGCTCACAGAAGTCCTGCCGCCCGTGCGCATGGACTCGCGGCGGCTGTTCCATGTCTTCCGAAACGTGCTGGAGAACGCCGTGCAGCACTCGCCCGCGGGCGCCACCGTGCGCGTGGCCACCGCGGTGCTCCAAGAGGAGGGCCGCGCGTGGGTGCGCTGCACCGTGCGCGACGGCGGCCCGGGCTTCCGCGAGGAGGACCTGCCCCACGTCTTCGAGCCCTTCTTCAGCAAGCGCCGGGGCGGCACCGGCCTGGGCCTGTCCATCGTCCAGCGCATCCTCGAGGAGCACCAGGGCGCCATCCGCCTGCGAAACCACCCCGAGGGTGGCGCCGAAGTCACCCTGCTGCTACCAGCGGTTTCCTCGCCTCCGGCCACCGTGCCTCTAGACTCGCTCGCCTCATGACCCGTACCCGCATCCTCCTCGTGGACGACGAGCCCGGCGTCCGGCTCGGCATGAGGGGCTACCTCACCGCCCACGGCTTCGACGTGGACGAAGCCCAGAGCCTCGCCGAGGCCCAGGAGGTCTTCCGCACGCACCGCCCGGACGTGGCCGTGGTGGACTACCGCCTCACGGACGGCACCGCCCTGGAGCTGCTCCCGCGCCTCAAGGAGATCGACGCGGCCGTGCCCCTGGTCGTCCTCACCGGCCACGGCTCCATCGAACTGGCCGTGCAGGCCGTGAAGGAGGGCGCCGAGCAGTTCCTCACCAAGCCCGTGGAGCTCGCCGTCCTCAAGGTCGTGCTGGAGCGCCTGGTCGCCCAGCGCCGCGAGCGTCAGCGCCTGCGCGCGGACCTGTCGCGCACCGCGCGCGCCTCGGTGGACCCGTTCCTGGGCCAGAGCGTCGCCATCCAGAACCTGCGCGCCGAGGCCGAGCGCATGCAGCACAGCGACAGCCCCGTGCTCGTCACTGGCGAGACGGGCAGCGGCAAGAGCGTGCTCGCGCGCTGGCTGCACGAAGGCGGCCCCCGCGCCGACGCGCCCTTCGTCGACCTCAACTGCGCGGCCTTGTCGCGAGATTTGCTCGACTCGGAGCTGTTCGGTCACGAGAAGGGCGCCTTCACGGGCGCGGTGGCGAACAAGCAGGGCCTCTTGGAGGTCGCCGACCGGGGCACCCTCTTCCTCGACGAGATTGGCGACATGGACCTCACCGTCCAGCCCAAGCTCCTCAAGGTGCTGGAGGAGAAGCGCTTCCGGAGGCTGGGCGACGTGCGCGACAGGCGCGTCGACGTGCGCCTCATCGCCGCCACCCACCAGGACCTGGGCACCGCCACCCGCGAGAAGCGCTTCCGCAGCGATTTGTACTTCCGCGTCAGCACCCTCATCCTCCACGTGCCCGCCCTGCGCGAGCGCCCCGAGGACATCTCCGTGCTGGCCCGGAGCTTCCTCGCGGAGATGGGCACGGCGCGCGGACGCGGCGGCGTGGGCCTCCAGCCGGACGCCGAGACGGCCCTCATGCGCTACGCCTGGCCCGGCAACATCCGCGAGCTGCGCAACGTCCTGGAGCGCGCCGTGCTGCTCTCCGGCGGCGGCGCCCTATCCCGCGGCGACTTGCGCTTCGAGTCCTCCCCCGACGAGCCCACCGCCGAGGACGACCTCACCCTGGAGGAGCTGGAGCGCCGCCACATCGAGCGCGTGCTTCGCCGGGAGAACGGCCACGTCGAGCGCGCCGCCGTCCGACTGGGCATCCCCCGCTCCTCCCTCTACGAGCGCCTCAAGCGTTTGGGAATCAACAGATCTGGATTCCAGAAATCGGATCCGTGATCTGGACGCAAGGTCGGCGGGGCACCGGGCGAGAGCCCGCAAGTATCGGAAAAGTCGTCGTGCCGGGGGCCTGAGTACGGTTGGCCCCAGGCTTGCTCTCCGGCGGCCCCGTGTCTCAGAACCTCCTCATCGTCGATGACGAATCCACCCTGTGCTGGGTGTTGGGGCAGTTCTTCTCGGGGGCGGGCTACCGCGTGGACTCGGCGCAGGCGCTCGATGAGGCGCTGGGGCTGATGACGACGGGCCGCTACGACCTGGTCATCAGCGACTTGCGGCTGAGCGGCACGCAGTCCGAGGAGGGGCTGGTGCTGGCGGACTTCGTGCGCCGCTTCACCCCGGACACCCGCGTGGTGCTGCTCACGGCCTTCGCGTCTCCGGAGCTGACGGCCCGGGCCCGTGAGCTCGGCGTCGACCTGGTCTTGCCCAAGCCGCAACCCCTGCCTTCCCTGGCCCAGCACGTGTCGCAATTGTTGGCGGCACGTTGATGTGGGTGGTGCCCTTCTGGCACCGTCGGAGCATGAGAGTGCTTTTTCCTCCCACCCGCCCGTGGGCGTGGTTCGCGCTGGCGCTGTTGATGGCGAGCGGCGCCCAGGCGCAGATTCCCGCCTCCCAGGCCATCGACGTGCAGCAGTACAAGCCCGGCCCGGGCGCCTATGACGTGCTGGGACTGCACGGCGCGCGCGTGGGCCGACACCTCGACTGGAACCTGGGGCTGTCGGTCAACTACGCGGATGATCCACTGAACCTGTTGGACCCGAGGCGGGACGCGTTCGTCTACCGCATCGTCGACAGCCAGCTCACCGTGGACCTCATGGGCGCGCTGGCGCTGTTCGACTGGCTGGAGGTCGGCGTGGCGCTGCCCATCTCCACCACCACGTCGCAGCCCGCGGGTGAGGTGGCCCCGTCGCTGGCGCAGGGCGTGGACGCGACGGGCATCGGGGATTTGCGGCTGGTCCCCAAGGCGCGCTTGCTGTCGACGGACGGAGGCCTGCATCTGGCGGTGGCCGCGTCGGTGACGATTCCCACCTCGGGAGGCGACGAGTTCCTGGGCTCCGACGGGCTCACCTTCCAGCCGAGGCTCGTCGCCGAGTGGGCCACCGAGCGCGTGCGCCTGCTCGCCAACGTGGGCGTGAATCTGCGCGGCGAGGAGCGGCTGCGCAACCTGCGCGTGGGCCACGAATTCGCGTACGGAATCGGCGCCGAGGTGCCGCTCACCGAGAAGCTCTCGGTGGCCGCGACGCTCGCGGGCGCGCTGGGGTTGAAGGAGACGAACACCGAGGAGCGGCCCCTGGAGGCGCTCGGCGCGGTGAAGTACCGCTTCACCCGCGAGCTCGCGGCCCACGTGGGCGCGGGCCCCGGCCTCACCCGGGGCTACGGCACCCCGAGCTTCCGCGTACTCGGCGGACTGAGCTGGACGGCGTCCTCCGCGCCCTCGTCGGCGCCCGCGTGCGCGCTCGGCCCCGAGGACCATGACGGCTTCCAGGACGACGACAACTGCCTGGACCCGGACGACGACAACGATGGCATCCTCGACGGACCGGACGTGTGCCCCGGCGAGCCGGAGACCTTCAACGGCTATCAGGACGAGGACGGCTGCCCCGACTCGCCCAGCGAGCACGTGCCCGCGGCCGAGGACGCGCCGTCGCAGGCCCCCGAGGCGAGCGCGCCGATGACGCTGCCGCCCGCTCCCGTGGACACGGACAAGGACGGCATCGTCGACAGCGAGGACCGCTGCCCGAACGAGCCCGAGGACCTGGACGGCTTCGAGGACGCGGACGGCTGCCCGGACCCGGACAACGACAGGGACGGCATCCCCGACACGGCCGACGCGTGCCCGCTGGAGGCGGAGACCATCAACGGCGTGAAGGACGAGGACGGCTGCCCCGACCAGGGCACGTCGAGCGTGCGCCTGGAGGGCTCGCGCATCGTCATCCTGGAGAAGGTCTACTTCGCCACGAGCAAGGACGTCATCCTGCCCAAGTCGTTCGGCCTGCTCGCGCAGGTGGCCTCGGTGCTCAAGGCGAACCCGCAGCTCCAGTTGGTGCGCGTGGAGGGCCACACGGACAGCCAGGGCTCGGACGCGAAGAACCTGGACCTGTCGCAGCGCCGCGCCAACAACGTGAAGGCCTTCCTGGTGAAGTCCGGCATCGCGCCGGAGCGCCTGGAGGCGGTGGGCTTCGGCGAGACGAAGCCGGTGGACACCAACAAGACGCCCAAGGGACGCGAGAACAACCGCCGCGTCGAGTTCAACATCGTGAAGACCGCCGACTCCTCGGCGGAGGAGGCCACGCCATGAGTCGGTCCACTTCCTGGCTGATGGTGGTGACGCTCGCCAGCTCGCCCGTGCTCGCGCAGTCGCAGGGCGCGGAGCCGTGCGGCGGCGTGCGCTTCAACAATGGCCGCGTGGAGCTGGGCCGCACGCTCGCGCCCCAGGGCCCCGAGACGGAGCAGTGCCTGAGGCACGTGGGTCAGGCGCTCGTGGCCCGCCCCGCCATCCGCTCGGTGACGGTGGCCGCCAGGCTGCCCGACGCGGAGCGGCTGGGCGGCCAGGGCCTGGCGGTGGCGAAGGCGGCGGCGCAGGTGCTGGTGGCGGCGGGCGTGCCCGCGACGCGCGTGTCCGTGGTGGCGCCCCCCGCGGTGCCGGGACAGCCGGGACAGCTGCAGCTCGCCTACGTCGAGCGCCCCGCGCAGCCTCGGGTTGCACGCGTGCGCGCGGCGGGGGGAAGCATCCTGGCGGGAGCTTCGGAGGACGCGCTGCAGCCGCGCGCCGTCGGTGACTCGCTCCACACGGGCGAGCTGTTCCAGACGGCCGGTGACGCGAGCGCGGAGCTGGAGCTGGCGGACGCGAGCCGGGTCCGCGTGCAGCCCGACACCCTCTTGCGGCTGGGCACCCTCGAGCTGAGCGCCCAGGGCACGCGCGTGGTCCGCCTGGAGCTGCTGAAGGGCTCGGTGGAGACGGTGGCCGCGCCGGGGGGCGAGGGCTCCGTGTTCGAGGTGCGCACGCGCGGCGCGGTGGCCGGTGTCCGCGGCACGCAGTTCCGCGTGACGGCCAAGGAGGACGGCGCCAGTCGCCTGGAGACGCTCGAGGGCAAGGTGGCGCTCGGCGCGCAGGGGGCGGAGGTCGACGTGGGCGCGGGTCAGGGTTCGCGCGTGCTGCCGGGTGTCGCGCCCGAGGCGCCCCGTGCGCTGCTCGCGGCGCCGCGTCTCGACGGCCCTCGCGGTGGGACGTTCGCCACGCCGCCCACGCTGAAGTGGTTCGAGGTGAAGGCGGCGAAGCACTACCGCGTGGAGCTGGCGCGGACGGCGGACTTCGCCGCGGGCGTGCGGACCCACGAGGTCTCCGGGCTCACGCTGACGGTGCCCGGGGAGCACACGGGCAAGTGGTTCTGGCGCGTGTTGCCGGTGGACAAGGACGACTTCATCGGCTTCCCTTCCAAAATCCATGCGTTCGAACTGAGGCCCTGAGACGCGCCGATGAACCCGAGCCCCGACACGCCTCCGCGAGGCCCCTGGCTTCCCCGCCCCTCTCCGGGGCTGCTTCGCGTGGTGGCGGCGGGAGTCGGCGTGGCGCTGGCGTGCGTGACGGCGGCGACGGGCGGAGCGCCGGGGCCCCTGGAGCGCTCGCTCTATGACCAGGTCGTCAGCCGGCTCCTGCCGGGGGTCCCGCGCAGCGCGGACCTGGTGCTGGTGGAGGTGGATGACCGAGCGCTGATGGCGCTGGGTGAGCGCTGGCCCCTGTCCCGGGCCACGTGGGCGCGGGCCTTCAAGGCCCTGGCGGCCCAGCGTCCGGCGGCGGTGGCGGTGGACGTGGTGTTCGACCAGCCCGGCTCGCGCGACGCGCTGGAGCTGGGCGAGGACGTGCTGGCGGCGCTGCGGGAGTCGGGGCTCGCCGAGCAGCCCGCGGGCGCGGCGCTGGTGGCGGACCTGGAGGACCGGCTGCGCGAGCAGGACGGCGACGCGCGACTGGCGGAGGCGCTCGGGGAGAACGGCGCCGTCATCCTGGGCGCCGCGGCGTTGATGGACGAGGTCTCGATGATGGCGCCGCTCGAGGACACCGCGGCCGCCGATTCGGTGTCGATGCCCGTGGACCGGCTGCGGCTCCAGGCCCGGGGCGTCGCGGGCAGCATCGCCCCGCTGCGGATGGCGGCGCACGGCAGCGGCACCTTGAACATGCTGGTGGACGCGGATGGCGTCATCCGGCGCTATCCGTTCGCCGTCGACGTGGACGGCCGGAGGTGGCCTTCGCTGGCGCTGGCGACGGCGCTCAAGCTGATGCCGGAGCAGTCGGAGTCCCTGCTGCGCCGGGCGAGCGTGGACCAGGGCGCCCCACTGATGCGGCTGCCGTCACCCGACTGGCTGCCGAGGGTGAGCCTGGCGGACGTGCTCCAGGCGGACCCGCGCTCGGTGGGGCTGGACCTGGCGCTGCGGGGCAAGACGCTCTTCGTCGGCGTCACCGCGACGGGGCTGCACGGACAGAGCACGCTGCCCGGACAGGTGGCGGTGCCGGGAGTGGAGATCCACGCCTTCGCGCTGGACAACCTCCGCGCGGACCGGCTGATGCGCTCGTCGGGCGGGGTGGCGCTCGTGGGCCTGCTGGAGACGGTGGCCCTGCTGTGGCTCTTCGGCTGGCGCTGTCGCCGCGTCCGGACGCTGGGGGCGGTGGGGAGCACGGCGCTGGTGCTCGGCGTGCTGCACGTGGCGCTGGTGGGGTGGCTGGCGGCGGACCTGGGCTGGGTGTTGCCGCTGATGCCCGGGTGCCTGGGGTTGGGGTTGATGCTGCTGGTGGACTCGGCGCTCCGGGCGGAGGAGCTGGGCCGTCAGCGTGGCGCCCTGCGCCGGCTCTTCGTGCGCTATCCCCAGTCCGCGCCGGGGACGTCGGCGCCGCCGGGCGAGGGCCGGTAGCGGCCAGGCGGGCAGCGTTGCCCGAACAACCTCGCGCGGTGGCGACCATCCCCGGTGCGAGCCCATCCGTGGCAGCATCCGCGGGACATGGCCCGCTACGCCCTCATCGCCGAGCCCGACCCCCACCGCGCCGCCAGCCTGCTCACCCTCGTCGCGGGGGAAGGGCTCGAGGGCGTCCTGGCCCGGGATGGCGCGGAGGCCCAGGAAGTGGTCCGCCAGCGCAGCGCCCCTGCCCTGCTGCTCACGGACCTGGCCTTGCCGCGCGTGGATGGCTTCACGTTGCTGTCGTGGCTGCGCGAGCGACAGGACGCGGGCGGCACGCAGGTGGTGGTGGTGACGGCGTTCGACGAGCTGCGGGTGCGCGCGTGGCAGCTCAAGGAGGCGCTCGGCATCCACTCGTTGCTCAGCCGACGCGCGCCGACGGAGACGGTGCGGGACACCGTGCGCCGGGTCCTCGCGGGACAGCGTCCCCTGCCCGCCACGCCCACGGAGAGCGGCCCCGACGACGAGCACCAGCGGCTGGCGCACATCGACGCGCTGCATCTGGTGGACGACGGCCCTCCGGAGGCGGAGCTGCAGGAGCTCGTCACGGAGGTGGCGCAGGCCTTCGGCGTGCCCGTGGCGTTGCTGACGTTGGTGCTGGGGGACAGGCAGTGGTTCAAGGCGCACGTGGGGCTGCCGCACGCGCTGGCGAGGGACCGGGGCACGCCCCGCGACTGGGCCTTCTGTCACCACGTGGTGATGGGGCGCGAGTCGTTGGTCGTCCCGGACGCCACGCGGCACCCGGTGTTCAAGGACAACCCCCTGGTGCGCGACGGCATCGTCGGCAGCTACGCGGGCGCGCCGCTGGTGACGCCGAGCGGTGAGGTGCTGGGCACGCTGTGTGTCATCGACACGCGGCCCCTGGTGCTCGGCACCGAGGACATGGCGGCGCTGCGGGAGCTGGCCCGGCGCGTGGCTGGGGACCTGGAGCTGAGGTCCCGGGCGAGGACGGAGGCGAGGGATTGGAGCCGCTCGCGGCAGGAGCCCTCGCGCTCGGAGCTGGCCGCGCTGACGCAGGTGCGGGACGCGATCCAGGCGCTCGACGTGGCCACGCTGCTGGTGGCTCCGGGCCGACAGCCCTTCGCGGGCAACGCCGCGCTGGCGGAGCTGCTGGGGCTCTCGTTGGAGGGCATTCCCAAGCTGAGCTTCGACACCTTCCGGCAGCATGTCGCCAGCCTGACGGCGGACCCGACGGGGCACTCGCCGTTGCTCGACCTGGCGTCGGACACGTCGCGGGGGCTGCACCTGTCGCTGACACTGGAGCATCCACGTCCCCGTCGCATCCGGTGGGTGGCGCGGCCGTTCGCCATCCCGGGCGGCATGGCGCAGCTGCTGACGCTCTCGGAGCCAGGGGGCGTGTCTCCGCGAGACGAGCGCGAGCGGATGCTGCGAGTGGATGCGCTGACGGGACTGGCCACGCGGCGCACGGGAGAGGAGCGCCTGCTGCGCGAGATTGGCCGCTGCCGGAGGGACGGCGCGCCCTGCGGCGTGTTGCTGGTGGACCTGGTGGGGCTCGGTCGGCTCAACCTGCGGCACGGGTTCGACGCGGGCGACACGGCGCTGCGTGATGTGGCGCGACATCTGGAGCCGGTGGGCGCGCCCACGGGCTTCGCGGTGCGATGGGAGGGCGGCACGCTGCTGGTGGCCCTGCCGGGGTTGGACGCGGGTGCCACCGAGGCGCTGCGGGAGCACCTGCTCTCCGAGCTGGAGACGTTCGAGGTCCACACCGTCGCCGTGGCGGTGGAGGGTGAAGAGGACCCGGGGCAGATGCTCGCCAGGGCCCATGCGGCGCTTGCGCGGGTGAAGGCGGAGCATCGCGCCCGGAGCACCGCGGGCTGAACGGTGTAGAACAGGGACTCATGGCCCTGTCCTCCGTGCCCGACCGGCTGCGCTTGCCTCTGAGCTTCGACGTGAGCCGTCTCCAGGAGGAGCTGGCGCGCGTGCCCGCGGAGGCATGGGTGCCGCACTTCAACACCCGCTTCTACGAGGGCGAGTGGAGCGGCGTCCCGCTGCGCTCGGTGGGAGGGATGGAGGGGCGCATCTACCCCGACCCCACGGCGCGGCAGGCGTACGCGGACACGCCGTTGCTCGGGCGTCACCCCGCGTTCCGGGAGGCGCTCGCGGCTTTCCAGTGTCCCATCGGCTCGGCGCGGCTGTTGAAGCTCGCGGCCCGCGCGAACATCCGCGAGCACACGGACTACAACCTGGCGTTCGAGGATGGCGAGGTGCGCATCCATGTTCCCATCGTCACGCATCCGGAGGTGAGCTTCGTGCTCTCGGGCCGGCGCGTGGACATGCGGCCCGGGGAGTGCTGGTACCTGAACTTCAACCTGCCCCACCGCGTGGACAACTCCGGGGACACGGACCGCGTGCACCTGGTGCTCGACTGCGTGGTGGATGATTGGCTGCGGGACGTCTTCGCGAGGGCCACGGCAGCGGAAGGCGGCGTCCGTGTCGCTTGAGGACTTCGAGCGCTTCCGTGTGCGGGTGCTGGAGGACGGGGTGCTCCAGGAAGAGTTGCGCGGACCGAAGGACGTGCCGGGGTTCATCGCGCTCGCCATCCGGTTGGGTGCGGAGCGGGGCTGTCACTTCACGGAGGCGGAGCTTCGCGAGCTGATTCGCGAGGAGCGCAAGCGGTGGCTCGGGACGTGGGTATGAGCCCGAGGCTGGATGGGTGGATACCGGCGCGGCTGCAGGTCGAGGGTGAGCAGCCGTGGGTCGACTGGTGTCATCTGGGGAGCCAGCGCTTCACGGACCCGTTCTTCGACGAGACGCTGGAGCGCAGGCTGCGGCATCCGTTCCCCCTGCTCTTCCGACATCGGACGTTGATGCAGACGCTGGTGGAAAGACAGACGTCGCACCCGGGGTTGCCGGTGCGAGGCCTCGTGTTCCACATGTCCCGCTGTGGGTCCACGCTGCTCGCGCAATTGCTGGCGTCTTTGCCCCGCCACATCGTCCTGTCCGAGGCAGCGCCCGTGGACACGGTGCTGCGCATCCATTCTCGACTCCCGTGGGTGGATGAGGCGCGGCGAATCGAGTGGCTGCGCGCGGTGGTGGCCGGACTGGGGCAGAAGAGGAACCCCGAGGAACAGGCGGTGTTCCTCAAGCTGGATGCGTGGCATGTGCTGGAGCTGCCGTTGCTCGAGCGGGCGTTTCCCGGGGTGCCGTGGCTGTTCTCGTATCGGGACCCGGTGGAGGTCATGGCCTCGCATCAGAAGCATCGCGGCGCGCACATGCTTCCGGGGGTGTTGGAGCCCGCGCGCGTGGGGCTCGGCGCGGAGCAGTTGTCCGAGCTGTCATTGGAGGAGTACGGCGCACGGGTCCTCGCGCGGCTGTGCGAGGCGGGGCTGGAAGGCTATCGCGCGCGGAAGTCACCCGCGTTGTTGCTGAACCACCGGGGGCTCCAGGACACCGCGGTGTCCCGGCTCGTGGAGCTGTTCGGCTTGGAGCCGAACGCCGCCGAGTCGGAACTGCTGGCACAGGCAGCGGACCGTGACGCGAAGAACCCCGTGCTCCAGTTCGAGGACGACTCGAAGCAGAAGGCCGAGGCCGTCAGCGAGGCCTCACGCAAGCTGGCCGAGAAGTGGGTGCGGCCCGTGTACGAGGCGCTGGAGGCAGAGCGACTGCGGGCTGAGCCTCAGTAGAGCGAGGAGTTTGTAGAACGCGACGAACACGGCCTTGCTGGCGTGGGCCGGTCAGAAGACGGGTGATTCCCGGTGCGCTGCCCTGGAGAGAATCATTGTCGGCAGCATGCGCGGAAAGACATATCATCCCACCCTGAAGCAAGAGGATGGGGAGCCAGGACGAGGGTCGCCACGCTCCATCATGGTTGTACTTTGCAGCTCCAAGAGAGATTCGGTTTTTCCGGCGTTCAGCGGAGCACCGACTGAGCTTGCGGGCCATGGGCTGGCGCGTGCGGGCACACAACGACAACACAAGAATCCTCCACTCGAGTCCGAACAACGCCGGCACCCACAATTCACTGGCAGCATGTCTATCCATATGACAGAAGCCTCCCGACTTCCTTGCCAGGACGAGAGGACCATCCGGTCCCGTCTGACAATGGAGGGGGGAGAACACCATGCTGATGCGAATTGCGGCCCGCCGCGGTGGAGTGCTGCTCGCGGCCTTGGGATTGGGGGCGATGGTCGGATGTGGGAATGGCACGCAGACGACGGGGCCCGGGGAGGAGATGGTCAACAGCGAGGCCGAGCTCTACGTCGCCTCCACTCGGCTGTGGCGACCGATGAGCATCCCCGTGTGCTGGGAGAACCCGGGGGCGAATGACGCCACCCAGCGCCAGTGGGTGCGAAACGCGGTGGAGCGGACGTGGGCGACCCGCTCCGGTGTCCGCTTCACCGGCTGGGGCACCTGCGCCGCGGGAGCCATGGGCATCCGGCTCAACATCAGCGACGTCGGCCCGCATGCGAAGGGGCTGGGGAACTCGATCAACGGCGTCGCCGCGGGCGTGGTGCTGAACTTCACGTTCAACAACTGGGGTCAGAACTGCCAGAACACGCGCCAGTACTGCATCGAGACCATCGCCGTGCATGAGTTCGGCCACGCCCTGGGCTACGCCCACGAGCACAACCGCGCGGACACGCCGGCCTCCTGCACCGAGCCTCCGCAGGGCGGCAATGGCGACCAGACCATCGGCGCATGGGACCTGGCCTCGGTGATGAACTACTGCAATCCCCAGTGGGCGGGAGACGGCAACCTCAGCGTCACGGACCAGGTGGGCGCGCAGCAGACCTACGGCATTCCCTGGGAGTCGCTGGGGGGCAACCTCACCTCCGGGCCCGCTGTGGCCGCACGCGGCACGAACCGGCTGGACGTGTTCGCTCGCGGCACGGACAACCAGCTGTGGCAGGCGTACTGGACCGGGACCGGGTGGTTCTCCTGGTTCCCGCTCGGTGGGACGTTGACGTCGGACCCGGTGGCGGTGAGCCGTGACTCCACCCGCATCGACGTGTTCGCCAAGGGCGCGGACAACGCCATCCACCAGACGTCCTGGACCGGGACGACGTGGACGGCCTGGTCGTCACTGGGTGGCAGCTTCGCCTCGGGGCCCGCCGTGTCCTCGTGGGGCGCGAACCGGCTGGACGTGTTCGCCCGTGGCACCGACAACCAGGTGTGGCAGTCCTACTGGACCGGCTCCACGTGGAGCGCCTGGTTCTCGCTCGGCGGCACGATTGCATCGGACCCGGCGGCGGTGAGCTGGGGTTCCGGCCGCATCGACATTTTCGCCCGGGCCACGGACAACACCATCGTGCAGAAGTATTGGAACGGGACCACGTGGGTGGGGTGGTCGTCCCTGGGTGGCAACTTCATCTCGTCGCCCACGGTCGTCTCCCGAGGGGCGAACCTGCTGGATGTGTTCGCCCGGACCGCGGACAACGCGCTGTGGAGCAACACCTGGAATGGCGCGAGCTGGAGCGGCTGGACGTGGCTCGGCGGTGAGCTGGCCTCCGCGCCGGAGGGCGTGAGCAAGGCGTCGGGCCACATGGATGTCTTCTACATCGCCGCGGATGGAAGCCTGCGGCACTCCTGGTACCGGAGCGGGTGGTAGGTCGACGACCGTGTGTCCATGACATAGCGTGGTCTCCCCTCACCCGGGAGACCGCGCATGGCAGACACGAACGAGTCGCTCGGCCTCGCCGCGTATTCGACGTTCGCGGAGCGGTACGCGACCTTCGCCCAGACGAAGCCACACAACGCGCTCTATGAACGGCCGGCGACGATGGCGCTGCTCGGGGAGGTCGCCGGGCTGCGCGTGCTCGACGCCGGCTGTGGACCGGGCTTCTGCAGCGAGAAGTTCGCGCGCGGTGGCGCCACCGTGCATGCCTTCGACGTGACGCCGGAGATGATTCCCCTCGCCCGCGAGCGCTGCGCGGGCCTCCCGGTGGAAGTGAGGACAGGAGACCTGTCCGCGCCGCTCGACTGGCTGGCCTCGGAGTCCTTCGACCGGATCATCTGCTCGCTCGCGCTCGACTACGTGCGCCACCTGGCCCCGGTGTTCGGCGAGTTCCGCCGCGTCGCGCGGCCCGGCGCGCTGCTCGTG
The DNA here is from genome assembly GCF_900111765.1 of Myxococcus fulvus. The sequence goes on from NZ_FOIB01000005.1 coordinate 192,003, forward strand.
TTCTCCATGGGCCACCCGATGCGCGACTGGAACGACGTGCGCTGTCGCGGCGACGGGACCTACTTCGACACCACGCGCTTCGGGATGTACTGGTCCGGCTTCGGAGAACCCAAGCCCTACGTGCAGGGCTATCGTCGCCCGCTCGCGGACATCCTGAACGCGCTGGCGGAGACAGGCTGGATGCTCGACCGGGTCGTCGAGCCCAAACCGCACGACGACATGAAGGTCGCGGACCCCCGCCTGTTCGAGGAGCTGTCACAGGCCCCTGGCTTCATCTGCATCCGAGCCCGTTGCCTCCCCGGGGTGACGACATGAAGGCCTGGCTGGGTCTGCTGCTCATCGCGCTGGGCCTCGTGGCTGGCTGGTGGTGGTGGTTCGAGAGCGCGCGGCGCTGCGACGCCGTGGACCAACAATCCCAGGCCTTGCTGAGCCAAGGGCAGGAGTTGTCGGCGCTGGCGCTCATCGATGACGTGGACGCGCACAGCCACTGCGGCCGCTTCACGTCGGGCGATGCACCGCCCCAGTACACCACCCTCCGGGTCTGCATCGAGCGGCTGCTCGGTGGGAGCCAGCGCGCCGAGCTCCTGCGGAGCCTGGACGAGGCTCGCGGCCCCATGTTGAGGGAGCTCGCGAAGTCCGTTCCACACTGACCCCGTGCGACAGGAGCGCGGGAGACCGGAGCATCACCGCGCCCTCACACGTTGCCCCAGTCCGCTGGCGGCGGGCCCAGGATCCTGCTCCTGATGCGGTTCTCCCAGGCCAGATAGTTGAGGACCAGGCCGGGTGCGGGTCTCTTCTTGAACCACGGCTCGGTCTTGAGGCGGCTGAACATGGTGTCTTCCGCCTTGACGGGGTTGAAGTACTTGTCCGCCGACTCCCTCAGGACTTTCGAATACGGATTGTGCTTCGGGTCATATCCATTCCTCGGCGTGGGCCTCGCGTTCCTGTGGAGGTCGATATGCCTCCTGAAGCTGTGTTTCTCCTGTCGGGTCTTGCCCTCCAGGTAATGGATGAAGCTGTTGTGCTGGAGGAGGGAGTCTTGGGCGCCTTGACCTTCGTCGTAGAACTCGAGCTTGTTGCTCGTGTAACAAAACAGCTTCCCGGGATGCCCTGACCCCGCTCCCAGGATCACGACATTCATCCGAGGCGCGGCGTGAGGCCCTCCGTAGATCGAGACACCGCGATCCAGGACCCTGTCGTCCGCCTCCAGCCTCTTCTCGATACCCACCACCAGCTTGGAGCGCCCCTCCACGGTCTCCTGGGTCTCCTCATCCGTGAATTTGTATTTGCCATTCACCAAGACCCGCACGGACATGCGGTGGGGGTTGCCCAGAAACGCGAAGATCTCATCCACGTATCCATTCACCCTGTTTTGAGGGTCCCCCGCCAGGATGCTGGTGTCGTAAGGAACATGCGCCAGCGCATACCGCGGAGTGTCCTGCCCATCGCGGTAATGAATGGCGAGGACCACGCACGTGCCCACACCCCCGGTCTTCAACACGTCAGTGGTGGGTCCCAAGATGCCGACGAAGTTCATGGGGACATATTGAAAGGTCAGTGGCATAGGAGCCGTGCAGGTTAGCACGCGCGCGCTGCCCGCCCAGCCTCACCACCGGGCTGACTCGCCCGACAGCGCCGACATCGCCAGCCGCGCCATGAAGGACTCGACCTGCTCTCGGTTCGGCAACCCCGAGAGCGCCCCCAGTCGCATCGTGGCCAGGGCCGACGTGGCGTGCGCGAAGCGGGCCGCGTCGGATAAAGAGCGCCGCTCACCCAATGCCACACATAGGGCCGCGGAGAAGGCATCCCCCGCCCCCGTGGTATCCACCCAGTCCACGGGGAGATTGGGCAACCACAGCTCCCCCTCGGACCCGAGGAGCAGGTTGCCCTGCGGCGCGGCGACCACCGCGGAGCCGACGCCCCGACGCAACAGGTTCTCCGCCGCCTGACGCGCGGATGCGCGGTCCACCACCTCGACGCCCGTCAGCACCTCCGCCTCCAGGTCATTGAGCCGGATGACATGCACCGCCTCGAGCAGCTCCTCGGGCAGCGCCGTGGGCGGCGCCGGGTCCAACACCACATGCGTCCCCGCGGCCCGCGCGACATGGACCGCCGCGACGACGACCTCGAGCGGCACCTCCAGTTGCACCAGCAGGACATCCGCTCGGGAGATTCGCTCCTCGGCGGCGAGCACGTCGGGGACTCGCATCCGTCGGTTGGCGCCTTCCGCGGACAGGCTCTGCCGGTGCCCGGATTCATCCACCATCTCCAGCACGACGCCCGTGCTCGCGCCCGGGTCCCTGGTCACGGCGAGCGTGTCCACGCCCTCGCCCTCCAGCTGCTCCAGGAGCCCGAGCCCCCGGGCATCCGCGCCCACCCGCCCCACCAGCGTCGCCCGGGCCCCCAGGCGCGCGGCGGCCACGGACGCGTTGGCGCCCTTTCCTCCCAGGCTCTCCAGGAACAGATGCCCCTCCACGTTCTGCCCCTGCCTCGGGAGCCGAGGCCCCTGGACCAGGAAGTCCGTGCTGATTCCACCGACCACCAGGATGTCCGCCTGTCGACGCGCAGCCATGACCGTCGTCCCCCTCCCCAGCCCACCGTCCGATGCCGCGACTCGCGCGAGCACGCCGAGCACGAAGCCTCATCAAGCTAGGCATCACCGGGACTCGGCACGGCGGACGGCCACACGTGCCACCGCCGCGCCGGCCTCCCGCATCGCGTGGACCCTGACGGCAGGGCCAGGGCCCGTGGAGCTCGGAGCGCGACCATCGAAGAGACAATCTTCCAGGTGGAGGCATCGCATTCCGCGGCCCCGCTACGAACAGGAACTTCAAATGGACCCAAGCAACATCGACCCGACGCTCGACTTCGACTGGAAGGCCGAGCTGCTCGAGGAGCACGCCGCCAAGGCCACGAGCGAGGAGCAACTCACCGAGCGCACCTGGCGCTTCGCCAACCACCTCATCGAGACCCACGGCCACTACCCGAGCTGGGCCTACGAGGAGGCGGAGTACCGAATCGCGCGGCTCCGGATGCTCCTGCGGCACCTGGAGTCGCGCCGCCAGACCCCACACTGAGCCGACGCTGGCCCCGGGAGACCTGGGCCAGCCTCCCCCGCCGAACAGGGCCACCCGCCCTCCCCGAAGTCCCAGCGCTCCCCCAACCCCCTGAAACTCCTCACCCTTCGACGTGCGGGGTCCACGAACCCCGGCTCACGAGCGCGTTGACACCCCGCGTTGACCGGTGCTACCTACCGGTCGGTAGGTCATGGCTTTTGAAAACTTTACAGTCCACCGTGACGAGGCACACGTGACGCATAGCGGACGGAAGCCGGATGAAGGCGAGCGCTACAAGGCCATCCTGGAGACGGCGGCGCGGCTCATCTGCGAGCGCGGCTACGAAGGCACCTCGATGCAGGAGATCGCCGCCGCGTGCCGGATGACGAAGGCGGGGCTCTACCACCACATCCAGAACAAGGAGCAGCTGCTCTTCGCCATCATGAACTACGGGATGGACCTGTTCGAGGAGCAGGTCCTCTCGCGCGTGCAGGACATCGCGGACCCGGTGGAGCGGCTGCGCGCGTGCATGCGCCACAACATCCTGCTGGTGACGCGCGGGTGGAGCAAGGAGGTCATCATCATCCTCCACGAGCACGCCACGCTCACCGGCGAGGCGCGCGCGTTCATCGACAGCCGCAAGAAGCGCTATGTCGACTTCCTGGAGGAGGCCTTCTCGCAGGCCGCGCAGCAGGGGCGCATCCGGCCCGTGGACCCGACCATCGGCGCGTTCTCGTTCCTGGGCATGGTGTTGTGGGTCTACAAGTGGTTCAAGCCCGACGGCCGTCTCTCGGATGAGCAGATCGCCGACGGCATGGTGGAGCTGCTCTTCCCGCCCATCGTCGCCGCCGCCGTGGATGGGCAGCCCGGGGTGTCCTCGCTGCGCATGGTGCCTCGCGCCGCGGCGTCGGGCTCCGGCTCCGGTGGCTCCGGAACGGAGGGGACGTGAAGACCGCGCGCTGGTGCTCGCTGGAGGACGCCGTCGCGTCCATCCCCGACGGCGCGTCGCTGGCCACGGGCGGCTTCATGCTCGGCCGCGCGCCCATGGCGCTGGTGATGGAGCTCATCGCCCAGGAGCGCCGGGGCCTGCGCCTCATCTCGCTGCCCAACCCGCTGCCCGCGGAGCTGCTCGTCGCGGGCGGCTGTCTGGCCCACCTGGACATCGCCTTCGGCGCGCTGAGCCTGGAGGGCCGAGTGCGCCCCATGCCCTGTATCAAGCGGGGAATCGAACAGGGCACCCTGTCGTGGCGCGAGCATGATGGCTACCGCGTCGTCCAGCGCCTGCGCGCCGCCTCCATGGGCCTGCCCTTCATCCCCGCGCCGGACGCGGATGTGTCGGGCCTGGCGCGAGCGGAGCCGCCGCGCACCGTGGTGGACCCGTTCACCGGCGAGAGCGTCCCGGTGGAGCCCGCGTACTTCCCGGACGTGGCGCTGATTCACGCGCGCGCCGCGGACGAGCGCGGCAACCTGTACATGGAAGACCCCACCACGGACCTGCTGGTCGCGGGCGCCGCGCGCCGCGTGATTGCGACGGTGGAGGAGCGCGTGACGAAGCTGCCCCGCGCCACCATCCCTGGCTTCCAGGTGGACCGCATCGTCCTGGCTCCCGGCGGCGCGCTGCCCACCGGCTGCGCGGGGCTGTATCCCCACGACGACGCGATGCTCGCGCGCTACCTGTCGCTCGCCGAGACGGGCCAGGAGGCGGAGTTCCTCGCCTCGCTGAAGACGCGGAGGGCGGCATGAGCGCTGCCCTGGATGTCACCCCCGCGGAGACCGTGGTCTCCCTGCTCGCGCGACAGATTGAGGACGGCGCCGTGGTGGCCACGGGCGTCGCCTCGCCGCTGGCCATCCTCGCCATCGCCGTGGCCCGGGCCACGCACGCGCCGGACCTGACGTACCTGGCCTGCGTGGGCTCGTTGGACCCGGACATCTCCTCGCTGCTCCCCTCCTCCGAGGACCTGGGCTACCTGGAGGGACGCTCGGCGGAGATCACCATCCCCGACCTGTTCGACCACGCGCGCCGGGGCCGGGTGGACACCGTCTTCTTCGGCGCCGCCGAGGTCGATGCCACCGGCAGCACCAACATGACGGCGAGCGGCAGCCTGGAGCGCCCGCGCACCAAGTTCCCCGGCGTGGCCGGCGCCGCGACGCTGCGCCAGTGGGTCCACCGCCCCGTGCTGCTGGTGCCGCGCCAGTCGCGCCGCAACCTGGTGCCCGAGGTGCAGGTGGCCACCACCAGAGACCCGCGCCGCGACGTGCGGCTCATCTCCGATTTGGGCGTCTTCGAGCTGGGCGCCTCCGGTGCGCGGCTGACGGCGCGCCACCCGTGGGCCTCGACCGAGGACATCGCCGAGCGCACGGGCTTCGACTTCACGGTGGACGACTCGCTCGCCATCACCTCGCTGCCGGACGCGCGCACCGTCGCCGCCATCCGCGCGTTGGACCCTCGCGGCCTGCGAGACCAGCTCGTCGGTCGCTGAATCCAGACATCCCCTATTTCGAGTCGTGTGTCACTCGGAGGTACGAGATGAAGGCCATTGTTCTGCGCAGTTTTGGTGAAGCCGGCAATTTGAAGCTGGAGGACGTCCCCGTGCCCGCACCCGGAAAGGGTGAAGTCTTGCTGCGGGTTCACGCTTGCGGGGTTTGTTATCACGATGTCATCAACCGTCGCGGCAACCTGCCTCGCACCCACGTGCCAGCGATTCTCGGCCACGAGGCCGCGGGTGAAGTCGTCGCGGTGGGGCCCGAGACACCGGGCTGGAAGACAGGCGACCGGGCGGCGACGCTCCAGCGGATGTCTTGTGGCACCTGCGCGCTGTGCCGCAGCGGGCGTAACAGTCTGTGCAAGACGGACAACCGCTTCTTCGGCGAGGAGCTGCCCGGCGGGTATTCACAGTTCATGGTGGCGCCCGTCGCGGGGCTGGGCCGCGTGCCGTCGTCGCTGCCCTGGGCGGAGGCCGCCACGGTGTGCTGCACCACGGGCACGGCGGTGCATACGCTGCGCACGCGGGGTCGCATCCGTGCGGGTGAAACAGTGCTCATCACCGGGGCCAGCGGCGGCGTGGGAATGTCCGCGGTGCAATTGGCCAAGCTGGACGGAGCGCGAGTCATCGCCGTGACGTCTGGCGAAGCCAAGGTGCAGCCCCTGCGGGCCGCGGGCGCGGATGAAGTCATCCTGTCTCGCGGGCTCGATTTCGCGGCGGAGGTGCGCAAACGGACGCAGGGACAAGGTGTCGACCTGGCCGTGGAAATCGTCGGCAGCGCCACCTTCGACCAGACGCTCAAGGCCATGGCGCCCGGCGGCCGGCTCGTCGTGGTGGGAAACCTGGAGTCAGGGCTCGTGCAAGTGAATCCCGGACTCATTATCGTCAAGGAACTGGAGATCATCGGTGCGTATGCCACGAATCAGGCGGAGCTCGATGAAGCACTCCGGCTGACGGCGACGGGCGGGGTGCGCCAGTTCGTCACGGACACGGTTCCGTTGGCTGAAGCAGCGCGGGCGCATTTCCGACTGGAGAACCGCGAGGTGGCGGGCCGGTTGGTCTTGGTGCCGCCAGAGGCGTGAGCAGAAAAGTCCTGCAAACCCAGACATCGACGCTCGAGTTGGAAATGAGGAAGCCCATGCAGAGAAAAGTTGGAATCGAGGCCCTGGCGGTCGCGGTGCCCTCCCGATACGTGGACATCGAGGACCTGGCGCGCGCCCGCAACGTGGACCCGGCGAAGTTCACCTCGGGCCTTGGCGCTCGGGAGATGGCCGTCACGGACCCGGGTGAGGACACGGTGGCGCTGGCCGCCACGGCGGCGGCGCGGCTCATCCGGCAGCAGGGCGTGGACCCGTCACGGGTGGGAATGCTCGTGGTGGGCACGGAGACGGGCATCGACCACTCCAAGCCTGTCGCATCTCACGTCCAGGGGCTGTTGAAGCTGCCGCGGACGATGCGCACGTATGACACGCAGCACGCCTGTTATGGCGGCACCGCGGGGCTGATGGCCGCGACGGAGTGGATTGCCTCCGGCGCGGGTGCGGGCAAGGTCGCCATCGTGGTGTGCGCGGACATCGCCCGCTACGGCTTGAATACAGCGGGTGAGCCGACGCAGGGCGGTGGCGCGGTGGCGCTGCTGGTGTCCGAGCAGCCGGACCTGCTGGCCCTCGACGTGGGGCTCAACGGTACGTGCACCATGGATGTGTATGACTTCTGGCGGCCCCTCGGCCGGCGGGAGGCCGTGGTGGACGGGCACTACTCCATCAACTGCTATCTGGAGGCGCTGTCCGGCGCGTACCGGGGCTGGCGCGAGAAGGCGGTGGCGGCGGGGCTGGTGCGCTGGTCCGGCTCGCTGCCGGGTGAGCAGCTGGCGCGCATCGCCTACCACGTGCCCTTCTGCAAGATGGCGCGCAAGGCGCATACGCAGCTGCGGCTGTGTGATTTGGAGGACGCGAAGGACTCGAAGGCCGGGACGCCCGAGGCCCGCGAGGAGCTGGCGAAGTCGGCCGCCAGCTATGACGCGCAGGTGGCCTCGTCGCTGGGGCTCAACTCGCGCATCGGCAATGTGTATACGGCGTCGCTGTACCTGGCGCTCGCGGGGCTTTTGCACGGCGAAGGCGCGAAGCTCGCGAACCAGCGGATTGGCCTCTTGTCCTACGGCAGCGGCTGCATGGCGGAGTTCTTCTCCGGCGTCGTCGGGGAGAAGGCCGCCGAGCGCATGGCGCGCGCGGACCTGGACACCGTCCTGGCCCGGCGCGAGCGCGTCCCCATCGAGGAGTACGAGCGGCTGATGAAGCTGGGCTCGGATGCGCCGGAGACGAAGGCTCCGCCTCCGGGCGCGTTCCGCCTCACGGAGATTCGCGACCACAAGCGCCTGTACGCCGAGGGCGGCGCGGCCTGAGGCTCACGGCTCCGCGCGGAGGACGCGCGCGGAGCCACCTCTCCCAGGACGGAGGACCGCATCTCGCGCTCCGTCTCGATGGGGGCCCGGGGAGCCCTCCCACTCACGGCGTGAGGTCCTCCACTCCACCACTCACGCGCTGGCCCCGGTGCCACACACCGACGATGCGGCGGGTGTCCAGGATGTCCGCCGCGGGGTTGCCCTCCACCAGCACGAAGTCCGCGCGCTTGCCGGCCGCCAGCGTCCCCCGGTCGTCCAGCTTCAAGAGCGCGGCCGCGTCCCGAGTCGCGTGACGCAGGGCCTCCAGCGGCGTCAGTCCCGCCTGCACCATCAGCTCCAGCTCCCGGTGCTCCGCGAAGCCTGGAATGCGCAGGGGGTTCGCTCCCGAGTCCGTCCCGAAGCCGATGGACACCCCCGCGTCGTGGAGCGCCTTCACGTTGCGCAGGTTCATCGCCACCGACGCCCGGTTCCGCGCCAGCGCCTTCGCATCCCCCAGCGCCTTCGCCCGCCACGCCGGGTCCGCGAACTGCGCGGCCAGCGCCGGCTGCACCGCGTGCTGGAAGAACGGCGTGCGCATCCACTCCGGCGCCTCCGCGTAGATGTAGAACGTCTCGTCCAGCCCCAGCGTCGGCACGTACCACGTTCCCCGCGCCTTCATCTCGCGCACCAGCTCGTCGTCCACGGGCCTGTCGCGGATGCCGTGCGCGAGCAGTTCCACGCCCTCGCGCACCAGTCGCTTCGCATCATCCAGGTAGTAGACATGCGCGGCCACGCGCAGCCCCTGCTGGTGCGCCTCGTCGATGATGGCCGCCTGCACCTCCGGCGACATCTTCACGGGCACCGAGTGATGGAAGTCATCCACCCAGATCTTCAACAGCGCCGGACGGCGTGACGCCGACTCCCGCACCGCCGCCCTCGCCTCCTCCGCCGTCCTCGGCCGATAGAGCTGGTCCGCCCCCACGCCCACCGGCGGCGCGCCGTCCGGAACACCGAGCCCCCGGTCCGCGCCCAGGATGTCCGCGCCCTTCGGCGCCCCCGCGTTGAGCTCCTCCTGCAGCTTGGGGAACAGCTCCGTGTTGAACCCGAGCGACATCACCGTGGTGACGCCGTACACCTCGTACTGCCGGGCCTGTCGCAGGACATTCTCCCGGGTGAAGTGGCCCGAGCCGGACTTCGTCCCATCCACCACGCCCAGGTGCGAGTGGTCCGCGACGAGCCCCGGAAACACGCTCCGACCCTTCACGTCGAGCACCTGCGCGCCGGACGGCACCGTGACTTCAGCCGACGGACCGACGGCGCGGAGCGTCTCGCCCTCGATGACCAGCGTCGCATCTTCCAGCGGCGGGCCTCCGTTGCCGTCGATGAGCCGCGCGCCCTGGAGCACCACCACGGCGCCCTCCGGTGCCCCCTCGCCCCCGCGCACCGCCTCCGGCACGTTTCGCGCGCACGCGAACACGCCCAGGAATGAAACGAGCCACCAGGACTTCCAGCCGGCGTGCGGCGTCGACCAGGACACGAGGACCTCCCTGCTGCGAGGAGAGAAGGAGCACCACCCGCGCCAGGGGTAGCGCGCCCCACGCCCAGGAGGGCGCGGAATGCGGCCCGGAGCACGTGGGAGCGTTCAACCAACGACATCGCCTCGCCACACCCGGAAGTCCCCGTGTGAAAACCAGCGCCGGGCCCCGCGCGCCACGGCTTCGTGCCTTGACGGGGGGGCCACGCCACGTCATCCACCTCCTCCTCTCCCCACGTCACAGGAGCCCGTATGACCCAGATGACCTACCGCCGCCTCGGGCGCTCCGGACTCACCGTCTCCACGGTGGGCCTGGGCTGCAACAACTTCGGCATGCGCATCGACGCGCAGGGCACGCGCGCCGTGGTCGACGCGGCGCTGGACACAGGCATCACCTTGTTCGACACGTCGGACTCCTACGGCACGTCGGAGGAGCTGCTGGGGGAGGCGCTGGGCAAGCGCCGGGGCGACATCATCCTCGCCACCAAGTTCGGCAGCGACCTGAAGGGAGACAACGGCGCGGACTGGGGCGCGCGCGGCTCGCGTCGCTACATCCGCCGCGCCATCGAGCGCTCCTTGCGGCGGCTGCGCACGGACTGGATCGACCTGTACCAGCTGCACTGGCCCGACCCGGCGACGCCGCTCGAGGAGACCCTGAGCGCGCTCACCGAGCTCGTGCGCGAGGGCAAGGTCCGCTACATCGGCTCGTCGAACCTCAAGGGCTGGCAGGTGACGCAAGCCGAGTGGCTCTCCCGCACGCGCGGGATGGAGCGCTTCATCAGCGCCCAGAACGAGTACAGCCTCATCGGCCGGAGCGTGGAGGAGGACCTGGTCCCCGCGCTGCAGGAGCACGGCATCGGCCTGCTCCCCTACTTCCCGCTCGCCAGCGGCCTGCTCACCGGCAAGTACCAGCGCGGCGCGAAAGCCGGGGAGAACACCCGCGTGAAGCAGTGGAACATGGGCGGCCTGCTCGCCGACAAGGTCTTCGACGCCATCGAGAAGCTGGAGACCTTCGCGAAGGAGCGCTCCATCTCCCTGCTCGACGTGGCCATGGGGGGACTGGCGGCCCGGCCCACCGTGGCCTCCGTCATCGCCGGTGCCACCTCCGCCGAGCAGGTGCGCGCCAACGCCAAGGCCGGCCTGTGGACGCCCAAGACCGAGGACGCCGCCGCGCTCGAGGCGCTCCTGCCCAAGGGCCGCGGCATCAGCGTCAACGACGTCCTGCGCGGCGAATAGCCGACGCTCCAGCTCGATGACCTCGGTGCCCCGGCGCGGCAGCCCATGCGCTTGCCGCTCGCGTCGTGCACGGTGTCGGCTTTCGTACGCTGTGCGCCGACCTCGACCCCGAGTGCTGTCCTGTCGATGCTCGCGGTCCAGGTCCCACTCAGGGGTCTCCCGCATCCGGACGGCTGGAATAGGTTGCGGGCATGCCGACGGACCTCACCCGCCTCCGAGTCTCGGGCTTCCGCTCCCTGCGGGAGGTCGAGCTGCGCCCAGGCGCCATCTGTGTCCTGGTGGACACCGAGGGGACGGCGACGCGCGACTTCGTCCACCTGTTCGAGCTGCTGCGGGCCCTGGCCGAGGGACAGCTCCAGCGGCACCTGAGGGAGGCAGGCATCTCGCCGGCCGCGCCCGGAGGTGAGTCCATCCGGTTGCGGCTGGGCCTGCGGGCGGACGACTACGGCGTCGAGCTGCGGCGGACGGGCACGGACACGTGGCGGGTGTGCTGGGAGCTGGCGGACCTGCTCGTCGGGTTGTCCGCGCTGCTGGTGGACCCGGACCTGGACGCGCCTCGCGAGGAGTCCTCGCTGGCGGAGCTGGCGCCCCAGGAGCCGTCGAGAGATCCCCCCGCGGGCACGAGCACCGACGACCTGGAGCGCTGGTACGTGGGCAACGTCCTGGAGAGCGTGCTGTGGGAGATGCGGCGCTTCCTGCGGGGCGTGCGCGTGGAGGGCCGGGCGCCCCAGGACGTGGGGACGCTGGTGCTCCTCCAGGCCCCCGACGAGGACCCACCGCCCGCCGCCATCTGGGACACCGTCCAGCGCGTACGTGAGACCGCGCGCCATGCCCAGGTGCTGCTGTGCACGGCGTCGGAGTCGCTGGCCGAGGCGTTCGACCCCAGGGAGGTCTTCCGCGTGACGACGCATGACGGGAGCTCGCGACTCGAGCTCCCGGACGCCGCGCTCATGCCCCGGTGAGGCTCACGGCGCGAAGCGCCACACCCGCACGGCCACGTCGCCTCCTCCGGTGGCGATGAGGTTCTCCGCGGAGCGCCACGACACGGCGGCGACGCCCCTCTCGTGGAAGCCGATGACGTCGGCGGGGCTCTCGAACCGGGCCGTGTCCCAGACCAGGACCTGTCCAGCCAGGGTCCCTCCCACGAAGCGGCGCCCGTCCGGACTCCACGCGAGCGACAGCGGCCAGATGGAGGTGGTCGCCGACATGACGAGGCTGCCCGTGGCGACCTCGCGCACGAACAGACCGACGTTGTTGCCCAACACGAGCCGCGTCCCATCCGGGCTCAGCGCCGCGGAGCGGAACAGGTCCGCGCCATGCGCCGGGACGGTCGACACCTCTCGGGTGGTGGGGTCCCAGATGGACCAGCCCACGTCCACGAAGGCGGCGACCAGTTTGCCCTGGGGCGTCCACTGCAGCGACAGGACCCGTCGCTCGCCCTCCGGGAAGCGGAACACCTCCGCGCCCGTGCCGACACGGAAGACGCGGATGACACCCCGCTCGGTGGCCGCACCCGGCGAGCTCGCCGCCGTGGCCAGCAGGGTCCCATCCGGGCTCAGGCCGACGTGGTCGATGACCAGCGTCGCCGGTGACTGGGAGATGGGCAGCTGCGCGAGCGTCCCGTCCGCCGCGTTCCAGAGATGCACGAGGCCGTCATCGCCTCCCGACGCCAGTCGCGTTCCATCCGCGCTCCAGCCGAGCGCCCGCACCCGCTTCGCGCCGGGACGGGGGAGCGTCCGCAACCACTCGCCGCCGGGCCCCCACAGCTGGACCTTTCCCTCGCCTCCGCTGGACGCGAGCATCGCGCCTGTCGGACTCCACGCCACGCTCTCCACCGAGAGGTCGTGCGCGAGCAGCTCGCCGCGGACCACCGTCCCCTTGTCCACGTCCATCGTGAAGACATCGAGCACCGACGAAGGCAGGTCATCCACCACCGCGAAGCGAGGCTCGGTCGGATGGAAGCTCAGCGCGTCGTAGCCCGTGGCGGTGCCCGTCGGCGGCGTCTGGCTGGCATCCACCAGCACGGTGCCCGTGGCCGCATCCAGCACGAACAGCTTGCGCATCGGGTCTCCCACCGCGAGCCAGCGCCCGTTCGCGCTCCACTCCACCAGCGCCGCCCGGCCCCAGTCGCCCTTGTACGTGGACTCCAGGCGGTAGCCCGCGGTGAGGTAGACCCGCACCTCGCCCTCGAAGCCCACCGCGAAGCGCGTCCCGTCCGGACTCCACGCGAAGCCGCCGGGGATCTCCAAGAGCTCCTCGAGCCCCCGCGTCCCCACGCCGTGGAACTCCACCCACTGCGAGAAAGCGCCACCCCACCGGCCCGCCTCCATCGCGAGCCATGAGCCATCCGGGCTCCACGTCAACGCACGCACGCGGTCCACCGCCGTCAGGGGCGCGCCGTCGCGCTCACCGGTGGCGGCGTTCCAGACATGGACCTCCTTGCTCGCGTTCGTCGCCGTGGCCAGGCGGGTGCCATCCGGGCTCCACGCGAGCGCCTCCACGGCGCCGCTCTGGACGGCCCACGTGCGAAGCGTCGCGCCCGTCACCGCGTCCAGCAGGACCACGCGGCCCGTCGACAGCCCCGCGGCCAGCGTGTTGCTCTCCGGCATCCACGCGAGCCCGACGAAGAGCGCGTCGGCCGGCGCGAAGATCATCCGCGTCACCGCGCCGCTCCGCGCGTCCCAGATGCGCAGCGGCCCGCGACTCGAGGTCCCATCCAACGCGGTGAGCCGCGTGCCGTCAGGACTCCACTGCGGCGCCCCGGGCAGCCGCGCGCCCGAGCGCTGCCAGGACAGCGTCGCGTCGGTCTCCGGCGCGAAGAGCGCGGTCACGAAGCTGTCGCGGTCGATGACCAGCTCGCAGCTTCGCGCCGCGCCCTGGCAGGGCGTCATCCCCAGCAGGCGCCACCCCTCGGCGGGCTCGGCCTCCACCGTCATGCGCGTCCCGGTGGCGAAGCGCGCGTCACACGCCTCCGAGCAGTCGACGCCCACCGGAGTGCTCGTCACGCGCCCCTTCCCCACGACGCGAACCTGCAGCTCCCAGGTGCCCGCCGGCGTGGCGTCCCGGACGGTCAGCGTCACCGACGCAGACCACTCGCCCGCGGTGCCATGGGCGTCCACCGCGCGGCAGCGGACCTGGAACGTCCCTTCCCGCTCGAAGGTCGCGACCACGCCGGACGTCGTGCCGCTCGGGACCTCCGGGGAGGTGACCAGGCTCGTCGAACCGCCCCAGTCGAAGACATACGCCACGGCGTCGCCATCCGGGTCGGAGGCGGTGCAGCGCATGGGCGCCGGAGCGCCGGGCTCCACCACCACCGTGTCGAGCTGGAGCTGGGCCACCCCGGGGGCACGGGAGGGATTGGGGGTGGGCGTCTGTCCACCGGAGGAACAGGCGCCGAGCCACGAGACCAGCAGCAGTACGACGCACGGGGACACGGGACGAGAAGTCATGGGCTCTCACTCGCGCGTCCCGGCCCCCCAGATGCGCGTTGGCCCCATCCCTAATCCCGCCCCCCGCCCTTGTCAAAGCCTGTCGTCCCGCTTGTGTTCCGAATAGAGGGCCCACTCCTCCTTCACGGCCCTGGCGACGTTCGGGCGCTCGCGCAGCCGCGACACGTAGGCGCTCAGCGCGGGCCACTTCTTCAGGTCCAGCGGCGTGGCGCCACACCAGTTGAGCACGACGAAGCAATAGGCATCCGCCACGCTGAAGGCGTCGAGGAGGAACTCGCGACCCGACAGGTGATGCTCCAGGACGTCGAGCCTCGCGGGCGCCTTCGCCAGCGCATACTCCTTCACGGCGTTCGGCGAGCTCACATCGAACACGGGCGCGAAGACCGTCTTGTGCAGCTCCGTGGCGATGAAGGACAGCCACCGCTGGAGCTGCTCGCGGCCCTGGGGGTCCACCGGCGCCAGCTTCGCGTCCGGCCAGCGGTGGGCGATGTACTGGAGGATGGCGGCGCTCTCGAACAGCACCGCCCCGTCCTCCTTGCGCAGCGCCGGGACGAGCGCCAGTGGATGGACCTCGCGATAGTCCTGTCCCTCCGCGGTCCGCTTCGTCTTGCGGTCCACCGGGATGAAGCGGACGTCCGCGCCGGCCTCGTAGAGCGAGATCCGGGTCGCGAGCGAGCAGGACATGGGCAGGAAATACAGCTGCATGGGCATACCTCCACGGGGCGGGGCGGGATGCCCCTGGGAACGCCCACGACTCTGGCCCTCCCCGCCCTATGCGTCCAACGCATCCTTGGCATAGGCTCGATGCATGGATGACATCGCTCCGCCCCCGAGCACCCGCCTGGACATCAAGGACCTGCGGGTGGTGATGGCGCTGGCCTCGGCCGGCACGACGGCGCAGGCCGCGTCCCTGCTCCACCTCACCCAGCCCGCCGTCAGCCGCGCCCTGCTCTCCGCGGAGGACAAGCTGGAGGCCACCCTCTTCGACCGCACGCCGCGCGGGCTCGTGCTCACGGAGGCGGGGCGCCGGCTCGTCGCCGGGGCCGGCAAGCTGCTCGTCGAGCTGGGCGAGCTGGAGCGCGAGGTGCGCACCCCCGCCACGCCGCCCGTCCGCCTGCGGCTGGTGTGCGAGTGCTACACGGCCTACCACTGGCTGCCCTCCTTGCTGGTGGAGCTGCGCCGCTCCATCCCCCGGCTCACGGTGGACCTGGCGGTGGAGCACACCCAGTCCCCGCTCCCCGCCATCGAGGCGGGCGACATCGACGTGGCGCTGCTCACCCACTCCCCGCTGCGCCGCTCCTCCACCTTCGAGGTACGCCCGCTCTTCCAAGACGAGCTGGTCTTCGTGGTCTCCCCGTCCCATCCCCTGGCGGCGCGAAAGACGTTCACCGCCGAGGACCTCAAGGCGCACCCCCTGCTGACGTCGCACACGCCCAAGACGCAGGACGTCTGGTTCGTGAATCAAGTCTTCGGTCGGGAGCGCCCGCGCCTGCGCGTCGAGCGAATCCCGCTCACGGAGGCCCTGCTGGACCTGGCGCGGGCGGGCCTGGGCGTCGCGGTGATGTCGGAGTGGATCATCGCGCCCCACCTCTCGCGCGGCGACCTGGTCCTGCGGCGGCTCGACACCGGGCCCCTGGAGCGGCCGTGGCGCATCGCCTGGCGGAAGGAGGCGGGGGACGCCGCCGCGCGACTCGGGAAGGCGCTGCTCGGGCTCGCCCCCCAACGGGTCGCGGAGCTGGACGTGTCACTCCAGCGTGGGTGACGGCGCGTTCACCGGCTCGGGCGGCGTGAAGGCCGGACGGGTGATGAGCTGGTCCATGGACGGCCGCTCGCGACGCTCGAAGGGCGGCAGCTTCACCGCGCGCCCCGTGCGCGCCGACTCCTGGAGCGCGACGACCACCCGCACGTCCGCCAGCCCCTCCCAGCCCGAAGGCTCCGGCTCGCGCCCCTCCAGGATGCACCGCGAGAAGTAGAGCAGCTCCGGCGCGAACTGGTCCTGGTCCGCGAAGCTCCGCTCCAGCGTCTTCCCTTCCACGGTGAGGAAGTGCTTGCGCTCGGTGCCGTAGCCGAAGCCCGGCTCCACGCGCAAATCGCCCTTGGAGCCGACCACGCGGTAGCTGGAGACCTCCGACGCGGCGTGACTGATGGCGAACTGCGCCAGCCGTCCGCCGGAGAAGCGCAGCAGCGCGAGCGCCGTGCCGTCCACCCCCTCGAAGCGCGAGTCCGGGTCCTCCTGCGTGAAGCACATGACCTCCGTGGGCTCGGCGCCGAAGAGGTAGCGCGCGGCGTTGATGGGATAGGGCCCCTCGTCGAGCAGCGCCCCGCCGCCCACCTCCTGGCGCGTGCGGATGTCCCCGGGCCGCGCCTGCTGCGTCATCACCGCGGAGAAGAGCGACGGCTCGCCCAGCGTGCCCGAGCGCAACAGCTCGATGGCCCGCAGGTTCGCCTCCTCGAAGTGGAGCCGGTAGGCAATCATCAGCCGGACGTCGTGCTCGTCCGCGACGCGAATCATCGCCTCGCAGTCCTCCACCGTCGTCGCCATCGGCTTCTCGCACAGCACGTGCACGCCCACCCGCGCGGCGCGCTCGGTGAACTCGCGGTGCATCGTGTTGGGCAGGACGATGTAGACGGCGTCCACGCGCGCGTCGCGGCACACCTGCTCGAAGTCCTCGTAGCCGGCGCACTCCACGCCGTACTGCTTCTTCAGGGCCGCGCGCTTCTCCCGGTCCGAGGAGAAGATGGCCACCAGCTCCGAGTTGTCCTTCGCGTTCTGGAACGCCGGGAGGATGGCCACCTGGGCCAGGTTGCCCGCCCCCACCACCGCGTATCGGATTCGTCGCTCGCCTTGTCGGGCCATGGACACACGTCCTCCTCTGCGCGTCACGCTGGAGGCCACGCCCCCGCGCCACAACCCCCTCGCGGACGGTGGCGGACCCGCACGCGTGCAGAGCGAGCGACAGGGCATGGAGAAGCAGGCGCGCGGCGCCTGCCTGGAGGCCCGCCCGTCCCCGCGGGCGGGCACGGGCGGGCCTGCCCGCGTCCCCTTCGAGGCACAGGGCAGGCTCCCCTGCCCTCCGGGCCATCCGTACCGTTGGCGGGTACCGGAGTGAAGGAGGACGGAGTCCATGAGCGAGCAAACCCAGGCCAAGGCCGCGGTCGTCTGGAAGAAGGGCGGTCCGTTCCAACTCGAGGACGTCACCATCGACGCGCCCCAGGCCGACGAGGTGCTCGTCCGGATGGTCGCCACCGGCATGTGTCACACGGACATGATCGTCCGGGACCAGTACTACCCGGTGCCCCTGCCCGCGGTGCTCGGACACGAGGGCGCGGGCATCGTCGAGCGCGTGGGCAGCCGGGTGACGAAGGTGGTGCCGGGAGACCACGTCGTCATGGCCTTCACCTTCTGCGGCAAGTGCGACCTGTGTCAGTCCGGGCACCCGGCCTACTGCCGTGAGTTCTTCGCGCGCAACATGGGCGGCGGGCGAATCGACGGCTCCACCGCCACGCAGAAGGAGGGCAAGCCGCTGCACGACCACTTCTTCGGTCAGTCCTCCTTCGGCACGCTGGCCATCGCCACCGAGCGCAACATCGTCAAGGTGCGCAAGGACGTGCCGCTGGAGCTGCTCGGACCGCTTGGCTGCGGCATCTCCACCGGCGCGGGCGCGGTGCTCAACTCGATGAAGGTCACCGCGGGCAGCTCGTTCGCGGCGTTCGGCTCCGGCGCGGTGGGGCTCTCCGCCATCATGGCCGCGAAGCTCGCGGGCGCCACCACCATCATCGCCGTGGACACCAAGCCCAACCGGCTGAAGCTCGCGCTGGAGCTGGGCGCCACGCACGCGGTGAATGGCCAGGACGAGGACGCCGTGGAGTTCATCCGCCGCGTCACCGGCGGCAAGGGCGTGGACTTCACGCTGGAGTCCACCGGCCACCCCAAGGTGCTGCGGCAGGCCGTGGACGCGCTCGACATCCTGGGCACGTGCGGCGTTGTGGGCGCGCCGCCCATGGGCACCGACGCGAGCTTCGACGTGAATGACCTGATGGTGCCCGGCAAGAGCATCCGGGGCATCGTCGAGGGCGACAGCGTGCCGGACGTCTTCATCCCCCAGCTCATCGACCTCTACTCGCAGGGCAAGTTCCCGTTCGACAAGCTGGTGAAGTTCTACCCGCTGACGCAGATCAACGAGGCGGCCAAGGACTCCGAGAAGGGCGACACGCTCAAGCCCGTCATCCGGATGTCACAGGCGAACTGAGGTACAGAAGGAGAGTCCATGTCGGAGCCATCGATTGCCGTCACCGGTTGCACCGGCAAGCTGGGCGGACGCGTCGCGCGACAACTCGCCGGGAAGGGCGTCCCCCAGCGGCTCATCGTCCGCGACGAGAAACGCGCCCCCCGCCTCCCCGGCGCCGGGGTGCACGTCGCGACGTACCAGGACCGGGGCGCGCTCTCCCGGGCGCTGGAGGGCATGAGGACGGTGCTCTTCGTGTCCGCGAAGGAGTCCCCCACGCGGCTCGACGAGCACTTCGCCTTCATCGAGACCGCGGCCTCCGTGGGCGTGCAGACGCTCGTCTACACGTCGTTCCAGGGCGCGGCCCCCCACGCGACGTTCACCTTCGCGCGGGACCACTGGGCCACCGAGCAGAAGCTGCGCGAGCAGCGCTTCGCGTCGGTGATTCTGCGCGACAGCCTCTACCTGGACTTCCTGCCGATGCTGGCCGGTGAGGACGGCATCATCCGGGGACCCGCGGGCAACGGCCGTGTCGCCGCCGTCGCCCAGTCGGACATCGCCGACGTCGCCACCGCCGTATTGCTCCACCCGGAGCCGCATCGGGGACAGACGTACTCCCTGACGGGCCCGAGCGCGCTGAGCTTCGACGACATCGCCCAGGTGCTCACGCGCAGGCTCGGCAAGCCCATCCGCTACTACGCCGAGAGCATCGACGAGGCCTACCGCTCGCGCGCCCACTACGGCGCGCCCCAGTGGCAGGTGGACGCGTGGGTCAGCACCTATACGGCCATCGCCTCCGGGGAGATGTCCGCCGTCACCTCCGACGTCGAGCGTGTCACGGGCCACCCGCCCCTGGGGCTCGAGGACCTGCCGCTGTCGCCCGCGTGAGCGTGCGTCGGGACGCAGCGCGGCACGGAGGGTGGCGGTCGCGACCCAGGCGGGAAAAGCGACGAAGGCCCGTAGGATGGCCGCATGAACGAATGGCTTCGTCGCGCGGCGTTTCCGGGTGTCGTCACGCTCCTGCTCACCACGGCCTGTGGCGATTCCCGGGAGGCCACGGGGGAATGTCGTGGCGCCTATCTGGGAGCACAGGTGGACTGGCCCATCGACGGTGAGTACTCGCGGCTGGTGAGAGCCCCCCTCGGGTTCACCACCCCCTGGCTGTTCCTCAAGTACACGGCCAATGGACAGGACCGCCTCCTGAACTTCGGCGCGGACGTCGAGCTGGCGAACGGCGCGGAGCTGGAGCGAGGCCAGGCGCCGCGCACGGCCCGCCTCATCAACACCGACACGGACCTGGCCCCCGAGCAGGACTCCGCGGTGAAGACCTGGATGGCGATGTGGGCGGGCACCGCGGGCTCTGGCTCCGGCTTCCCCGACGACTCGGGTGTCCCCGCCAGCGGCACGTTCACGCTGGAGGTGCTGGCGGATGACCACGCCGAGGGCCGCTATGTCTACCAGTACGCCAACGGCGACGAGCTGACCTGCACCTTCGATGTCCCCACGCCCGCGGCCGCCGGGAGCATCTGGGACGGCGGTGGCGGCGGCGGTGGTGATGACGACGATGACGACTGATGGATGTTCGGCGCGTCACATCCTCAGACACGGATTGCCGAACAGAATCTCAATGCGGTTATTGACGTAATTGAGACAATGCCAAATTCGCTCGGCCGAAACGAGCGCTGCCAATGCGGGAGCGGCAAGAAGTACAAGAAGTGCCATGGCTGATGACATTGCTGGACTCGGCCAACGCCACACAAACTGACAGTGGCCACTCCAAGTGCCCAGCAAGCGGGTAATCTGCGATACGTCGGGCCCTTCTCGTGGAAGGCCCAAACGATGGCCTGCCGCAGATTATCTGGGATGGGTAGTCCAACACTCACCACCTGCGAGGATCAGACCCCCTGTGTCAGGGAAGTTGTCGCCTCGGCGGATAGGCCGAGCTGACGACGCCTTGGGGGCGAGAGCAGGCAGGACGCGGTGCCGTACACGGATGCATTCAAGACGCAGATGGTGAAGCGGATGGTGGGCCCAGGCGCGGTGAGCGCCGCGGCGCTGGCCCGGCAGGTGGGGGTGTCCCAACCGACGCTGTCGCAGTGGTTGCGCGAGGCGAATAGGGTGGCGGCGATGAGGCCCCCGCCTGAAGAGAAGAAACCCACCGCGCCCGTAGGGCCGAAGAAGTGGACGCCGGAGGAGAAGCTGCGCGTGCTGGCGGCAACCCAGGGGCTCACGGGCGAGGAGTTGGGCGCCCTCCTTCGCAGCGAGGGGCTGCACGAGGCGCAGCTGAAGGAGTGGCAGCAGGCCGCAGCGGGGGCGCTCTCGGGTATCTCTACGGAGCCGCTGCCCGCCAAGGAGCGCAAGTGAGCTTGGCCCATTTCCGTGGACACCCGAGATGTGATGGAAGGAGCACGGGATGTCCGCAACTGACGAGAAGCCGAAGAAGCCCCGCAGGCCGCGCCGGGAGTTCACCGCAGAGTTCAAGGCCGGTGCGGTGAAGTTGGTGCAGGAGGGCAAGTCCATCCCTCATGTGGCCAAGGACCTGGACCTGACGGAGTCAGCCCTGCGCCTGTGGGTGGAGCAGGTGAAGACGGACCGGGGCGAGGGCAAGCCCGGGGCGCTGACGACGGACGAGCGTGAGGAACTCTCCCGGTTGCGCAAGGAGAACCGCGAGCTGCGGCTGGAGCGAGAAATATTAAAAAATGCGGCGGCCTTCTTCGCGAAGGAGATGAAGTGAAGTTCGCCTTCATCGACGCGAAGAAGGCCCTCTTTCCAGTCGCCACGCTCTGCCGTCAATTGGGCGTCTCCCGTAGTGGCTACTACGTCTGGGTGAAGCGTCCCGCGCAGTCTGAGCGCACGAAGAGTGACCAGGACCTCTGCGTCGAGGTGCTGGCCGTGCACCAGGAGAGCCGGGGTACGTACGGCGCTCCGCGTGTTCATGCTGAGCTGAAGGCGCGCGGCCGGCGGGTGGCGCAAGCGCGTGGCTCGGCTGATGCGCCAGGCGGGCTTGCGCGCTCGTGCCCGGCGTCGATTCGTGCGGACCACCGACTCCGCGCACAGCCACCCCGTCGCTGCGAATTCACTGGAGAGGAACTTCCAGCCAGGCCAGCCCGAGCGCGTCTGGGTGGGCGACATCACCTATGTCTGGACCGAGGAGGGCTGGTTGTACCTGGCCGTGCTCTTGGACCTCTTCAGCCGCAAGGTGGTGGGCTGGGCGATGGGCGAGAGAATCGACCGCAGGCTGGTGCTGAGTGCGCTCGACATGGCGCTGCTGGGACACCCAGCTCCCGAGTTGCACCACTCGGACCGCGGCAGCCAATACGCCAGCGAGGACTACCGCCAACTACTCGAGGAGCGCGGCATCGAGTGCAGCATGTCGCGCAAGGGCAACTGCTGGGACAACGCCGTGGCGGAGAGCTTCTTCTCCACGCTGAAGCAGGAGCTGGTCTACCTCACCCGCTTCGAGACTCGCGCGGCGGCGAAGGGGGCCCTGTTCGAGTACATTGAGGTGTTCTACAACCGGAAGCGTCGCCACTCGGCTCTGGGCTACGTCAGCCCAGCTGAATACGAGCGGATGGCCGTAATGAAGAGGCAGGCAGCATAGTCAACCTGTCCACCGAACCGGGCCAAGCCCACACGACTGGGTGACGCGCTTCGTGGACTGGTACAACACCGAGCACCGACATTCGGCCATCCGATTCGTCACACCCGACGACAGGCACTTCGGCCGCGAGACGGCACTGCTGGCCCGACGCCACGGGGTGTACCAGCGTGCTCGAGTCCGTCACCCCGAGCGCTGGAGTCGCGGCACGCGCGACTGGTCACCGGTGGGCCCCGTGCGCCTCAACCCCGCTCCCAACCTCATCTCGCTTCCGCAGGAGGTGCGGGACGCCGGCTGAACCCTCTCACGCGACAACTACCTTGACGCTCACCGCAGAGCCCGCCGGTCGCGTCAGCCAAGCTCCGGGTTAGCCCCTAGATACTCACGGCGAGTCAACGCCCAGCAGCCTTCGCGGCCACTTCAACCCAAGACAACATATTGGCATAGCCATTGTCGCGCACCCAATCGTAAGTCTTGTAGAGGGCAGAGAACGGCACATCGCGCCCATTCTGCTTGATCGTCCAGTAATCGAGAGGGTTCTTCCCTTGCACATCGGCTCCATGCTGCGGATCCTTCACGTTGTGGATGTCAATCGCGAGCAGTCCCTTACCGAGTTCGTAGCTCCGCTTGATCTCGTGCCGTACCCAAGGACGTTCGTAGGTTTCTGCACCAAAGAGAACCACCGTCACGGAAGTCCCCTTTAGTTGCTCCTCGATCCACTTCTCAATGCCGCCGGCGCGCTTCTTCACCTCTTCGAACTCAGCCTTGTCGTAAAAGGGTTGCGCCTCACCTTCTGGGCGAACGACCCAGGAGTTCCGAACCTGCACGACACGCCTCACATCGCGGTCGTAGTGGAAACTGAAAAAGACCTTCCGAGCCAAATAAGCCTCCTTAGAGTTCCCAGCCAATGTCAGTGCCTGTAAGCCTACAGCCAGCACGCACAGAATCTACTACGGACTTCATCGAGGCTGTGGTGCCGTTAGATGTATGGTCTGCAGGCGGCGGAAGAGTCAGGGGACGGAGGAGGTGCTGGGGCTTGAGGAAGACGGCGCCGCGTTCCTGCCCAGCAGCCGCCGGAACAGGGACGCATAGGCCACGTCGTTCTCCAGTCCCGCATCCTTCGAGCCCCACGGTTCGCGGTCGAAGAGGATGCGGGCAGCGGCGCCGGTGGAGGCCACCGCAAGGGCAATAGCCTGGGGCTGCGCTTTGCGGAAAAGTTCGAACTCCTCCTCTAGGCCCTCCATGCCACCGATAAAGACTCCTGCCTGGAAGCGCTCGCTGGAAATCATCCGTTCGCGCATGAGCAGCAGGCTGTCGGCTTCGCTGCCGCTAACCGGTGTCCAAATGAGGTGCCGGAATTGTAGCGAGCTAGGAGGGATGACGTTCTGGAAGAACTGCGACTGGTAGATGTAGACGCGGTTCGCAGCTCCGAGCCGCTCGGCAGCGAGGTGGACTAGGGGGGAAATGGCCGGATGCCCTCCAAACACGAGCCGGTCCGTTGGAAGCACCACTACGGTGAGCGCGGCCACCGCCTCCCGGATGGCCAGGATGTTGGCGGTGGACAGGTAGACCGGATCGCGGCCCGGAAGGGGAACGCTTGCCGAGAGGAAGACGGGCCCCGGCGAGCGCTCTACGGTGTCAGCCACTTGAGCACCTCCGTGACGGCCAGGGACTTGATTGGAAGGCTCTTGTTGAGCCACTCCAGGTGCGCTGCTTTCTTGGGCCACATCCCCAGCGGGTCGTAGATGAGGCACCCGCGGGGCGGGGGGGGGCCGCACTTCAAGCAGTCATCCTCGATCTGCTGCAGCAGGGAGGTCTCCGGGTGGCCCACGATCGGGAAGACGTGCGTGGCCTCCATGGAGGGATGTTGCACCTCCAGGTGACCCGAGGGTTGGACGACCACGTCCACCCCGAGCCCTTCCATCTGCTTGCAGAACTCGGTAATGACCCTGGTCTTCCGGCTCGCCAGGGAACGAGCGCGGGTGCCCTCGGCCAGGGCCACGACTTCTTCCATCCGGGAGTCCAAGAGCGTCGATCCCGGCTCGCTTGGCGTGCCCTCGAAGTCCTTGGCCTCCAGGGACACCGGCTCGCACAGCTCCGTCCCGAGCGTCCGCTTGTGAGGCGGGGGCCAGATGAGCTGGAGCACGCCAAGTCCCAGGTTGTGCGCGCGAGCGACCTCCTGCTCCACCCACTTGCTGGTGAAGGCATGTGGAGTATCGAGCAGGATGAGCAGGTCCGCGTCTCCCATCCTATCCCACAGCATGGGCTGGAACTCATCACCCCGCTGGATGCTGTGCGTGTCCAAGAAGACATCGAACGAGCGCGCCTCCAGCGCGTGGTGGAGCTGGAGCGCGACGCCACGCGACTCGTCCCGCTTGTAGCTGATGAAGACCAGCCGGCGCGAGCGCATCAGCCCCAGGTCTTCCATGAGCCGGGCCACGGCGTGCTGCAGGTCGGGGTCGTTCGGGCTCAGCTCCATTCCGTTGATGGGGGCCAGCGCCGCAGGCACCTGCGTGCCATAGCCCACCAGTGTCGGGACCACGGGCAGTACGAAGCGCCCCTCCGCGCGCAGCTGCTCCACGATCTGGGTGGCCTCTACACTCTGGTGCAGCCCACCGAAGTACACGGCGGCCACAGGCAGGAACGGATCCCTCGCGTGGTGGAAGTTGGTCTCGTCCAGCACTCGGAGCGCGGTCATGGGCTCCAGCCCCAGAGCCGTCAGCTGGCGCTCGAGGGTGGCCCGCAGCGTGACCGAGTGGCCACCTGCTGGGACATACTGCCGCTCCGGCTCGAGCAGCACCACCTGATAGCAGGGCGCGGTACCCATGGTGCCCACCACGCCTCAGCCCAACCCGTCCCGCAGCGCCCGGGAGATGGCGTTGGGCTCGAACGTGACTTCGGGCTCGGCCCGGATCTCCCGGGGCAGGCCGCCCAGCGTCCCGGGGATGCGGACCGGGATGATGACCTTGTGGAGCGACTGCGCCACCGAGACCTCGTAGTCGATCCACTTGCGGCTGTGGCTCGTGTCCCCCACGAGCACGAGAACGGCGGCGGCTCCCTGGATGAGCGGCCGCAGGTGGTTGCGGATCTCCTGCTCGCCGTGCTGCCGGACATCGGCGCGCTCACACGTAACGACGACATTGGAACCCAGCCGCTGCCCTTCGATCCAGCTCGCAACCCTGTCCTTGTAGGACTTCTCCTCGTAGACGTAGCTGATGAAGACGGAATGCGGCATCGTCGGTTTCCCCGTGAAGGTTCGTGCTTCACGAGCAGTGTACCAGAACGGCTGCTCCCGAGGAGGCCACCATGTCGACGGAACTCATCACCAAGCGCGCGGAGATTCTCCAGGGCATCATCAGCCGGATGGCGCAGAACTCCTTCACTGGAGTTACCCCGGTCTCGTGGATCTCCCGCACATTGTGTGGAGTCCCTCGGGCAAAATAAGCGGTGCAGACAGCCTCCGTGGGGGTGTTAGAAAGCCCTACCGCCAGAGCGCACCTCGGGGAGGTCTGCCTCGGTTTTCAGTCCCGGTCCAGGCCGGACTTGGAGCCCAGCGCCGTCTGCCGTCGGTGAGCGTCAAGGTAGATGTCGCGTGAGAGGGTTCATCCGATGCGCCTCATCTCCTGCACCGCCGGGGAGAGGTTCGGAGAGGGACCGAGACGGACGGGGCCAGCTGGCGTCCAGTCGCGCGTGACGCGGCTCCAGCGCTCGGGGTGACGGGCTCGGGCGCGCTGGTACACCCCGTGGCGTCGAGTCAGCAGCATGGCCTCGCGACCTAAGCCTGTCGTCAGGCGTGACGAAGCGGATGGCGGAGTGTCGGTGCTCGGTGTTGTACCAAGTCACGAAGCGCGTCACCCAGTCGTGCGCAGCTTCGACGGAGGCAAAGGGCCGCCGGGGGAAACTGGGGCGGTACTTCAGCGTGCGGAAGAGGGCCTCGGAGAAGGCATTGTCGTCCGAGACGCGGGGCCGGCTGAAGGACGGGGTGACTCCCAGCCATTGCAAGGTGGCCAGCAGCGTGGCGCCCTTCATGGGGCCGCCGTTGTCCGCATGCAGCACCAGCCCCTCGGGGCAGCCCGCCTCCTGCCAAGAGCGGTGGATGAGAGACGCCGCATGCTCGGACGACTCCTCCTCGTGCACCGAGAAACCCATGATTCGCCGGCTGAAGACGTCCACCACCAGGTACAGGTAGAGGAAGGCGCCCTTCACCGGGCCCTTCAGGTAGGTGATGTCCCAACTCCAGACCTGATTCGGCCCCGTGGCGGTGTGCTCGGCCCGGGGCCTGGGCGTGGGCGCCTTGGCATGGCCTCGGTGGGCCAGTTGCCCCGCTTCGCGCAGCACCCGGTAGAAACTCGCCTCGCTGGCGACGTACTCGCCCCGGTCCACCAGCCTGGGGACAATCTGCTTGGGCGAGGCGTCCCGGAACTCCTCGCTGTTGGCCACGGCCAGGATTCGGCGCCGCTCCGCCTCGGACAGTCGGTTGGCTGGACGGGTATGCGGACCACACCGTCGGTCCTCCGCCGTGGCTGGCTTCCTCCAGCGTTGAATCGTGCGCGGGGTCACCCCGAGCCGCTCGCAGATGGCCTCCAGGCGCACGCCTCTTTCCAGGGCCTCGTCGACGAGGGCGAGCGTCATTTCTCGCTCTTCTCGTCCCCGGAGTCGTCCTCGTCGCCCGAGTGCCTGTCGTCCCACCCCATCGCCTGAAGTTTTTTTTCGAGCACCAGCAGCGCCGCCGTCTCCGCTAGCGCCTTCTCCTTGCGGTGCAGCTCCCACTCAAGCTCCTTCACCCGCTTCTCGGCGGCGGCCAGCCGCTTGCGCTCCTTGGCCGGCAACGGCTCGCTCGCCGTGCCGGAGAGCGCCCCCGCGGCCGCCTGCTGCCACTCTCGCAGCTGCGCTTCATGCAGCCCCTCTCCACGCAGCCCCTCTCCACGCAGCAATGCCCCCAACTCCTCCCCTTTGAGTTCCTGGGCAGCCGCCAGCACTCGCAGCTTCTCCTCGGGCGTCCACTTCTTCGGCACGGGGGAGGGCGCGGGCTTCTTCTCTTCGGACGGGGGCGTCATGGCCGCTACCCTATTCGCCGCTCGCAACCACTGCGACAACGTTGGTTGGGACACTCCCACCTGCCGGGCCAGTGTCGAGGCATTCACCGCGCTCGGGCCCATCATCCGCTTCACCATCTGTGCCTTGAATGCGTCTGTGTACGGCACTTCAACCGCCTGTGCTCGCCCCCATCGGGTGGTCAGCTCGGCAGGTCAGCCGAGGCGACATCTTCCCTGACACAGGGGGCCGTCGTCACCCAGCACGGTTTCAAGTCGCCAGCAGCACACGACAGCGCAGCAGGTCGAAGCAGGCACGCCCGTACATCTGCCGCTTGAGAGGCTTGAGCCGAGTAACCTGGCCTTCGCACTGCCCATTGCTCCATGGGGTCTGCATCGAGGCCAGAACAGCGTCGTGGTCGTGCTGAAGCCCCTCTGCAAACGTCTTCACGGCACGCACCCCACAATGCCGTGCTTCCTTCAGCTAGGCTTCGAAGCGACGGCGGAGTGCTTGGGGCTCGGCTGCTGGGCGCCTGTCCGAGGGCGCACGCAGTCGCAGAAACGCTGGGCCAGGGAAATCACGCGGGCCGCTTCGGCGTCCTGCCGCTGGCCGGTAAGGACCTTCGGGAAATCACCCTCCAGGAGCTCAAACGGGAACAGGGGAAACAGCCCACCGCAGGGCGATTTTCAGGACTGCCTTCCGAACCGTTCCAGGATTTTCATGAGCCGGTCTCGTTGCCGCTTTACTTCCCGCCGCATCTGCTCCTGCTTCAAAGCGTCGAGCCCCAGCGCTTTCGCCAACCGTTCGGTGGAGCGTTCGCCCTGCAGCAACATCGCGAGAGCGGCCATGTCCTTCTCGTCCTTCAAGTACCCACGCGCGACCAGCTTCTTCAAGGCGTTGTTGGCCTCTACGGATTGCTCCATCTGCTCTCTTGGATCCCTCAACGAAAGTTCGAGTTCGCTGGCAAATTGTTGCTCGCGCCGGGATTTCGCGAATGCGGCTCTGCTCCGATCTCGTGCCTGATGCAATGCAGCCTGGCTGAGGTATTCATCCAGGTCGTACTTGGATGGGTCGTAACGGTCGGGGTTGTTCAGATAGCTGACCACCGCGTCGACGGCGGCGTCATGGGCTATCTCCTCGTCGCACTTCAGGCGGTCTCTCACGTAAAGCGCGATGCGAGGCGTAGAAACCCGCAGGATGTCCTCAACCACCACGGGCTTCTGGTCGCGAGACGGCGACTCTCCTGTCCTCCTGGGGGGCAGGAGTAGCACCTCCCTCTGACGTGCTACTTGCTCCGCCTGCGCATGTTCGATGAACCGGTAATGGTCGACGAGTCCCTGGAGGAATTCTCCGGCACGCTCACGGAGGCCCTGACGGACCCGTACCAGGCCGAGTCCCCAGGAAGCCAGCGCCGCACCTCGGTCATCGCGCCAGGCACGGGCAAACTCAAGAGCTTCTTCATGCAGTGCCGCGGCCCGGCCCAGCTCATTCCGCGCCATCGCGAGATCCGCCAGGCCTCGCTGGACGTCCCCTTCGAGACGAATGTCGCCCTCGCTCACAGCCAATGCGCGAGCAATCCGCATCTCCCAATCGGCCTCAGTCCCTCTTCCCTCCTCTGAATAGAGGAGCGCGGTCACATAATGCCACTCTGCTCCATGATCACTGGAAGGGAGTCCCAGGGGTGGAAGCTCTTTCAACGTCGACCGGCACGCTTCCAGATTGCCCGCCTCCAGTTGGAACCGGGCCAACTTGACGACGATGTCCTTACTCGCCGCATCCTCCGGGGGAAAGGCAACGAGATCCCGTGCACGGTCACAGGTATCCAATGCCTGCGTCTGTTGACCGAGCTCCGCCTCGGCGATGGCCGACTCGAGCAAGACGAGTGGGTCGTCCTGCAATTGGCTCGCGTAGTTGAACCAGCGTTCCCGCTCTCGTGGTGGCCGGCGTAGCCGCAACAACCTGGGGGCCGCAGCCATCAAGGAGGACAGCATCCGTTGGAACTCGTCCTCCTCGCTCAGTCCTGGCAGGCGGACGAGGAGCCACTCGATGGTCACGACGATGTTCGCCGAGTCCGCATCGAAGGCGGCAATGGCCTCGGCGCGAGCAGGCCCTCCCTGCATGTACCGCCCATGAAGGCTCTCGAGCAGGCGCAGGTAATGGCCAGCATGGCGCCAGGCAGCCTCATAGGACTCGGGTTCACCCGGTTCGGCCTCGGCCACCGCCCGTATGGGCGGCCACAAGACGTAGCGCCCGAGACCAGCCGATCGCAATAGCCCGGCCTGGAGCATCTCTTGCGCCATTGGAAGTTCGCTTTCGGAGCTCGGCTCCTCACCCACGAGCACCGTTTCGGCGGCGCCGAGGTTGAAGGATTCCGGAAACACGGCGAGCATGCGCGCCTGGCGCAAGAGCAGGACATACCGCTCGATGGAAATGTCGGACGGGAGCTGGGCTATTGCCTTGCCCACCTCATACATGGGGATCGCGAGGTAGCGACAGGCCTCCACGATCGCGGCGGCATGCTCGCTGGCCTGTGGGACCAGCCTCATCAACATGCCCACGGCCAGCCCGGACTCCATCCCCCCAAGCTCAATCCATCGAGCATCCACCCTCTCGATACGCTTGCGCGACGTCAACAGCAGGACGGAACCCGAGCCACGAGCCGGGTGCAGGGCGTTGATCTCCGCCACGGCCTGCGCATCATTGCTCCACCCCAACGAGTCGACATCCTCCAACACCAGCGCCATCCGACGCTCCGACGTCAGGTAGCGATAGAGCCGGAGTGCATCCTCACGCGACCGAGCCTGCTCCGGAGCAATGGCCCGCACCAGATTCCAGGCAATGGACTGAGCGGACGGGGGCATCCCCGACCCCCGTGCGACGAGGGAGTAACTGCCGTACCGGAAGACATAACCCGCTTGCGAGAGGGCCTGCCGGATGAGCTGGGTCTTTCCAACGCCCGCCGGGCCTGTGATGGCGATGACGGGGGAGCGATCAAATTCCTCCAGCAAGGTTTTGAATGCCTGCGGATGGGCGATGGGCCCTGGCTCGGGCGGGGGTACATGGCGCGGGTCCAGCCTGGCGGGCTCGATGATGTATTCGTCGCCAACCAGGGTGCGAAGCCGCAATGCCTGGCCCGAATGGGCGATTCGCGCGGTGCCAGGCGGAGAGAAATCGAATCTGCGCCCAAATCTCGGCGCCCCGCGCGAGCGCTTCAATGCTTCGAGGATCCGTCGGATGACCTGCTGCTCTTGTCCGGCGCTCGCCTCGAACATGAACAACGGGACGAACCCACCGGGAAGCACAACGGGGGGCAGCAACTCGGAATCATTCTCCGGACGGATGTTCACCACGATGAGGGTGAAACCTTCAGGATCCTTCCTCTGCCTCTCGAGGAGGAACTCCTCTTGGAAACCCGAATAGCGAGTGGGCGCGAAGAACAACAGGATGGCGGCGTCACACCCGGCGAGTTCCTTCTCCAATGTTTCTCGCCAGGAAGTACCCGGTTGCGGAACTTCGTCTTCGGGGAACACTTGATGCGGGGTTCGCCGTAAAGCATCCCGGATACGGTGATTCCAGCGCTGAACCCCGCGCTCAGCCAACCCGTAGCTAATGAAAATACGCCTCGGCTCATCGAACTCGTCATCCGCGTCGGCCTCTGCCACCTCCACCACGAGCGGATTCGTCCTCGGTAGCTCGATGAAGTCCTCATGGGACTCGTTGCGCGGATCGAGTGTCAGGGAGAGAGGGGACATCTTCACGCCCAGCCGGATGCGCTCCAATCCCTCGGGAGCAACCCAGGGCATCCACTCCGGGACCGAACCGGACGGAGGCGAAGGCAGGCGCAGGCTTCCCGGGAGACGGGCCGGGGCAGCCGCGGCTAACATTCGCCCCTCCTCCATGTCCATCAGCGCGGAAGGAAGCCGGATCGCGGCTCCCGCGGCCCAGTAGGCCATGCCCGGAGATTTCTCCCTGACGACCCAGGCCACCGCCTTGCGCAGCAACTCCCGAGCCTCGTCATACGCTCCCGGTTTCTGGCTGAGCTGATGGTAGTTGAGCTCCTCCTCCAACAGCAGCGCGGGCGAGAGCCAAGGCGCGTGAACCTCCCGGGTTATGCTCCACGCCCGCTCGTACCGCGAAGCGTCCGACGCGAGCCTCTCACGCAGCACCGCCCCAACCCCCGGGGCGAAGACGAACCCCTCGGGTCCCCGGAAGGTGACGAGGCCTCCATGCCACACGTCGGCCTCGAGCGCGGGCGAGTTCCCAGGGAGCAACTCCAGGCGCAGCCGCCGCAGGAGGGGCGGATCGACGCGCACGGCGAACGACGCCAGACTGGCGAGTTCAACGGCCTGGGGTTGATCCCGCTCGACGTCCTCCACGAGCATGCGGGCTGCGGCGAGCGTGGCCATGGTTTCACCTTCTCCGCGACATTCCACGCGCGGCCCGCGCCACCGTGAGCGTGCGGTCCCAGTAGAACAGCTCCATCACTTGCTCCAACTCGGAGGGCCAGCGCTCGGGGGGGGACGGAACCAGGGCTCCTACCGAGCATCCTGCCCGGCGAAGCAGGGTGGCGAAATCACGCCACTCCTCCCAGCGTGCGGGCACGTTGCCAGATGTCGCGGCACCGAGTCCCAGATCGGTCACGCACAGGACCCGGGTTCCCGGACGAGGCATCTGCCCGGGGCCGTAGGGCTTCCACTGACGGCGCGAGCCCCGCCCGCAGCCGCGAGTAGGACAAGCCGAGAAGTGCAGCAGCGCCAATCCCTCCCCCACGAGTTGCGAGAGCCGGCGCCCTAGGTTCGTCACGTCGAGGTGGAACGGAAGCATGGCATCGCTCCGATCCAGCAGCAGTTGAACGCCGTGGGCGAGCGTGGGAACGGACCGACGCGGCAGGTCGCGCAGGGCACGTCCCGAGGAGATGATCCTGACGAGAGACTCGAGATCGATCTGTCCTTCGCCGTGGGTCGCCAGCATGGCCCCGAGCAGCGCCCGGGAGCGCCGGGGCTCCAACAGGGAGTCGGGCTCCGGGGCGGCTGTCCCGGGAGGCGGGGGCTCCGGGAGCGGGGACGTGCTGAGAACCCAGGGCGGCACGACCGGCGGAGTCCGAGGGAGCCGGGTGATGATCACGGGGACCGGCTCCTCGGTGGTCTCCCGGGAGTCGAGCGGTGGAGACGTGGGAACGGGAGCCGGAGGAAAAGACCGCGGCAGCGGTGGACGCTCGGGTCGCTCTGAAGGCGGCCCCGCCGATTCGGACCTGGAGAGAACCACCGCTCCGGTGTCACGCGCCATCACGATG
Organism: Myxococcus fulvus; assembly: GCF_900111765.1. The sequence continues at coordinate 224,292 of NZ_FOIB01000005.1, forward strand.
GCGGCGATGGCCTCGCGCGTGGTGTCGTCTGCGGGCCGCAAATGGGCCAGGGCGTGCGCCAGATCTCCCAGGGACGAAGAAGGGCCGCGACTCATCTGCCCGGCTCCTTGCGCCCATGCTTCCAGACTGTGGCAGAGAGCAATTGGTTGAAGGCGGGAGTTCCGGGGTACAGATCCAGATGGAAGCAGGCCCGGAGCGCATCGATGTACTCGGCGGCGCTGGTGGAAGGTCCGCCGTCCTTGGGGAGCATCGCCTGGGCCACATCAGCCAGCAGTTCCTCACCGACCTCGGGAAATTGGGCGCTGCCGATCTCCACCAGCCCTTCGCGGGTCGGATAGTCGAGCTCGAGCGCGATGCAGCGCCGGAGGAAGGCAAGCGGCAGCTCGCGCTCGTCATTGGTGGTGATGACGATGAGGGGGGCTCGCTCGGCGGTCGTCTTCACGATCTGCCCGGTCTCCTCGACCTGGAACTGGAGCGAGCCCAAGGGCACGAGGAGGTTGTTGGGCGTATCGGGGTCAGCCTTGTCAATTTCATCGAGGAGGACGACGGCTCGTTCGTGGCCGCTTCCGAGGTTGGGATCGAACTCGCTCCCCGTGCGGTGGGCGGCGCTGCGGACACGCTGGGCGCGGGCGCTGGTCCGATCGAAGGCCCACCACAGGGGACCCGGAATCACGTAGGGGCCATAGTCCGCGTCGAACCTGCGTCTGGAGGACTGGGCATCGTGGAGGCGGCTCAGGAGGTCCACCTGCCAGAGCAGGTCACGCGCCTGGGTGCGGGAGGTGATGACGGTCTCGTAGTAACGCCAGCTCAGGACCTGGGCCACGCTCCGGGCCAGGGAGCTCTTGCCCGTGCCCGAGGGGCCACGGACCAGCAGGGGCCGCTGTGTGGCCAGGGCGATGTTCACGCGGAGGATGATCTCCTCCGAATACACGTAGGTGACGGCACGACGCTGGTCGCCTGCCTCCGCCTGGGGTTCCACGGGGCGCTCGACGCGCTTGGGATTGAATTCCTTGTGATACGTGAGCGTGGGGGCTTTGGCCATGTCGTGACGCTCCTCAGGGAATCTTCAAGTACTTGAGCTTCTTGTCGTAGAGCACCCAAAAGGGCTGCTCGATGTCAGGCTCGAGTGGGGGATGCAGCAACGTGATACCCGCCTGCCGCGCCAGTTCCTCGGAGAGGGACTCTCTTCCGGTCATCAGAAAGAGGCTGAGGGTGGGAAACTCCGACCGCAGGGCGTCCAACATGTCGGTGGTGACTGCTTCTGCTGACAGCGAGAGGGCCACGAAGACGGGCTCACCCTCATCAGTGATGCTGCGGACGGTCTCGTCGACTTCCTCGGGAGGGACATTGAACCTGTGCGCAAGCACGGAACGCACGAGCGACTTCAAATCCTCGAGGCCAGCGCTGCCCATTACTCCATCGGCCTGCACCACGCGCCACGAGTCGTTCACGGGAAGGTGATCGCACCCACTCACGACATACAACCCGGCGGTCCGGGAATTGCTCCCATTGAGCGCCAGCAGAAAGGGCTGGCCTGGCTGCTTCCCCACCTTGCCAATCTCGGCGACGGAGCGGCAATCCACAAAGGAAGTGGCGATGAGCGTCATCACAACCTCAACGGAAGACGTCCCCTGTAGGCGCGAGCGGAACACCCGGACCCCTGCGGTCGCGCCGTCCAATCCTGCGGCCATGAGGCCCAACGCGACCCTCATCGGAAGATGCACTCCGGGCGTCCAGGGAGCCAGCGCCGTGCCCACCTTGCCAGCGACTGTTTCGAGATCGACAGTGTCCACCTTCTCGAGCAGTCCTCCCAGGCGCTTGGCGTGCCGCTCCGAGAAAGACGTGTTGGGCTCGTGGTCCTTCAGGTTCTGAAGGACCCGCTCAATGATCTGCTCCTGGGTCAGGTTCCCATAGATGGCCTGCCTGTCCGCGATGCGCGCGGGTTCGAGCGGACTGTTGTTGACATCCTGCATCGTCACCGGAGGCAGAAAGACGGGGATGAGCATGAACCGGCCCTGCTCGCTGCCATGCCGGTAGGACAGCAGGCTCGTCTCGTAGGCGACGAACTTCGATTCCAGGGCGGCTGACGACACCAGCAGCACGGCCGCATCGCAGCCCCCGATCCAGGCGTTGATCGTGGGACGCCAGTGTTCGCCGATCTTCAGCTCGTCCTCGTCCACCAGGACCCGATATCCGTCATCCCTCAGCCGCTGGGCGAGCGTCTTCCGCAGCTGTACAGCCGACGGCTCCGTCCCAGAGTGGCTGATGAAGATCCGCGGGCGGGTCATGACTTGAGGGCCACAGTATCGTGAAGTTGCCCCGGTTCCGCAGAGCGTTCCGGGCTTTCGCCATCAGGCAGCAGCCCGGTACTTCTTTTCGTAGTTGGCGGGCGACTCGTAATCTAGTGCGGAGTGCCGCCGGTGTGGGTTGTACCAGCCCTCGATGAATTCGAAGAGGGCCATCCGGGCCTTTGCTTGCGAGCGAAGACTGCGGCGGTCGAGCAGTTCGCCTTCGAGCGTGGCGAAGGAGCTCTCGCACATCGCGTTGTCGTAGGCATCCCCCACGCTGCCCATGGAGGGACGCACGCCGGCTTCCTGGCAACGCAGTCCGAAGGCCAGCGAGGTGTACTGGGTGCCCTGGTCGGAGTGGTGGATGACGCCAGTGGGGCGCCTTTGCCGCAGTGCCATCTCGAGTGCTTGCAGGACCAGCTCGCTCAGCAGGTGAGTGGCCATGGCCCAGCCGACGATCTTGCGGCTCCAGGCATCCATCACCACGGCCAGGTGGAGGAAGCCACCCCAGGTGGGCACGTACGTAATATCGGCCACCCAGAGCTGGTCTGGCCCGGGCGCCTTGAGCTGGCGGTCGACGAGGTCCGGATCCGGCCGCGACCGCTCGTCCCGCACCGTCGTGGTGCATTGCTTCCGTCGGCTCACGCCCTGCAGGCTGGCCGCACGCATCAGGCGAGCGACACGCTTGCGGCCGACGCAGATGCCTTCGGCGGCCAGCTCCGCGTGGATGAGGGGTGTGCCCCATACGTCTGACGACTCATGGCATGAATGGCGTGGATGCGCTCGGTCAGATGGGCGTCGGCCACGGCCCGCGTCAAGGGCAACCGCGTGCGCCAAGCATGGTAGCCGCTCTCGGAGACCCCCAGCACGCGGCAGAGGGTGGAAACGGCATGGACGGCCTGATTCGCCCTCACGAGTCGGTACGCCGCTTGGGCGTCGCCGCGGTCTCCTGAGCTAACCAAGCCGCAGCTTTTTTCTACACCGGCAAATATGGCCTGAGCCCCAGGTGCTGTCCTTCTGAAGGGGATACCGCCATGGCTCGAACGACTGCTCGCCCTGTTGCCACCCGTGAGGTGAGGGTCGACAGCGAGCGTCGGCGCTGCGAGGCGTGCGGCGCCCGGGTCGTCTTCCTGCCTCCCTATAGTCCCGACTTCAGCCCCATCGAACTGGCTTGGAGCAAGGTCAAGGCGCTGCTGCGCAAGTGGAGATTTCACACTCGCTCCGCCCTGCACCAGGGCATCCATCTCGCTCTGGCGGCCATCTCCCCATCCGACGCAGCGGGATGGTTCGCCCACTGCGGTTACACTGTCGCTCAGTCCATCTGAGCCGCGCTATGAGCCACCGTGAAGCTCAGCCCGCGGGGAACCACCACGACAGCTTGAGCGCGAAGGTGTGTCCCCCCGGGCTCAAGAGCGCGTCGCCCAGCGCCTTGGGCGCCAGCGCGTTGCCCCCGAGCGAGTCGGCGGAGCGGTCCTGCTGCCACACCGCGTAGAGCGTGCTGCCCGGTCGCCACTCCCAGCGCAGCACCACGTTGCTGCGGAAGGAGCGGACGTTGAAGTCCTGGTTGGCCAGCTGGAAGCCGCTCGCGCCGTCCGTCACGTCCCAGTCTCCGCCCTCCCCTCGCGACAGCGACGTGCCGTCCTGGCCGTACCTGCGCAGCTGGCGTCCGCGCGCGCGGGCCAGCTCACCGGGCGCGCTGAAGACACCGCTGGACGCGAACGGCTCCGCGTAGGCCTCCAGGCTCAGGTCCGGGGTGATGAAGAGGTTGGCGCGCAAGCGCAGCGCCAGCTCGCGGCGTCGCACCGCGCCGAAGACGTAGCGCCGCGCATACGTCTCCTCCCGGCCACCGTCCAGCGTGGCCATGTACTGACGGGCCTCCGTGTAGAGCGAGCCCACGGGCTCCACCGACAGGCGCAGGTTGCGCAGGGGCTGCACGGTGACCGAGCCCGTCAACGTGCCTCCGCCGCTGCCGTCCTCGTACGTCCACGCCAGCGCGTCCACCTCCCACAGGTTCGTCCCGGAGGCGTTGTTGTTCAGGATGAGGCCCGCCTCCAGTCCCTGGGGCGTCTGCATCAGCGGACCGCCGCGCGTGAGCTGGTCCGAGTAGGCGCGCGGGTAGTAGGTGACGAGCAGGCTCGCCTCCCAGAAGTTGGGGAACGTCACCTCCCCGCTGAACATGAACTGGTTCACCGTGCGCGTGCCGCCGTGGTTCCAGTTGCCGTACGTCAAGAGGCCCAGCTTGTAGCCGCGCAGGAAGGTGCCCGGGTTCGTCTCGCGGTAGTACAGCCCCAGGTTCAGGTCCACGTCGTCCGTGGTGCTCAGCCGGCCCAGCTCGTTGAGCTCGAAGCCCGGGGACTCCACGCCCACGCTGCCGTTCCACAGCCAGTGCTCGCCGCTCTGGCGCACCACCTTCGCGCCCACGGTGTAGCCCGACATCGAGCGGGACTCCGGGTCCAACCGGACGTAGGTCTGGTCCGGCCGCTGGAAGTAGCGCGCGCTGGAGCGCTGCAGCCGGAGGATGGCCGCGGGGTCTCCTCGCACCAGGCTGCCGCCCGCGAAGCCGGAGACGATGTACTCGCCGTCGCGCAGCCGCAGCCGGAAGTCCGCGCCGCCCGTGTACGCCTCGCGCGCCAGCTCCCCCGTGCGCCCCTCGCCCTCGCCGATGTCGCGGTGGACGGTGGTGAGCGTGGCGCCCACCGTCGAGCCCTTGCCCAGCTCCTGCTGCGCGCGCAGCACGCCGAAGCCCGTGCGCGAGTCCACCTTCACGCGCCCCTGCTCCTGGGACGCGAAGTCGTACGTGTCCGCGTAGCCTTCCCCCGTGAGGGCCCCGAGCACGCCCAGCGACAACCCCGACGACAGGCGCCCGGTGAGCTTCGCCGCGCCCCAGATGGGCGTCGCCCGCGACGGCTCCACGTAGTCCGCGCTGGCGCGCAGCCGGGGCGCCGCGCCGATGCGCCGCGAGTAGAAGTAGGCGGGCCCGTTGTTGTTCGTGTTGTTGTTGTTGAACAGCTGGCTGCCCTCGGTGAAGAAGGGCCGCCGCTCGTCGACCACCACCTCGAAGTCCGTGAGGTTCACCTGGGCCGGGTCCGCGTCGATCTGCCCGAAGTCCGGGTTCACCGTCACGTCCAGGTTCAGGTTGGGCCCCAGCCCCACCTTGCCGTCCACGCCCACGCGCGCCGAGTACGCGCGCCGGTCCTCGAAGGGCGTGCCCTCGCGCGGATTGGCGCCGGAGTCCAGGCGCCAGTCCCCCGTCACGTACGGCAACAGCTCGATGCGACGCGAGGGGGCCACGCCTCGCAGGCCCGACAGCGCGCCGAAGCGCGAGGACCAGCCGGTGATGTCGCGCGGCACCACCACCCAGAAGTCGTCCTCGTTGCGACGCGGGATGACGCGCTGGATGTTGAGGCCCCACACCTGCTCGTTGGCCGCGTCGAAGCGCAGCTGCGAGAACGGGATGCGCAGCTCCGCCACCCACCCGTCCGCCGTCCGCGTGGTGCGCGCCTCCCACACCGGGTTGAAGGACAGGTCGACGACGTACTCGTGGTCATCCGGGTGGTACCAGTCCACCCGCACCCCGGCCGCGGTGACGGCGAAGCTGTAGGCCGTGCGCCTGTCGCGGTACGTGTCCAGGGAGATGATGAGCCGCTCGGCCGAGCCGCTCTCGTCCCGCCGGGTCATCACCGTCTCGATGTCCTCCGGACCCAGGCTGGACATGCGCGCGCCCACGTAGAGCGCGTCCGCGTCGTACACGAAGGCGACCTCGGTCTTCACCGAGGCGGGCGTGCCCTGCACGGGCTCCTTCTGGAGGAAGTCGCTGGTGAAGGTGGCCTGCCTCCACACGTCGTCATCCAGCACGCCGTCCAGCGCCGGGCCCTTGTCCACCCGGCTCGCCTGGAGGTGCCGCCCCTCCACCACCACGGTGGGCACCTGCGCGAGGGCCAGCGGCCCCCACGTCAGCAGCAGGAGGAGGAGCCAGGCGGATGCCCGGTGCGCGCGCGCGCCGCGCCTGTCGACGAGGGCCACCACGCGTCCGCTCACTCCACGCTGACGGCCGCGCGAGGAGGCTCCACCCGGGGCGCCGCGCGCAGGGCGGTGACGGCGCGGGCCAGTCGGGTGCCCGCCACGAGCGCCGCCACCATCAGGATGATGCCCGCCAGCCCCGTGATTCGCCGCGTGTCCACCAGGTCGATGAGGTAGCCCGCGCTGCTCGCGCCCAAGAGCAGGCACGCGGTGCTCACGGAGCGGAAGACGCCCATCACCCGGCCCAGCAGCCCCAGCTCCACGTGCGTCTGCATCAGCGGCCCCAGGCCCACGTTGAGCAGCACGTTGCCCAGGCCGATGAACACCATGCCGCCCATGGCCACCGCCAGCGACGGCGCCACCGCCATCAGCAGCACGCCCAGGCCGCACACGCCCAGCCCCAGCCCCGGCAGCCACTCCAGCCGCAGCCGCCGGTGCAGGCCACCCGCCACGGCGAAGCCCGCGAACATGGACACGCCCAGCGTCGTGCCCAGCCACGCCAGCCGGTCCTCGGGCAGCCCCAGCTCCCGCGTCACCAGGTAGAGCTGCACCACCTCGATGAGCCCCGAGGCCGCCATCGCCAGCGCGCCCAGCCCCAACAGGCTGCGCACGAACACGCTGCCCCGGACGTACGCGAGCCCCTCCTTCGCCTCGCGCAGCACGGACGTGCCTTGCGCGGACGGCGCGCTCACGCAGCGCGCGCGGATGGCCAGGTTGATGCACATGGCCACCAGGAAGGACGCCGAGTCGAGCGCGAAGCTCACCCACGGCCCCAGCACGAAGTAGATGCCCGTGCCCAGCGCCATGCCCAGGATCATGATGGCGCTCGTCGTCGCCTGCCTGAGCGAGCTGGCCGCCACCAGGTCCTCGCGCGGCACCGTGGAGCGGATCAACGCCACCCGCGCCGGGTCATACAGCTGCTCCACCGCGCTGGAGCAGAAGGCCACCGCGTACGCGAGCGGCAGGCTCTGCTTCGCCACCGCCACCAGCTGCAGCAGGCTCAGCACGCACCGGGCGGCGTCACAGAACACCATGACGCTGCGCCGCTCCCACCGGTCCGCCAGCGTCCCCGCCGTCAGCCCCAAGAGGAGCGCGGGCGCCGTCGTCGCCACGGTGATGGCCGCCGTGGCCACGGGGGACTCGCCCCCGGTGACGGAGAAGACCCAGAACAGGAGCGCCATGTTGCGCAGCCAGTCCCCGAGTCCGGAGACCAGCTGGCCACACCAGATGAGCGCGAAGTCACGATGTCTCAGGACCGCGAAGATGGGAGCCCCCTGCCGCTCAGCGGTCGCGCTCGGAGCGCATCTCGCCCATCGCCACCACCACCCGACGCGCCCCCGCGAAGGGCGTCCGGCCGTGGGTCACGAGCATGTTGTCCAGCAGCATCACGTCCCCCGCCTGCCAGGGGAAGGCGAACGTCGTCTTCAGGAACGCCTCGCGCACCTCCTCCAGGTCCGCGTCGCTGATGGGCGTGCCGTCCCCGTACAGGCTGTTGCGCGGCAGGTCCTCCTCCTTGAAGACCATCCGCATCGCCGCGCTCACCTTCGGCCCCAGATTGGATACGTGGAAAAGATGCGCCTGGTTGAACCAGACATCCTCTCCGGTGAGGGGGTGCTTCATGACCGCCGGGCGCACGGAGCGGGTCCGCAAGCGATTTCCGCCCAACCACTCCACCTGCATCCCCACACGCTCACAGTACGCGTCCACCTGGGCCCGGTCCTCGGTCTGAAAGACTTTCTGCCAGGGGAGGTCAACGCCCGTGCCGTAATTTCTCACATACATCACCCGGTTCCGGGTGAAGCGCTCACGCACTTCGGGTGAGAGACATTCGAGGACGGCCCGGCTGTCTGCGATGGGTGTGGCGCCACCCTCCAGAGAAGGTTGTACGCAGTGAAAGAACAACTTCATCGGCCAGGCCGACGCGTACGACATTTCATTGTGTTGCGGAATCGTCTCGTTCGCGGGGTACTCGGTGGATGTGTACACCTTGCCGCTGACTTCCGTCCGCGGCGTGGAACGTTCCTGATACTCGGACAGGGACGGCTGGATACATTCCGCGAAGCGCTCGAACGCCTCCACGCCCGGCACGCGAAAGCCACGGAAGAGCATGGCCGGCCGCTGTGCGAGCAGGTGCCTCAGCGCCTCGCCGTGAGCACGTCCCCACTCGACCAGGTCCACGCCTTCCCGCTCGGGGCCGAGCGCCAGCAGACACGGCGGTGCCCCTGGCAGCGCACGCTGCGACACGTCCGAAAGAACTCGCAGATCCAACGGCTTCTCCTACTCCACCAGAGCCCTCGGCTCCGCGCGGACATGGGCCCTGTGTGACACACCCTCGACCTGGGCGCGCTTCACGGACCCCTCTTGACTTCCAGGCATTACCACTTAAAAGATTTGAATTCGATTAGCAACAGTCACCGGGACTGAGATGGACAGACAACGAGTCGAGCCGCGCGTGCGCCGTTGTGGGTCCCCACTCCGCGAATAAATCAGACAGGGGCATTGGCTTGCCTTCCGCCAGCAGTCAGCACCGGTCCCCCTCGGGCCGGCCTCATTCCCGTTGTGTCACATCCGGCCAGCGGCGCTTCTGGTTCCTGGACCAGTTGGAGCGCCACAATCCCTTCCACAATCAGCTCGTCACCCTGGAACTTCACGGGGTGGTTGAACCGGCCGAGCTGGGGCGACGTCTCACGGCCTTGACCCTGCGACACGACATCCTGCGCGCGCGCTTCACGGCGCACGAAGGACAGCCGTTGCAACAGATACAGGCGGAGCAGCCTCCGGCGTTCCGCCAGGTGGACCTCCAGGGTCTTCCGCCCGCGGAGCGCGAGGCGCGGGAGGCGGCGCTCGCGAGCGAGGAGGCGCTGCATCCGTTCGACCTGGAGACCGGGCCGCTGCTTCGCGCGACGCTGGTGAAGCGGGGCGCGGCGGCGCACCTGTTGCTGTTGTCATTCCACCAGATGGTGTGCGACGCGGGCTCGGTACCGGTGCTGGTGGAGTCGCTGGCGGCGGTGCTCACCGGGCGGGACGACGTGGCGGGCCCGTACGTGGAGGTCGCCGAGCGGCAGCAGCAGTGGCTGCGCTCGGCGGAGGCGAAGGAGCAGGTGGAGGCGTGGCGGGTGGCGCTGGACGGCGCGCCCCAGGTGCTCGCGCTCCCCACGGACCAGGCGCGGCCGACGGTCCAGACGTACAGCAGCGCGACCGAGCGACAGGGCGTGTCCCTGGAGCTGACGCGCCGGCTGGAGGCGCTCGCCCGGGCGGAGGGCTCGGGCCTCTTCGAGGTGCTGCTCGCGGCGCTCCAGACGGTGCTGTACCGCTACACCGGGCAGGAGGACCTGTGCATCGGCACGCCGGCGAGCCTGCGTGAGCCGTCCGAGCAAGGCGTGCTGGGCTGGTTCGGGAACATGCTCGTGCTGCGCGGCCACCCGCGCGCCGGCACGTCGTTCCGCGAGCAGGTGTCCCAGGCGCGCCGGACGCACCAGTGGGCGCTCGCGCACGCGGCCGTGCCGTTCGAGCACCTGGTGGAGACGCTCCAGGTGGAGCGGAGCCTGGTCTACACGCCCTACTTCCAGGTGACGCTCGAGCTGGAGGCCGCGCCGCCTCCGTCCTTCGAGACGCCGGGCGCGAGCGTGCGGCAGCTCCCGCTGGAGACCCGCTTCGCGCGGTATGACCTGTCGCTGACGGTGACCCCCGGACCGGCGGGGCTGGAGCTGGCCTTCACCTACAACACGGACCTGTTCCACGCGGACACCGTGCGCCGGATGCAGGGCCACCTGCTCAACGTGCTGCGACACGCGGTGGACGCGCCGGAGACGCGGCTGGGTGAGCTGTCGCTGCTGTCCGCCGACGAGCTGGAGCGGACGCTGCGGACGTGGAACGCGACGACGGCGGCCTACCCGCGTGAGCGGCTCATCCACGAGCTCATCGCCGACCAGGCCCGCCTGCGGCCCGACGCGGTGGCCGTCACGCATGGCGACGGGCGCCTCACGTACGGCGAGCTGGAGCGACGCTCGAACCAGGTGGCCCACGCGCTGAGGGCGAAGGGCCTGGGGCCGGGGCGGCTCGCGGGCATCTGCATGGAGCGCTCGCTGGAGATGCTCGTCGGACTGCTCGGCATCCTGAAGTCCGGCGGCGCGTACCTGCCGCTGGACCCGACGTATCCCCGGGAGCGGCTGCGCTACATGCTCCGGGACTCGGGCGCCGCGCTGCTGGTGACGCAGGAGCGGCTGCTGGAGCGGCTGCCGACCCAGGACGTGCCCGTGCTGGTGCTGGAGCACGAGGCGCTGGACGCGCTGAGCGCAGAGCCTCCCGCGGTGCGCATGACGTCCGAGCAGCCGGCGTACGTCATCTACACCTCCGGCTCGACGGGCAAGCCCAAGGGCGTGCTGCTGTCGCACCGGGGCCTGGTCAACCACGTCACCTCGCTCCAGGGGACGTACCAGCTCACGGCGGAGGACCGCATCCTCCAGTGCACGTCCATCAGCTTCGACATCTCGCTGGAGGAGATCTTCCCCACGCTGGCCACGGGCGCCACGCTGGTGCTGCTGCCCTTCGAGCGCCTGCCGTCCGTCGCCGAGTTCCTGCGCATGGTGGAGCACGAGCGGCTCACCGTGCTGAACGTGCCCACGGCGTACTGGCACGAGTGGGTCACCGACGCCACGCTCCGACAGGCCCAGCCTCCGTCGGACGTGCGGCTGGTCATCGTGGGCGGCGAGCGCGCGGCGCCGGAGCAGCTCGCCCTGTGGCGCGCGCTCACGGGGGAGCGGCTCGGGTGGTTCAACGCCTACGGCCCCACCGAGTCCACCATCACCTCCACGCTCTTCGCGCTGCCGCCCGGCGCCCCCACGCCCGGCGCGCACCTGGGCATCCCCATCGGCCGGCCCATCGCCAACACGCGGGTGTACCTGCTGGACGCGAACGGACGCCCCGTGCCCCTGGGCGTGCCGGGTGAGCTCTACATCGGCGGTGACGGCCTGGCGCACGGCTACCTGGGCCGGCCGGAGCTGACCGCCGAGCGCTTCGTGCCGGACGCGTTCAGCGGCGAGCCGGGCGCGCGCCTGTACCGCACCGGAGACCTGGCCAGCCAGCTGCCGGACGGGCAGCTGCGCTTCCTGGGACGCGTGGACCACCAGGTGAAGGTGCGCGGCTTCCGCATCGAGCTGGGTGAGCTGGAGGCGCACCTGATGGAGCACCCCGCGGTGCGCGACGCGGTGGCGGTGGCGCGCGAGGACTCACCGGGGCAGCCCCGGCTGGTGGCCTACGTGGTGCCCTCGCCGCCGGGCGAGGCCTGGGGTGACGGCATCGACGAGCAGGAGCTCAACGACGAGCAGATCTCCCAGTGGCAGACGCTCTACGACGACGCCTACCACCGCGCCGCGGACGAGGAGGACGGCGAGTTCAACACCGCGAGCTGGAACAGCAGCTACACGGGCCAGCCGATCACCGCCGAGGAGATGCGCGAGTTCGTGGACCACTCGGTCCAGCGCATCCTGGACCTGAAGCCCCGGCGGGTGCTGGAGATTGGCTGCGGCACGGGCCTGTTGCTGGTGCGAATCGCGCCGCACTGCGAGCACTTCACCGGCGCGGACTTCGCGCAGGGCGCGCTCAAGGGCCTGCGGCGCTTCGTGGACACGATGTCGCCGAAGCTCGGCTCGGTGGCGCTGCTGCACCGGGGCGCCGAGGACTTCACGGGCATCGAGCCCGGCTCGCACGACACGGTGGTCATCAACTCCGTGCTCCAGCACTTCCCCACGGTGGACTACCTGGTGAAGGTGCTCGAGGGCGCGGTGGCCACGGTGGGCGAGCGGGGCCGCGTGTTCGTGGGCGACGTGCGCAGCCTGTCGCTGCTGGAGTCCTTCGCGCTCTCCGTGGAGCTGTTCCGGGCGCGGGACACGCTGCCGCTGGAGCAGCTGTCCCAGGCCGTCCGCCGGCGTGTGTCGCTGGACAACGAGCTGGTGGTGGACCCGGCGTTCTTCCTCGCGCTGCGCGCCCACCTGCCCCGCATCCAGCGGGTGGACCTGTGGCCCAAGCGCGGCCAGCACCACAACGAGCTGACGTGCTTCCGCTATGACGTCGTGCTGCACGTCGGCGACGCGGCCGAGGCCGTGGACCCGTACGCGGGCACGGTGCTGGACTGGAAGCGCGACGGCCTGACCATGGCGAAGCTGCGGCGGACGCTCGAGCTGGAGCGGCCCGAGCAGCTCGCGGTGACGCGCATCCCCAACGCGCGCCTGACGGAGGTGCGGCGGGCCCGCGAAGTCCTGGAGCGCGACGAGCGCCCCACGACGGTGGGAGACCTGCGCGCCGAATTGCGGAGCCAGCCCGAGCCCGACTGCGTCAACCCGGAGGAGCTCTGGGCCCTGGAGGCGGAGCTGCCGTACGCCGTCAGCCTGCACTGGTCCGGAGGCGAGGAGGACGGCGCCTTCGAGCTGCGCCTCCTGCGACAGGGCGCGGTGGCGCCCCCGCTCACGCCGTCCACCGAGCGGGCCTTCGTGGCGAAGCCGTGGCGCGCGTACACGAACCAGCCGCTGCAGGCGGCCCTGACGCGGCAGCTGGTGCCGCTGCTCCAGGAGCACCTCAAGCAGCGGGTGCCCGAGTACATGGTCCCCTCGGCCATCCTCAGCCTGGAGGTCCTGCCGCGCACGCCCAACGGCAAGGTGGACCGCAAGGCGCTCCCCGCCCCCAGCCAGGCGACCCTCGCGCGTCAGGTCGAAGCGGAGGCGACACGGACGCCGGTGGAGGAGCTGCTCGCCGGCATCTGGGCGGAGGTGCTCGGAGGCAGCGCCTTCGGACTCCACGACAACTTCTTCGAGCTGGGTGGCCACTCGCTGCTCGCCACGCAGGTCATCTCGCGCGTGGGCCGGGCCTTCGGCGTGGAGCTGCCGCTGCACGCGCTGTTCGAGACGCCCACGCTTCGCGGGCTCGCGGAGAAGGTCACCCAGGAGCTGAGGACGCGGCGGGGCGTGAGCGTTCCTCCCGTGCGCGCGGCGGCCCGGGGCGACACCGTCCCCGCGTCCTCCGCGCAAGCACGGCTGTGGTTCACGCAGCGGATGGACCCGACGGGGGTCTCCTACAACACGCCGTTCGCCCTGGAGCTGAAGGGGCGGCTGGACGTCCCCGCGCTGGAGAAGAGCCTGCAGGCGCTGGCGCGACGCCACGAGGCGCTGCGCACCACCTTCCGCGAGGTCGACGAGGCGCTGGTCCAGGTCATCCACGCGTTCGAGCCTCGGCCCCTGCCCGTGGTGGACCTGGTCGGGCTGCCCGGGTCCGAGCAGGAGCAGCGACGCCAGCAGACGCTGGACGCGAACATCCGGACGCCGTTCGACCTGGAGCGCGGCCCGCTGCTGCGTCAGGTGCTCCTCCGCGCGGGCGAGGAGGACCACCTCCTGCTGCTGACCCTGCACCACATCGTCTCCGACGGTTGGTCCATGGGCGTGGTCGTCCAGGAGCTGGGCCGGCTGTACGCGGCCTTCCGGGATGGGCTCGAGTCACCGCTGGAGGAGCTGACGCTCCAGTACGCGGACTACGCCCTGTGGCAGCGGCAGTGGCTCCAGGGAGAGACGCTGGAGCGGGGGCTGGCCTACTGGAAGCAGCAGCTCGGCTCGTCCTCGGGCGAGCTGGTGATGCCCACGGACCGCCCCCGCGCCTCGGCGACGCACCACCGCTCCGCCATCCAGCGCGCCCGGGTGAGCACGCCGCTGGTCGCCCAGCTCGACGCCCTGTGCCGTCGTGAGGGCGTCACCCTGTTCATGACGTTGCTGGCCACCTGGAACATCCTGCTGAGGCGCTACAGCGGGCAGGTGGACATCAACGTCGGCACGCCCATCGCGAACCGGCACCGCGCGGAGATCGAGGGGCTGGTCGGCTTCTTCGTCAACTCGCTCGTCCTGCGCACGGACATGTCGGACGCGCCCTCGTTCCGCGCGCTGATGCACCGGGTGCGAGACGCCGCGCTGGAGGCCTACGCGCACCAGGACATCCCCTTCGAGCGCATCGTCGAGGCGGTGAGCCCGGAGCGCCGGCTGGACCAGCATCCGCTGTTCCAGGTGATGTTCGCGCTGCACAACGCGCCGCTCCAGCCGCCCACGTTCGACGAGCTGAGCATGTCGTTCGAGGAGCTGGGCACGGGCACGGCCAAGTTCGAGCTCATCCTCACGACCGAGCAGGACGGGCCGGAGCTGGACCTGGCCCTGGAGTACGACACGGACCTGTACGACGCGGCCACCATCGAGCGCATGCTGGGCCACTACCAGGCCCTGCTCGCCTCCGCCGTCCGCGCGCCCGACACCTCCATCACCACGCTCCCGCTCCTCACCGACGCCGAGCGCCAGCAGCTCCTCGTCGACTGGAACGCCACCTCCACCGACTTCCCCCGCCACCACTGCATCCACGCGCTCTTCTCCGAGCAGGCCCGGGCCACGCCGGAGGCCATCGCGCTCCACTTCGGTGACGAGGTCCTCACCTACGCGCAATTGGAGGCACGGGCCAACCAGCTCGCGTGGCACCTGCAGGCCTTCGGCGTCCGTCCGGACACGCTCGTCGGGCTCTACCTGGAGCGCTCCCCCACGCTCATCGTCGCGATGCTCGCGTGCCTCAAGGCGGGCGGCGCCTACCTGCCGCTGGACACGTCCTATCCGCCCGAGCGCCTCGCCTTCATGCTCCAGGATGCGCGGGCACCGCTGCTCGTCACCACCGAGGCGCTCTCCGCCAACCTCCCCGTCCCCAGCGGCGTGCACGTCATCGAGCTGGACTCCGATGAGCGCGCCATCTCGCGGCAGCCCACGCGGCCCCCCGTGACGCAGACGGCGCCCTCGCATCTGGCGTACGCCATCTACACGTCGGGCTCGACGGGCCAGCCCAAGGGCATCGTCGTCCCCCACCTCGGCGTCGTCCGCCTGGTCCGCGACTCCCACTTCGTCCAGCTCTCCGCGGCCGACCGCATCGCGCAGATCTCCAACGCCTCCTTCGACGCCGCCACCTTCGAAATCTGGGGGGCGTTGCTCAACGGCGGCGCGCTCATCGGCGTCCCTCGCGACGTCTCGCTCTCGCCTTCGCTGTTCGCCGAGTACCTGCGTCGCGAGCGCATCTCCGCCCTCTTCATCACCAGCGCCCTCTTCACGCAGATCATCCATCAGGTCCCCGACGCCTTCTCCACGGTGTCCACCGTCCTCTTCGGCGGTGAGAGCGCGGACACGGGCGCCGTCCGCTCGGCCCTCCTCGGCGGTCCTCCGCGACGGCTCATCAACGCCTACGGCCCCACGGAGAACACCACCTTCAGCACGTGGCATCTCATCTCGCGGGCGCCTTTGCCGGGCCACGCGGTCCCCATCGGCATCCCGCTGTCCAACTCCACCGTCTACGTGCTCGACGAGGCGCTCCAGCCCGTGCCCATCGGCGTTCCGGGCGAGCTGTACCTGGGCGGTGAGGGGCTCGCGCGCGGCTACCTCCACCAGCCCGCGCTCACCGCGGAGCGCTTCGTCGCCCATCCCTTCGAGCCCCAGGCCCGGCTCTACAAGTCGGGCGACATCGTGCGCTGGCTGCCGGAGGGCCACCTGGAGTTCGTCGGTCGACGCGACCACCAGGTGAAGATTCGCGGCTTCCGCATCGAGCTGGGCGAAGTCGAGGCCGCGCTCACGCGGTACCCGGACATCGACGAGTGCGTCGTCCTGGCGCGTGAGGACAGCCCCGGGGACCGGCGGCTCGTCGCCTACTTCACGTCGTCGCAGGCCCCGGCCGTCACGGAGCTTCGCGAGCGGCTGAAGGGCTCGCTGCCGGAGTACATGGTTCCGTCCGCCTTCGTGCGCCTGCCGAGCCTGCCCCTCACGCTCAACGGCAAGGTCGACCGGAAGGCGCTCCCCTCTCCCGACGGCATCTCCGCGCCCACCGACAGCTACGTCGCGCCGCGCACGCCCATCGAGGAGCTGCTCGCCAACCTCTGGGCCCACCTGCTCTCGGTCCCTCGCGTCGGCGTCGAGGACAACTTCTTCGACCTGGGCGGGCACTCCCTGCTCGCCACGCAGCTGCTCTCCCGCATCCGCGCGAACTTCGGGAAGGAGCTGCCGCTTCGAGCCCTCTTCCAGAACGCCACCGTGGCGGGGCTCGCGCAGCTCTTGTCCGCGCCCACGGAGGACCTGGAGACGGGGCCGCTGGTCCCCATCTCGCGCGAGCAGGAGCTGGAGGCCTCCTTCGCGCAGCAGCGCCTGTGGCTCGTCGATCAGCTCGAGCCGGGCAGCTCCTTCTACAACGTCCCCATGGTGCTCCGCGTGAAGGGGCCGCTGCAGCCGCGAGTGCTGGAGCAAGGCCTGGATGCGCTCGTGCGCCGCCATGAGGCGCTGCGCTCCACGTTCGAGCACCGGGGTGGACGACTCCTGGTCCAGGTGGCCGAGGACGCCCCTCGGCACACCCTCCCCGTCGTCGACCTGACGCACGTCCCGGCCGAGGAGCGGGAAGCACGGGCACGGCAGCTCATCGAGACCGAGGGCCAGCGTCCGTTCGACCTCGCGCGCGGACCGCTGCTGCGCACCCTGCTCGTCCGCCTGGACGAGGCCGAGCACCTGCTGCTGCTGACCGTGCATCACATCATCTCGGATGGGTGGTCGCTGACGGTCCTCTTCCAGGAACTTGGAGCCTGCTACGAGGCCTTCGCCGCCCACGAGACGCCGAACCTCCCGCCGCTGCCCATCCAGTACGCGGACTTCGCGCACTGGCAGCGCAGGTGGCTCCAGGGCTCGGTGCAGCAGACGCAGCTCGACTACTGGAAGAAGCAGCTGGCCGGAGCCCCGGCGCTGCTGGAGCTGCCCACGGACCGTCCTCGGCCCGCCACCCAGCGGCACCGGGGCGCCACGCGGTGGTTCAACCTGGAGGCCCCGCTGGTCGAGGCGCTGCGCAAGCTGAGCCGCCAGGAGGGCACCACGCTGTTCATGACGCTGCTCGCGGCGTGGCAGACCCTGCTGTCGCGCTACAGCGGGCAGGTGGACATCAGCGTCGGCACCCCCTTCGCCAGCCGCAATCGCGCGGAGCTGGAGGGGCTCATCGGCTACTGCATCAACTCGCTGGTCATGCGCACGGACCTGTCCGGCGCGCCGTCGTTCAAGGAGCTGCTGCGCCGCGTGCGTGAGGTGGCCCTGGATGCGTACGCGCACCCGGATGTCCCCTTCGAGCAGGTCGTCGAGGCGCTCCAGCCCCAGCGAGACTCGCGCTACACGCCGCTCTTCCAGGTGATGTTCAACCTCCAGAGCATCTCCACGACACCGCTTGCGATTCGCGGCTGCGAGGTCCACCCCGAGGAGATTCAGACGGGCGCCGCGAAGTTCGACATGCTGATGGCCCTGGAGGAGACCTCCACCGGCATCATCGGCGAGTTCGAGTACGACACGGACCTGTTCGACGCGGCCACCATCGAGCGCATGCTGGGTCACTTCCAGACCCTGCTCGCCTCCGCCGTCCAGCACCCGGGCGTCTCCATCACCGCGCTCCCGATGCTCACCGACGCCGAGCGCCAGCAGCTCCTCGTCGACTGGAACGCCACCTCCACCGACTTCCCCCGGCACCAGTCCATCCACCAGCTCTTCTCCGAGCAGGCCCGGGCCACGCCGGAAGCCATCGCGCTCCACTTCGGTGACGAGGTCCTCAGCTACGCGCAGCTGGAGGCGCGCGCGAACCAGCTCGCGTGGCACCTCCAGTCCTTCGGCGTCCGTCCGGACACGCTCGTCGGGCTCTACCTGGAGCGCTCCCCCACGCTCATCATCGCGATGCTCGCGTGCCTCAAGGCGGGCAGCGCGTACCTCCCACTGGATACGTCCTATCCGCCCGAGCGCCTCGCCTTCATGCTCCAGGATGCACGGGCGCCGCTGCTCGTCACCACCGAGGCGCTCTCCGGGAAGTTCCCGGTCCCCGATGGCCTGCACGTCATCGATCTCGACTCCGACGAGCGCGCCATCTCGCGGCAGCCCACGACGGTTCCCACGACGAACACCGCGCCGTCGAACCTCGCGTATGCCATCTACACGTCGGGCTCGACGGGGCAGCCCAAGGGCATCGTCGTCCCCCACCTCGGCGTCGTCCGCCTCGTCCGCGGCTCCGAGTACATCCAGCTCTCGCCTCAGGACCGCGTCGCGCAGGTCTCCAACGCCTCCTTCGACGCCGCCACGTTCGAAATCTGGGGCGCACTGCTCAACGGCGGAACACTCATCGGGGTCCCTCGCGACGTCTCGCTGTCCCCCGCGCTCTTCGTCGAGTACCTGCGCGGTGAGAAGGTCTCCGTCCTCTTCATCACGACCGCGCTGTTCAACCAGCTGGCGAATCAAGTCCCGGGCGCCTTCTCCACGCTGTCCACCGTGCTCTTCGGTGGCGAGAACGTCGACGCCGGCGCGGTCCGCTCGGTCCTGCTCGGCGGTCCTCCCTCCCGCCTGCTCCACGTCTACGGGCCCACCGAGAACACCACCTTCAGCACGTGGCATCTCGTGCCGCGGGCGCCGCTGCCGGTGCACTCGGTTCCCATCGGCATCCCGCTCTCCAACTCCACCGCCTTCGTGCTCGACGACGCGCTCCAGCCCGTGCCCGTCGGCGTCCCGGGCGAGCTGTACCTGGGTGGCGAGGGCCTGGCGCGCGGCTACCTCCGCCAGCCCGAGCTGACCGCGCAGCGCTTCATCCCGAACCCCTTCGCGGCCGGAGGCCGGCTCTACAAGTCGGGTGACATCGTGCGCCGGCTGCCGGATGGCCACCTGGAGTTCGTCGGCCGACGCGACCACCAGGTGAAGCTCCGTGGCTTCCGCATCGAGCTGGGGGAGATCGAAGCCGCGATGCTCGGGCAGACCTCGGTCGAGGAGTGCGTCGTCATCGTCCGGGAGGACGTGCCGGGAGACCGGAGGCTCGTCGCCTACTTCACGTCCACCCAGCCGCCCTCCAGCGCTGACCTGCGCGAGGGCCTCAAGCGCTCGCTGCCGGAGTACATGGTTCCGTCCGCCTTCGTCTGCCTCCCGGCCCTGCCGCTGTCTCCCAACGGCAAGGTCGACAAGAAGGCGCTCCCGTCTCCCGACGCGGAGGGCTCGCGGACCGATGACTTCGTCGAGCCCGGCTCCCCGGTGGAGAAGGTCGTGGCGGAGCTGATGGCGGAGATCCTCAACGTCTCACGCCTCGGCGCGCACGATGACTTCTTCACGCTGGGCGGCCACTCGCTGCTCGCCACGCGCTTCATCTCCCTGGTCCAGGAGATCCTCCAGGTCACCGTCCCGCTGCGAGTCCTCTTCGGGAATCCGACGGTCGCGACCTTCTCGGAGGCCCTCCTGAGTCCCCCGGCGGACCGGGAGGAACTGCTCCGCACCGCGGAGCTGGTCCTCTCGCTGTCGTCCCAGCCCGACGAAGCGGCCCTCGACTGAGCGCCGCGCCTCTCTTCGAAGAACGAGACCTTCATCCATGAGCAAGTTTTCGGACCGCATCCTGAACGCCAAGGCCCGGGCGTCACTCGCCGCGCTCAAGAAGGACGCGCCCGCGCAGCAGGCCATCACGCCGAACACCTCGCGCGGCAACCAGGTCGCGCTGTCCTCCGCGCAGCGTCGGCTGTGGTTCCTCGACCGCTTGGAGCCGGGTCAGGCGCAGTACAACGTCCCTGTCTTCGTGCGCCTCCAGGGGTCGCTGGATGAGCGCGCCCTGCGCGCGGCCCTGAACCAGCTCCTGCGCCGCCACGAGTCGCTGCGCACCTGCTTCACCGTCCAGAAGGACGAGCCCCTCCAGCTCATCGCGGAGGAGCTGTCCCTGGACCTCCAGGTCGTCGACCTCGGCGGCCTGTCCGAAGTGGAGCGCGAGCAGCGCATCCGTGACCTCGCGACGGAGGAGTCGCGCAAGCCGTTCGATCTGAGCCAGGCCCCGCTCGTCCGAGCCACCCTGCTGCGCGTGGCCCCGGAGGACCACGTCCTCCTCCTGGCGATGCATCACATCGTCTCGGACGGCTGGTCGATGTCCGTCTTCTTCTTCGAGCTGGGGGCGATCTACAGCGCCCTCCGGCTGGACACCGCGCCCACCCTTCCTCCCCTCAAGCTCCAGTACGCAGACTTCGCGCTCTGGCACAACGAGTGGCTCCGGAGTGACGCCTTCCGCGAGCAGCTCGAGTATTGGAAGAAGCAGCTCGCCGGAGCGCCTCCACTGCTGACGCTGCCCACGGACCGCCCGCGCCTGCCGGTGAAGCGCAACCAGGGCCAGGCGGCGCGGTTCTCCATCCCGCTGGACCCGGTGAACGCGCTCAAGAAGCTGGGGCGCGAGGAGCGGACCACGCTCTTCATGACGGTGCTGGGGCTCTTCAACGTCCTGATGAGCCGCTACGCGGGCCAGACGGACGTCTGCGTGGGGACGCCCATCGCCAACCGCAACCGTCCGGAGCTGGAGGGGCTCATCGGCTTCTTCGTCAACACGCTCGTGCTCCGCACGGACCTGTCCGGCGCGCCGACCTTCCGACAGCTCGTCCAGCGCGTGCGCGAGGTCTCGCTCGGCGCCTACGGGCACCAGGACCTGCCCTTCGAGCACGTCGTCGAAGCGCTCCACCCCGAGCGCAACCTGGGGCAGAACCCGCTGTTCCAGGTGATGTTCTCGCTGCAGGAGTCCGCCACCGCGTCCGCTTCGCTCGATGGGCTCACGCTCACCACGCTGCCGGTAGAGACGGGGACGTCGAAGTTCGACCTGTTGATGGCGCTGGAGGAGACGCCAGCGGGCCTCACGGGCGACCTGGAGTACGACACGGACCTGTTCGACGCGGCCACCATCGAGCGGATGCTGGGGCACTTCCGGACCCTGCTCAGCGCCGCCGCGGCGCAGCCCGACACCTGCATCACCCAGCTGCCGATGCTCACGGAGGCGGAGCGGCAGCAGCTCGTGGTCGACTGGAACCACACGTCCACCGACTTCCCGCGCCAGCATTGCATCCATGAGCTGTTCTCCGCGCAGGCCTATGCCTCACCGGATGCCATCGCGGTCCGGTTCGGAGACGAGTCACTCACCTACGCGCAGTTGGAGGCCCAGGCCAATCAGCTCGCCTGGCATCTCCAGTCCCTCGGCGTCGTCCCCGATACGTTGGTCGGGCTCTACCTGGAGCGCTCGCCGTCGCTCATCGTCGCGATGCTCGCGTGCCTCAAGGCCGGTGGGGCGTACCTGCCGCTGGATACGGCATATCCGGCGGAGCGCCTCGCGCTCATGTTGCGGGATTCGCGCGCGCCCATCCTGCTGACCTCACGTGCACTCGCTGGAGCGATTCAAGCGCCCGAGGGTGTCCGCGTGCTCGGCTTGGAGGAGCTCGCGCCGACGCTCGTGAAGCTGCCCACGCGCGCGCCCTCGACACTCACGACGCCCTCGAATCTGGCGTATGCCATCTACACGTCGGGCTCGACGGGTCAGCCCAAGGGCATCGTCGTCCCCCACCTCGGCGTCGTCCGTCTCGTCCGCGACTCCGACTACATCCAACTGTCTTCCCAGGACCGCGTCGCCCAGGTCTCCAACGCCTCCTTCGACGCCGCCACCTTCGAAATCTGGGGGGCCCTCCTCAACGGCGCGCTCCTCGTCGGCGTCCCTCGCGACGTCTCCCTCTCTCCGCCCCTCTTCGTCCAGCACCTGCGCGCCGAGAAGGTCTCCACCCTCTTCCTCACCACCGCGCTCTTCAACCAGCTCGCCCACCACGCGCCCGACGCCTTCTCCTCCCTCTCCACCGTCCTCTTCGGCGGTGAGTTGGTCGACCCTGACGTCGTCCGTGCCGTTCTCCTCCACGGCCCTCCGTCCCGCCTCCTCCACGTCTACGGGCCCACCGAGAACACCACCTTCAGCACCTGGCACCTCATCTCCCAGGCGCCCGCGCCGGGCCACACCGTCCCCATCGGCAGGCCCCTCGCCAACTCCACCGCCTTTGTCCTCGACGGTGCCCTGCAGCCTGTCCCCGTCGGTGTCCCTGGTGAGCTCTACGTCGGTGGTGACGGCCTCGCCCGTGGCTACCTCCACCAGCCGGGCCTCACCGCCGAGCGCTTCGTCGCGCATCCCTTCAAGCCTCAGGCTCGCCTCTACAAGACGGGTGACCTCGTCCGCCTCCTCCCCGACGGCGCCATCGAGTTCCTCGGCCGCTCCGACTTCCAGGTGAAGATTCGCGGCTTCCGCATCGAGCTGGGCGAAATCGAAGCCGCACTGCTTCGCCACCCTTCGCTCAACGACTGCGTCGTCCTCGCCCGTGAAGACACTCCCGGCAACCGCCGCCTCGTCGCCTACTTCTCCTCTTCCTCCCCTCCCTCCTCCGCCGAGCTGCGCGACTTCCTCAAGCGCTCCCTCCCGGAGTACATGCTGCCCTCCGTCTTCGTCTGCCTCCCCTCCTTGCCCCTCTCTCCCAACGGCAAGGTCGACAGGAAGGCCCTTCCTTCTCCGGACGGGGTAGCGGACTCCTCCGACTCCTACGTCGCGCCTCGCTCTCCTCTCGAAGAGCTCCTCGCCAACCTCTGGGCTCAGCTCCTCTGCCTTCCTCGCGTCGGCGTCGACGACAACTTCTTCGACTTGGGCGGCCACTCCCTCCTCGCCACCCAGCTCGTCTCTCGCGTCCGCGAATCCCTCCGCTTGGAGCTTCCTCTCCGCGAGCTCTTCGCCCACCCCACCGTCGCGGCCCTCGCTCGCGTCCTCTCCGCTTCGCTCTCCGGCGCCCAGTCCCCCATCGTCCCCTCTCCCAGGGACGCTCGCCTCCCGCTCTCCTTCGCTCAGCAGCGCCTCTGGCTCATCGACCAGCTCCAGCCCGGTAGCGCCGCCTACAACGTCCCTCTCGCCATCCACCTCTCCGGAGAGCTCTCCCTCCCAGCCCTCCAGCGCGCTCTCGACGCCCTCATGGAGCGTCACGAGTCCCTCCGCACCTCCTTCGCCCTCCACGACGGACAGCCCTTCCAGCTCATCGCGCCGTCTCTCTCGCTGCCCTTGACGTGTGTGGACCTGCGGCAGGTTCCCGTCGACGAGCGTGAGGAGCGACTCACGCAGCTCTCCGAGGAAGCGGCGCGGCTGCCGTTCGACCTGAGCCAGGGCCCGCTGATTCGAGTCGCCCTGCTTCGCGCGGACGACAGGAAGCACATCCTGCTGCTGACGATGCATCACATCGTCTCGGATGGCTGGTCCATGGATGTGCTCTTCCGCGAGCTGAACGCGCTCTACACCGCGTTCGTCCGTGACGCGTCGGCTCCCTTGTCCGCGCTCTCCATCCAGTACGCGGACTTCGCGGTGTGGCAGCGGCAGTGGCTCCAGGGCGAGCGGCTCGATGCCCAGCTCGCGTACTGGAAGGAGCAGCTCGCGGGTGCGCCTCCGTTCCTGCCGCTGCCGACGGACTTCCCGCGTCCCGCCATCCAGACGTTCCGTGGCGCGGTCGCGAGACGCAGCCTGCCGCTGTCGTTGCTCGACTCGCTCAAGCGCCTGAGCCGGAAGGAGGGCACCACCCTCTTCATGACCCTGCTCGCGGGCTTCCAGGTGCTCCTGCGCCGCTACAGCGGACAGACGGACATCAGCGTCGGAACGCCCATCGCGAACCGCAACCGTGCGGAGCTCGAGGGCCTCATCGGCTTCTTCGTCAACTCGCTGGTGATGCGCACCGACGTGTCCGGCGCGCCGTCCTTCCGCGAGCTGCTGCGCCGCGTCCGTGAGGTCGCGCTCGGCGCCTATGCGCACCAGGACGTCCCGTTCGAGCAGGTCGTCGAAGCCCTACAGCCCGAGCGGGACCCGAGCTACTCACCGCTCTTCCAGGTGATGTTCGCGCTCCAGAGTGGCGTCGAGCAGTCGCCGCCCGCATCGGCCCTGTCGATGGAGTCGAGGGAGCTTCGGACGCACACGTCGAAGTTCGACCTCATCGTCGCCACGGTGGAGAGCCCCGAGGGGCTGGACTGCGCGGTCGAGTACAACACCGACCTCTTCACCCCGGACACCATCCACCGGATGCTGGGGCACTTCCAGACGCTGCTCACCGCGGCGGCGGAGCAGCCGGACACCCGCATCACCGCGCTCCCGCTCCTCACGCCCCCCGAGCGGAACAAGGTCCTCCTCGACTGGAACAAGACCGCCACCGAGTTCCCCCGGCACGGCTGCATCCATGAGCTGTTCTCCGTGCAGGCACGCGCCACACCCCACGCGCTCGCCGTCCGGTTCGCAGACGAGTCGCTCACCTACGCGCAGTTGGAGGTCCAGGCCAACCAGCTCGCGTGGCACCTTCAGTCCCTCGGCGTCGTCCCCGATACGCTGGTCGGCATCTACCTGGAGCGCTCGCCGTCGCTCATCGTCGCGATGCTCGCGTGCCTCAAGGCCGGTGGGGCGTACCTGCCGCTGGATACGTCGTATCCGGCGGAGCGCCTCTCGTTCATGCTCCGGGACGCGCGAGCCCCCATCCTCATCACCACGCAGGCGCTCTCCGGCAAGCTCTCCTCCGAGAGTGGGGTCCACGTGGTGGCGCTGGACACGCAAGCGGAGGTGATCGCCCGGCAGCCCCCTCGCGCGCCGCCGACTTCGACGCAGCCTTCACATCTGGCGTACGCCATCTATACGTCGGGCTCGACAGGTCAGCCCAAGGGCATCGTCGTCCCCCACCTCGGCGTCGTCCGTCTCGTCCGCGACTCCGACTACATCCAACTGTCTTCCCAGAACCGCGTCGCCCAGGTCTCCAACGCCTCCTTCGACGCCGCCACCTTCGAAATCTGGGGGGCCCTCCTCAACGGCGCGCTCCTCGTCGGCGTCCCTCGCGACGTCTCCCTCTCTCCGCCCCTCTTCGTCCAGCACCTGCGCGCCGAGAAGGTCTCCACCCTCTTCCTCACCACCGCGCTCTTCAACCAGCTCGCCCACCACGCGCCCGACGCCTTCTCCTCCCTCTCCACCGTCCTCTTCGGCGGTGAGTTGGTTGACCCTGACGTCGTCCGTGCCGTTCTCCTCCACGGCCCTCCGTCCCGCCTCCTCCACGTCTACGGGCCCACCGAGAACACCACCTTCAGCACCTGGCACCTCATCTCCCAGGCGCCCGCGCCGGGCCACACCGTCCCCATCGGCAGGCCCCTCGCCAACTCCACCGCCTTTGTCCTCGACGGTGCCCTGCAGCCTGTCCCCGTCGGTGTCCCTGGTGAGCTCTACGTCGGTGGTGACGGCCTCGCCCGTGGCTACCTCCACCAGCCGGGCCTCACCGCCGAGCGCTTCGTCGCGCATCCCTTCAAGCCTCAGGCTCGCCTCTACAAGACGGGTGACCTCGTCCGCCTCCTCCCCGACGGCGCCATCGAGTTCCTCGGCCGCTCCGACTTCCAGGTGAAGATTCGCGGCTTCCGCATCGAGCTGGGCGAAATCGAAGCCGCACTGCTTCGCCACCCTTCGCTCAACGACTGCGTCGTCCTCGCCCGTGAAGACACTCCCGGCAACCGCCGCCTCGTCGCCTACTTCTCCTCTTCCTCCCCTCCCTCCTCCGCCGAGCTGCGCGACTTCCTCAAGCGCTCCCTCCCGGAGTACATGCTGCCCTCCGTCTTCGTCTGCCTCCCCTCCTTGCCCCTCTCTCCCAACGGCAAGGTCGACAGGAAGGCCCTTCCTTCTCCGGACGGGGTAGCGGACTCTTCCGACTCCTACGTCCCGCCTCGCTCTCCTCTCGAAGAGCTCCTCGCCAATCTCTGGGCTCAGCTCCTCTCCCTTCCTCGCGTCGGCGTCGACGACAACTTCTTCGACTTGGGCGGCCACTCCCTCCTCGCCACCCAGCTCGTCTCTCGCGTCCGCGAATCCCTCCGCTTGGAGCTTCCTCTCCGCGAGCTCTTCGCCCACCCCACCGTCGCGGCCCTCGCTCGCGTCCTCTCCGCCTCCCTCTCCGGCGCCCAGTCCCCCATCGTCCCTTCCCCCAGGGACGCTCGGCTCCCGCTCTCCTTCGCCCAGCAGCGCCTCTGGCTCATCGACCAGCTCCAGCCAGGCAGCGCCGCCTACAACGTCCCTCTCGCCATCCACCTCTCCGGCGAGCTCTCCCTCCCCGCCCTCCAGCGCGCTCTCGACGCCCTCATGGAGCGTCACGAGTCCCTCCGCACCTCCTTCGCCCTCCACGACGGCCAGCCCTTCCAGCTCATCGCGCCGTCGCAGTCCTTGCACCTGGCGCTGTTCGATCTCTCCACCCAGCCAGACGCCGATGCGACAGCGCGCGCGCTGGCGGTCGAAGAAGCGCAGCGGCCCTTCAATCTCGCGCAAGGCCCCGTCATCCGCGCGACCCTGCTGCGGACCGCGCCTCAGCGCTACGTGTTGCTGCTGACGATGCACCACATCGTCTCGGATGGCTGGTCGCTGGAAGTGCTCTTCCGCGAGCTGAGCGCGCTCTACACCGCGTTCACGCGTGACGAGCCCTCACCCCTCGCGCCGATGGCCATCCAGTACGCCGACTTCGCCGTGTGGCAGCACCAGTGGCTGCACGGTGAGCGGCTCGACGCGCAGCTCGCGTACTGGAAGGAACAGCTCACGGGCGCACCATCCTTCCTCCCGCTGCCGACGGACTTTCCGCGTCCTCCCTCCCAGTCCTTCCGTGGCGCCGTCGAGAGCATCACGCTGCCGCCCGCGCTCCTCGAATCGCTCGTGCGTCTCAGCCGGAAGGAGGGCACCACCCTCTTCATGACCCTGCTCGCGGGCTTCCAGCTCCTGCTCTCGCGCTACTCGGGGCAGGACGACATCAGCGTCGGCACGGCCATCGCGAACCGCAACCGCGCGGAGCTCGAGGGCCTCATCGGCTTCTTCGTCAACTCGCTGGTGATGCGCACGCGGCTGTCCGGCGAGCCCACGTTCCGCGAGCTGCTGCGTCGCGTGCGTGAGGTGTCCCTCGGCGCCTATGCCCACCAGGATGTCCCGTTCGAGCAGGTCGTCGAGGCGCTCCAGGTTCCGAGAGACCCTCGCTACTCGCCGCTCTTCCAGGTCCGCTTCAACCTGCAGGACAGCCCCTATGGGCACCTGAAGATGGCGGGGCTCGACGTGTCGATGCTCGAGACGGAGTGGAACTACACCAAGTTCGACCTCCACCTCTTCATGAGCGAGGCCGCCGAGGGCCTGCAGACGTCCTTCGCGTACAGCACGGACCTCTTCAAGCCGGAGACCATCCGGCGGATGCTCGGGCACCTGGGCCAGCTGATGGAGAACATCGCGGCCAACCCGGATGTGCCCATCGCCTCCGTGTCCCTGCTGACGCCGGAGGAGCAGCGGCAGCTCGTCCGGTGGAACACGGCTCCCGCGCTGGAGTCGCCCGCGACGTGCTTCCACGCACGGTTCGAGCAACAGGCCGCCGCCACGCCGGACGCCACGGCGCTCGTCTCCGAGGACCGGTCCCTCACCTATCGACAGCTCAACGAGCGCGCCAACCAGCTCGCCGCGCATCTGCAATCGCTCGGCGTGGGACCGGACCGCGTGGTGGGTCTGTACCTGGAGCGCTCGCTCGACCTGCTCGTGGGCTTGCTCGCCATCCTCAAGGCGGGTGGCGCGTACCTGCCGATGGACCCAGGGCTCCCGCGGGAGCGACTCGCGTTCATGATGGCGGACCAGCGCCTGCCCGTGGTGCTCACCCAGGCGTCCCTCCGCGCTTCAATTCCTCCCGGTGAGGCGCACGTCTTCTGCGTCGACTCACAGGGGAAGGAGCTCGACGGGCGGCCTCGCGAGAATCCGCCGCTCACCGTCGAGCCGCGGAACCTCGTCTACGTCATCTACACGTCTGGCTCCACGGGCCGGCCCAAGGGCGTGGGCATCACGCACGGCAACCTGAGCCACTATCTGTCGGGAATCGCCCGCGTCCTCGACGTGCCTCCGGGGCTTCGCTACGCCACGGTGTCCACGTTCGCCGCGGACCTGGGGAACACCATGGTCTTCCCGGCGCTCGCCACGGGCGGGGCGCTCCACATCATCTCCGACGAGCGCGCCTCCAATCCCGAGGCCATGGCCGAGTACATGCACTCGCGGAGCATCGACTGCCTCAAGATCGTCCCCTCACACCTGACGGCGCTGCTCACCGCGTCCCGTCCCGAGCACGTCCTGCCGCGACAGCGGCTCGTCCTCGGCGGTGAGGCGTCGCGATGGGAGCTGATGGAGCGGGTGCAGGCCCTGGCTCCGGAGTGCCGGGTCATCAACCACTACGGACCCACCGAGACGACCATCGGTGTGTTGACCTGGGCGGTGCCGCCGCGCCTGGCCTCGAAGCCCGCGCCCACCGTGCCGCTCGGCTTCCCCATCGGAGACACCACCACGCACGTCCTCGATGCGCACCGGCAGCACGTGCCCGTCGGTGTGCCTGGAGAGCTGTTCATCGGTGGACCGGGTGTGACGCACGGCTATCTGGGACGGCCCGAGCTCACCGCCGAGCGCTTCGTGATGCTCGGCGAGGAGCGGGTCTACCGGACGGGCGACGTGGTGCGGCGGCTCGCGGATGGAGCGCTCGAGTTCCTCGGCCGCATCGACCATCAGGTGAAGATTCGTGGCTTCCGCATCGAGCTGGGGGAGATCGAAGCCATCCTCTGCCAGCAGCCCGAGGTGCGTGATGCCGTGGTGCTCGCGCGCGAGGACGACGTGGGCACGAAGCGGCTCGTCGCGTATCTCGTGTCCCACCCGGGACAGACGCTCGCGACCGAGCCGTTGCGCGAGCGGCTCGCCCAGCAGATGCCGGAGTACATGGTGCCGGCGGTCTTCATGGTGCTGGAGGCGCTGCCGCTCACGCCCAACGGAAAGGTGGACCGCAAGGCGCTGCCCGAGCCCGTGAGCCCCAGCGCTCCGAAGCCGGCGGAGGCGCGGGAGCCCCAGTCGCCGACGGAGCTGCTCCTGGCGGAGATCTGGAAGCAGGTGTTGCGCGTGGAGCACGTGAGCCCGGCGGACAACTTCTTCAAGCTGGGGGGCGACTCCATCCTGAGCATCATGGTCGTCGCCAAGGCCATCCAGGCCGGGCTGCAGCTCACGCCGCTGGACATCCTGGAGTGCCAGAGCCTCGCGGAGCTCGCCGCGCGCGTGCGCAGCCCCGAGGAGACGGCCGACGAGCAGACGGTGTCCGGGACCCTGCCGCTCACGCCCATCCAGAATCGCTTCTTCGAGCTGTACCCGACGGAGCGGCACCACTGGAACCAGGCGTTCCTGTTCGAGGTGCACCAGCGGCTGTCGCCCGCGCAGATGGAGGAGGCGGTGCGGAAGCTGATGCGGCACCACGACTCGCTGCGCCTGCGCTTCGTGCAGGGCTCCGCGGGGTGGGAGCAGTCCTACGCCGGGCCGGACGTGCCGGTGCCGTACAGTCATCACGACTTGAGCGCGCTGTCCGCGAGCGAGCGGGTCCAGGAGCAGGAGCGGCTGTCGACCTCGCTCCAGAAGAGCCTGGACCTGTCCGCGGGGCCGCTCATGCGGGTGGCCTCCTTCGATTGGGGGCGGGAGGAGCCTGGGCGGCTGCTGCTCATCGTCCATCACCTGGCCACGGATGGGATTTCGTGGCGGGTGTTGATGGAGGACCTGCAGACGCTGTGGGAGCAGCTTGGCGCCGGGAAGGCGCTCCAGCTTCCGCCCAAGAGCACGTCGTATCAGGCGTGGGCGCGGAAGCTGTCGGAGTACGCACAGTCGGACAAGGCGAGACAGGAGCTGCCCTCGTGGACCTCGGAGGTCTACGGCCGGGTGGCGCCGATTCCCCGGGACTTCCCGGAGGGGCGGAACCTGGAGGGCTCGACGAGAATCGTGGAGGGTGCGCTCACGCAGGAGGAGACGCGCGTGTTGTTGCATCGGATGCGCGAGGTGCACGGCGTCAACGTCGACCACGTGTTGCTGGCGGCGCTGGTGCGGGCGCTCACGGAGTGGACGGGCCGCTCGGCGCATCTGCTCGAGCTGGACAACCACGGCCGCGAGTCGATTCTGGAGGGCGTGGAGCTGTCACGCTCGGTGGGGTGGTTCACGGCGCTGAGCCCCGTGGTGGTGGAGGAGCCCGCGGGAGCGTCCGTGGGGACGTTGCTCCAGTCGGTGAAGGAGCAGCTCCAGGCGGTGCCCAACCGCGGCGTGGGCTTCGGGGTGTTGCGCTACCTGAGCCGGGACACGGCGGTGCGAGAGCAGCTCGCGCGATTGCCGAGGACGGAGGTGTGCTTCAACTACCTGGGCCACTTCGACCTGGTGCGCTCGGGCAACGCTCCGCTGCGGCCCGCGTCGGAGTCCGTCGGGCCGGAGCGCGCACTGGACGGTCCGCGCTCACGCGTCCTGGACATCACGGCCTATGTCTCCGAGGGCACCTTCCACCTCGCGTGGGCGTACAGCGGGAACCTCCATGCGCGGGGAACGCTCGAGAAGCTGTCGTCAGCGTACCTCACGCACCTACGAGCCCTGCTCGCCACGGCGGGGGTTCAGTAGACCCGAGGAGGGCCTCGTCACCGGGGCCCTCCGAAACGTCTACTTCGTCGACTCCGTCGCGCCTTCCTCCAGCAGCCGGCCCCACAGGGACGAGTCGTCGACGACCAGGCGGCCCGAGGACATCTTCACGCTCCGGTCGATCTGCGCCTTGCGGAACTGCCTCGGCGGGATGCTGGGCTGCTTGGGGTCCATGTCGTTGACCACCATCTGCTCCTGCAACCGGATGCCATCCGCCGCGAAGCTCAGCGCCGCCGTGTAGTCGTAGCGACGCAGCCACCGGCTCGGCAACGAGCGCGACGCCGTCCGGTTCAGCTGGAAGAGCGCCGGACTCGCGCACGCCCCCTCCGCCGTCAATACCGGCTCGTTGATGAAGCGATTGCCCCGCTGCAACAACACCCGCACCGCTCGCTGGCACGCCGTGCCCATCGGCCCCGCGCACCGCTCCCCCTCCGCCACCAGCAGGTCCACGCCCCCCATCCGCTCCAACCGCAACCTCGCGTTCTTCGTCCTCGAACGCAGCACCCCCAACGCCCGCACCGCCAACCCTCGCTGCGTCGACTCCACCAACGCCACCGGGCCCAGCCCCTCTCCATCCGCGAAGTGACGCGCCACCGCCCACACCAGCCGCAGCTCCGGCCGGATTTCACTCACCACCACGTCCCCCGCCGTCAACGTCGTCGGAGGCAACATCGCCGCCGTGGAGCCCGCCTCCACGCACTCCCCCGGCGCCGGGTCCTGCCAGAGCACCGGCGTCCCCATGCAATCCGTCACCGGCGTGGCCACCTGCCACGTCCGCGTGTCGTAACCACTCAGCAGCAACGGATAGAGCACCTCCGCCCGCCACTGGTCCGGCGACAGCGCATGCACTCCCGTCGGCCGCTCCGAGAAACACAACGCCGCCACCGCCGGCGCCGCGCGCACCGGCGCGGTGCTCTTGCACCCCGCCAACGCCAACGCGCACCCCATCACCACACCCCACGCCAACCGCTGTGTCTTCCTCATGTCCCTGATGACTCCCGAGCCCGGCGCTTGGACACCACTGAGACCTCCCCATCACCACTCTTGTTCGCCGCGTCGCCCACGATGGCGTGGTACGCCTTCGCGAACTCCGGACCGAACAACACCGCGCTCAGCTCGCGCTCCTCCTCCATCAGCGTCCTGAGGCGCTCCTCCAGCCGCTTGAGCTTGCGCGACGCCTGGAACGGCCACAGCCGCGAGAGGAACGAGCCGCCCTTGCTCCCCTCCAACTCGCCCGGCAACAAGCGCTGGAGCAAGTCCTTCACGCCCTCGCGCATGCCGTTGAGCAAGGCAATCTGGTGGATCATCACGTCCACGAACCCGCCCATCAGCTCCTGCACCCGCGCCGCGCTGTCCGGCGCCTTCCAGTCCAACAAATAGCGCAGCACCTCGCGCGTGTTGCGACTCTTGGAGAGCGGCGTCACGTCCCGCGCCAGCATCACCGCCATCTCCTGGCCGAACTGGTCATGCCCCTGCCGCAGCTCCACGAAGGCGCGGCCGAACGTCTCCAGCACGTCCGCCAACCGGTCCAGGAAGCGGTCGATGTCCGCCCCCGACTCCAGTCCCTTGCTCCCCGGCAGGTACGAGCGCACGAACTGTCCCAACAACTCCCGCGCCATCACATCCAGCCGGTTGCCGCCCCCTGGCGCCGCGGGCACCGGCGTCACCTGGGAGTTGCCCCCGGACGACTGCGGCAGCGCCACCCCCAACGAGCGCGCGAACTGGCCGAACTGCGGCTCGTGCGCCACCCCGGGCAGGCGCCGCTGCAGCTGCGCGACGAGCGACGCCCGGTCCGCCTCCGGCAGCGTCCCCGCCTGACGGACCATGGACTCGTGCAGCGACTGCCACGCATTGCGATACGCGTTGTAGAGCGGCACCAGCTGCTGGATGGAGCCCTGCAAGCCATTCGAGGACGCAGCGGGCGGCGGCGGCGCCACCACGCGCACGCTGTTGCTCGTCGGCGCGCGGCGGCCCGCTGGCGCCGTCGGCGGCTCCGGGTCCGGAATGGGGATGCCGGAGATGATGGTGCGCTGCCCCGGGTCCTGCCCCTCCAGCTCCTCGTCGAGCGCCGGCACCAGCAGCGTGCGGGGGCTCACCTCCTCCTGACGGCGGGACTGCGAAATGGCCGCGTCGCTCAGGGCCGGCAGCATGGCGGTGGCCACCACCTGCTCGCGCCCCTGCACCGGCGTCGGCTTGAAGCTCATGGGCGTCCCGTCATCGGGGCCCTGCAGCGTGGCCAGCGCGCGGAACTGCGTCATGCGCGACTGCCCATCCCCCGCCGACGCAGCGGCCTCCCGCGACAGGCGCATCTCGATGGTGCCGATGGTGACCCGCGTCTCCTCGCCCACCCGCACCGGGACGTTCTTGTCGATGCGCCGCCCGTCGATGCTCAGCCCATTCGTCGAGCCCAGGTCCACCACGTGGATGGACTTCTGGTTGAACCGGACCAGCGCATGGAACAACGACACGAACGACTTGGGGATGGAGATGTCGTTGAGCTGGTTGCGACCGATGCGCACGGGCGAGTGCGTGAAGACATACTGCCGCTCCTTCGGCGGCTGCGTCTCCAGGTCCTTGATTCGGATGACGAGGGGCAGCACGGCTCACTCCTATCCCGAAGCGGTGGGGGGAAGCCCCCCCGGGGGGTGTACCTCGCGACAGTTCGTCACGGCCCGGCGGGAGGCATCATCCCTCCCCCAGGTCCGAGATGCACCACCCGACTCTCAGCTGTCTGAGAATGCGAGGTCCCACTCGCCCCCGGCCCCCAGGCCGACCCTCAGGCGGCTCGGGACACCCCCGGCGGCGAGCCTTTCCAGGACCTCCAACGACAGCCGGGGCATCAAGGAGGCACGCAGCACGTGGTCCACGTTGCGAGCCCCCGAGTCGTTGTCCTGGCAGCGCCGGGCGAACTCCTCGTACACCTCCGGGGCGAACTCCGTCTTGACCCGGTGCGACGTATGCAGCCGGTCCGCCAGGGCCGAAAGTTTCATCTCGGCGATCTGCTTGAGCACGTCCTTGGCAATCGGCAGGAACGGCACCACCGACATGCGCGCCAGGAGCGCGGGCTTGAAGTGCCGACTGAGGATGGGGCGGATGGTCTCGCTCACCGTGTCCGTGCTCGGCGCCTCCGGGCCCGAGTACAGCTGCATCAGCGCGTCCGTGGCCAGGTTGCTGGTGAGGATGACCACCGTGTTGCGGAAGTCGATGAGCCGCCCCTCGCCGTCGGACAACATGCCCTTGTCGAACACCTGGTAGAAGAGGTTCATCACCTCCAGGTCCGCCTTCTCGCACTCGTCCAGCAGGACGACGGAGTAGGGCCGCTGGCGCACCGCCTCCGTCAGCACACCGCCCTCGCCGTAGCCCACGTAGCCGGGCGGCGAGCCGATGAGCCGCGACACGGTGTGCTTCTCCTGGAACTCCGACATGTTGATGGTGGTGAGGAAGCGGTCTCCGCCGTAGAGCGAGTCCGCCAGCGCCAGCGCCGTCTCCGTCTTGCCCACGCCGCTGGGCCCCACGAAGAGCAGCACGCCGATGGGCGTGTTGGGGTTGCGGATGCCCGCGTGCGACATGCGCAAAGTCTCCGCCACCGCGCGCAGCGCCGCGTCCTGGCCCCGCACCCGCGAGCGCAGGGTCTCTTCCAGCGAGAGCACCGCCCCCACGGAGCTGCTGCGCAGCTTGCCCACCGGCACCCCCGTCCACCCCGCCACCACGCGCGCCACCACGTCCGGGTCCACCTCCACGTGAATCAGCGGAGACTCGCCCTGCAGCGTCTCCAGCTTCGCGCGCGCCTGGGCCACGTCCGCCTTCAGCTTCGCGGTGTCCGCGCCGGGCTCGGCCGCCTCCAGCGCCGCGCGGGCCTTGTGCACCTCGTCCACCGCCGCCCGCTCCTGCTCCCAGCGGGCCTTCACCGTGGCCACCTGGTCGCGCGTGGCGGAGAGCTTCTCCTCCAGCGTCGGGCCCTCGTCCTCGTCCTTCGACACGTGCCCCGCGGCGCGCTCCCGCTCGCGCACGCCCAGCTCGCGCTCCAGCGCCGCCAGGCGCGACTCGGCCTCCACCAGCTCGTCCGGCCGGGCGCTCTGTTCAATCTTCACGCGCGCCGCCGCCGTGTCGAGCAGGTCCACCGCCTTGTCCGGCAGCTGTCGCCCGGAGATGTAGCGGTGGGACAGCTCCACCGCGGCCACCACCGCCTCGTCGCGGATGGTGATGCCGTGGGACTTCGCATACGTGGGCGTCAGGCCGCGCAGCATCAGCACCGCGTCCGCCTCCGACGGCTCGTCCACCTTGATGGGCTGGAAGCGCCGCTCCAGCGCGGCGTCCTTCTCGAAGTACTTCTTGTACTCGGCCCACGTGGTGGCCGCGATGGTGCGCAGCTCGCCGCGCGCCAGCTCCGGCTTGAGCAGGTTCGCCGCGTCGCCGCCGCCCTGCTGGCCTCCCGCGCCGATGAGCGTGTGCGCCTCGTCGATGAAGAGGATGATGGGCTTGGGCGAGCCCTTCACCTCGGAGATGACCGCCTTGAGCCGGTTCTCGAACTCACCGCGCACCCCCGCGCCCGCCTGCAGCGCGCCCAGGTCCAACCCGAGCACCTCCAGGTTGCGCATGGACTCCGGCACGTCGCCCGCGACGATGGCGCGCGCCAGCCCCTCCACCAGCGCCGTCTTCCCCACGCCCGGCTCGCCCACGATGATGGGGTTGTTCTTGCGCCGTCGCGCCAGCACGTCGATGACCTGACGAATCTCCCGGTCCCTGCCGAAGATGGGGTCGATCTTCCCGTCGCGCGCCTTCTGCGTGAAGGAGTTGGTGAAGCGCGTGAGGGCCTCCTCGCCCCGGCCCCCTCCCGCCGCGGGCGCCGCCGAGGCCGCGCTGCCCACCTCCGCCGCCTCCTTCGAGCCACCCACCACCTCCTCGAAGACCTTCTTGAGCGCCTCCACGGAGATGGCGTCCAGCGCCGGGTAGGACTCCGCGGAGTAGCGCGAGGAGCGGGCGATCCACTGCCACATCAGCGTCCCCGAGCGCAGCCGCACGGCCCCGTGCTCCAGCGAGGCCACCAGCCACGCGTCCTCGAACCACTGGAACAGGCTCTCCGAGAACACGGGCCGACCCGCGTTGCCCGTGCGCAGCTCGCGCAGCGCGTCCTCGATGGAGCCGATGACCTTCGCGCGGTCCACCTGGAAGTGGCGCAAGAGGCGCGAGGCCTCGCCGTCCTCGTCCTCCAAGAGCTGGCGCAGCAGGTGCTCGGGGATGATTTCGTAGCAGCGCGCGGTGCTCGCGCGCGACACGCCGGCCTCCAGCATCCGCGTGGCCGAGGGCGTCAGGCGCCGCACGAGGGTCTTGGGTTCAACGCGCATGATTTCGCTCCAGGTTTCTTGCTGGCGGCGGGTGGGAACACCGAAAGGACGGCGTCATGACGGCGAAGGCGGCGGGGTGCGCCGGGTGGCGGCCGGGAGCGGCACGGTGCGCAGGCGCAGGCGCGTGTCGCTCCGGCGCTGCCCCAGGTAGCAGTCCTGGCCCAGCCGCGAGGGGGACTGCGTCGCCAGGCGGAAGCGCGGCAGCTCCGCCTCGCGCACGCCCAGCACCAGCGAGCAGTCCAGGGGGTCTCTCACGACCAGGTCCACCACCTCGCGCACCACCGGGGACAAGTCGCCTTCGGGCATCAGCCGCCGGTAGACCTCGCCCTCCAGGGGCGCGATGTGGATGTCGAAGCGGCCCGAGCGGTCGAACATCTTGGAGCCCAGGAGCGCGGTGCGGCTCAGGTTCGTGTTCGTCCGCCCCAGCCGCATCCGGTTGTCCGCCTCGATGTCCACCCAGTGGCCGGAGAACTGCCGCAGCGACACCTTCGCCTCGCCCAGGACGGGCGCCAGCACGTCCGTCAGCGCCAGCTCCAGCGTGCCCGCCGTGCGCGCGCGAACAGCGAGCAGCGGCGCCAGGCGCAAGAGCTGCGCGGAGGTCAGCGCGCCCGGGTACGGGCGCTCGTAGGTGTCCAGCCCCGCCAGCGACAACAACCGCTGGGACCAGACGTCGCTGCCCTCCCGCGTCGTCTCCGCCTGCAGCGAGTAGCGCGACAGCGCCCGGTACAGGAGCGACAGCAGCCGGTGATGGAACAGGTCCAGGAAGTCGCGCCGGCGCGCGGAGTCCGGGTCCTCCTGGGCGATCTCCTCCGGGATGTAGTCCGGCAGCGGCGACACGGCGCCGGTGAGCCCGAGGAACGTGGTCATCACCTCCACCACGTGCGAGGAGCCGTCCAGCTCGCCCGACGGGGGCACGACGCGGATGCGGCTGACGTCCCCCGCGCTGAAGGTGAGCGACGGGTCATGCCGGAAGCGGATGGCCTCCTCCACGACGGGCCCCGTGCCGCCCACCGGCACCGCCTCCGACGTCATCCGCTCGAGCAGCGCCACCAGCGGCCTGAAGGCCCACTGCCCGGGGCGTTCGCTCAAGCGCTGGACGGCCTTCAGCAGATCGTCTGTCGGCCGTTCCGGGGAAGCCACCGGTACTCCAGTCGAGAGGGTTGGAGGCGCAGCACGAGCTCGCTGAAGGAGTTGAGGCTCACGTGCGAGGCGAACAGCTCGTCGAGCACGCAGCCGAAGAGGAACGCGTCCCCCGGGCCGGTGAAGCCCGCCTCGTCCAGCTCCACCGTCACCTGCACGCCTCGCACGGGGGCGCCCTGGAGGAAGCGGGTGATGGCCTGCCCCTTCACCTCCCGCAGCGCCCCCACGCGCAGCTCGTTGGCGCGCGCGGTGGACTGGTCCGCCGTCGCCTGGAAGTTGTAGAGCGCCAGCATCGACTGCAGCGCGCCGGGCTCCAGGAGCGAGCGCTGGTTGAGCGCCAGATGGGAGAGCAGCCGCCAGTGCAGCTCCGAGCCCATGGGCGGCCGGGACGGCCGCGTCACCGCGACGATGTTGCGGAAGCGCGCCGTGGTGGGCGACGCCGCGGTGGGCACGCTCAAGTCCCCCACCTGGAGCCGCGAGGGCAGCGAGCGGTTGGTGCACGTCAGCTCGATGGACAGCGTCTCATCCGTCAGCGACGGCGTCACGTCGCGCGGGCTGCCCAACGACAGCGAGACGTCCATCGCGTCATCCAGCGGCGACAGGCCATGGTGCAGCCGATAGAAGCGCGACGCGTCGCCCGTGGCGTGCGCGAAGTCGAAGTACGGCCGGTACTGCTGGCGCTCGGTGCGGCCCTGCGGCAGCCCCGTGACGGAGTCCACCGAGTACACCTCCATGTGCCCCGGCTCCACGCCCGAGGCGCGCACCAGGTGCTCGTGGCCCAACGAGCCGGTGCGCACCGGGTCCGCGGACGCGGCGAAGAGGTTGACCACCGGCGCGCAGTGCAGCCGGAAGACGTCCTTGGGCAGGCGCCCGGGCAGCGTGGGCGGGCGCTCGAACTCGAAGAGCAGCTCCAGCTTCTGGCCGGCGAGCTCGCTGGCCGCCTGCAGCCCCTTCACGTCGATGAAGAGGAACTTCTGCGGCAGCGTGAAGTACTCCTGCAGGAGCCGGTAGCCCTCCGGCACCGCGGCCGGCCACGGCCACAGCGTGTTGCCCGCCTCCAGGCCCGAGGCGCGGATGCACTCCGGCCCCAGCCGCACGGACGGACCGCCCGCGGGGTTGCGCAGCACCACGCCCTTGCAATGGCGCAAGAGCCACACCAGCAGCATGGACGCCACCGGCAGCTCCGCCTGGATGAACAGCGACAGGCCCTCCTCCGTGAAGATCTCCGCCCGGCCCTGCTCCACCAGCTGCAGCTGCGCGCGCAGCACCGGCGCCGCGGGCGAGGACTGGTCCAGCGCAGTCTCCGTCAGCGTCAGCGGCAACAGGTCCACCGCGCGCGTCGTGCGGAAGGTGCAGACGGTGCCGTCCACGGGCTTGGCGCCCACCTCCGTCCCCGCCGGAATCCGGGAGCGGCCGCGCAAGAGGCGCGCGTGCGGGGTGAACTCCACCACGGAGCACGCCGGCACCACCCGCAGGTAGTGCGGCAAGAGCAGCTCCGTCAGCCCGTGGATGACCTCCGGCACCGCGCCGTCGATGCGCTCGCGCACGCGCGCCGTCAGGAACGCGAACCCCTCCAGGAGCCGCTCCACGTCCGGGTCGCCACCGCGCTCCACCAGGAGCCCGGCGAGCGCCGGGTTGACGGTGCCGAACGCGCGGCCCATCTCCCGCAAATATGTGAGCTCGCTCTGGTAGTACTTGCTGAACACCGCGACTCCCCCGCCGTACCGGTTTTGCTTACCAGACCTCGACCTTGCCTCCGGGCGACATCTGCGTCCGGAAGCGGAGCATCCCCCGCGCGCCCCTGCCCGCGGGCTGCGCGGTGATTTCGAAGCGCAGGAGCAGCGGATCCACGTCCGGGACGTGGCGCACGCTCACGTGCTGGATGCGCGGCTCGAACTCCAACACCGTCGCGCGGATGGCCGACTGGAGCGTCTGGATGGCCGTGGGGAAGGTGTGCACCAGGTCGGTGAAGTCCATGACTCCAAAGCCCGGTACCGTGGCCGAGCCGCCCTTGCGCGCGTTGAGCAGCACGCGCAGGTGTTGGGCAATGGAGTCAGTCATGTCCTGCTCACGCTCGGCCGAGCCCGTCCCCACCTCGATTCGCGACAACAACCCGCGTCCCATCCCGTCGCTCCCTCCTGCCTCGCCGCCCCGGCCCGCGCTCCCTTCAGGGAGCACGCGCCATGGCTCCCCTTACTGCTGCTTGTCCCACGTATCCTCGTGCGTCACGCCACCCTCGCTGACCGTCCAGCTGATGGTGTGGAACACGAAGGAGACCTCCTCCAGCGGAGGGTTGGTCGCCGTCGCGGGGACGATGGTGTTCTCCACCACCTGCTTGACGCTGGCGACGCGGCCCTTGGAGAACGTCACCGTGTAGAACTGCTCCGTGGTGCCATCACCGGTGGGGCTGGGGCGGAAGAACTTGAACGTGGCGTCGATGGCCTCGTTGTTCGTCAGCGCCTTCATCAGCAGCGGCGTCGCCTTGTCGATGCGCTTGCGGATGAGCAGCGGCTGGTACTGGCGGCGGCCCGTGGCGATGCCGGAGCCGGCCTCGCGCGCGGTGACGACACCCTGCTCGTAGTAGACGCACTCGATGGAGTCCTCGCGACCGAGGCTCGTCTGCGTGCTCGCGCCCTTGATGTCCTTCCCGTTCGCCTTCAGGTACAGATGTACTGTCTCGGCCATGTGGCTCTCCCCCT
Source organism: Myxococcus fulvus (assembly GCF_900111765.1). The sequence goes on from NZ_FOIB01000005.1 coordinate 264,129, forward strand.
GCTTGTTGGTGGTGTGACGCCTGCGACGTGGAACAGAAGCCCTCGTGCCGCGGGGCTCCGGACTGCATGGTGGCCGCCGCCCCTGACTGGAACGGCGACCTGAAGGACCCTTCGGCTTCGGGTCTCACGCCCGCTCAGCTCACTCCTTGTCCAGCTTGCCGACGAGCGAGAGCGTGAAGGATGCGCCCATGTACTTGAAGTGCGGGCGGACCTGCAGGTTGCAGCGGTACCAGCCCGGCTGCCCCTCCACGTCCTCCACCTTGATGCGGGCGGTGCGCAGCGGACGGCGCGAGCGCACGGACGGCGCCGGGTCGTCCATGTCCGCGACGTACTGGTTGATCCACTGGTTGAGCTCGCGCTCCAGATCCGAGCGCTCCTTCCAGCTGCCGATCTGCTCGCGCTGGAGCACCTTCACGTAGTGCGCCAGGCGGGACATGATGAACATGTAGGGCAGCTGGGTGCCCAGCCGGTAGTTCGTCTCGGCGACCTTGCCCTCGGGGCTGTTGCCGAAGAACTTGGGCTTCTGCACGGAGTTGGCGGAGAAGAACGCCGCGTTGTCCGTGTCCTTGCGGAACACCAGGCCGATGAAGCCCTCCTCCGACAGCTCGTACTCGCGCCGCTCGGTGAGGAGCACCTCGGTGGGGATCTTCGTTTGAATCTCCCCCATGGCCTCGTACTGGTGCAGCGGCAGCTGCTCCACCGCGCCGCCCGCCTGGGGACCGATGATGTTCGGGCACCAGCGGAACTTGGCGAACGAGTCCGTCACGCGCGTGGCGAACGCCGTGGAGGCATAGCCCCACAGGTAGCGGTCATGCGAGCCGACCACGTCCTCGGTGAAGTTGAACGACTTCACCGGCACCGTCTTCTCGCTGTAGGGCAGCCGCAGCAGGAAGCGCGGCATGCACAGGCCCACGTAGCGCGCGTCCTCGCTCTCGCGGAACGAGTGCCAGCGCGCGTACTGCGGCCCCTCGAACAGGGACTTCAGGTCCTTGAGCGCCGGCAGCTCCAGGAACGAAGGCTGGCCGAAGAACTCCGGCGAGGCGTTGGCCACGAAGGGCGTATGGGACATGGCCGCCACGGAGGCGATGCTGCGCAAGAGCGTCAGGTCCTCCGCGCCCGGACCGATGTCGAAGTTGCCCACCACCAGGCCGTAGGGCTTGCCACCGAAGACGCCGTACTCGTTGGAGTAGACGGTGCGGTACAGGCCGGACTTCACCACCTCCGGCGCGTCCTCGAAGTCGGTGAGCAGGTCCTGCTTGGAGGCGTTGAGCACCTCCACCCGGACGTTCTCCCGGAAGTCGGTGCGCTCCACCAGGAACTTGAGCGAGCGCCACGCGGACTCCAGCGACTGGAGGTCCTTGTGGTGGAGGATTTCGTTGACCTGCGCGCTCAGCCGCTGGTCCACCTCCGCGATCATCGCGTCCACCAGCGCCTTGTCCACGCGCTCGGTCGACCGGCCCGGGGCCAGCATCTCCGCGATGAAGGCCTGGACGCCGCGACGGGCCACGTCGTAGCCGTCGTCGTTGGGCTTCATCTTCGTCTCGGACAGGATTTCGTCCAGGAGCGAGGGGGCGGCATCGGCGGTCTCGACCGGGGCCAACGCCTTGGCTTCAGTGCTCATCTGTGTCACGCCTTTTCTGAGTGCGTTTGCGAATGCCGCCCTACTCCGACTTCTTGTCCAGCCCCAGCTCCGCCATCAATCGCTGACGTCCCTCGGTGTCCCCGAGCAGCGTCTGGATCTTCTTGCGGAAGGCGGGCACGTTGCCCAGCGGGCCCTTCAGCGCGTTGAGCGCCGCGCGCAGCTGCAACAGCTGGTGCAGCTCCGGCACCTGGTTGACGATGCCCTCCGGCGTGAAGTCCGCCAGCGTCTGGAACTTCAACGAGACAGACATGGACGCGTCCGGCTCGTTGGAGAGCTTGTTGGGCACACTCACGTCCAGTGAAAGCCCCTGCTTGGCCATCACCTCGTTGAAGTTGCCCTTGTCGATGTTGATGGGCGCGCGCTCCTCCACGGGGCGCTCATCCTGACGACCGGTGTAGTCGCCCACCACGAGGACCTTGAGCGGCAGCTCGACCTCCGACTGCGCATTCCCGGTCTCCGACTTGTAGACGATGTTGACGCGCTCCTTCGGAGCCACAGACCCTTCCTTGCTCACCGCACGACCTCCTGGTTGGGGATGGCTTCGCTGCCCCCCGTCACAGAGACACCTTCAGCGCAGCACCGGGATCAAGCAGACAAAGCCGATGATAACGGGCAGTGAAGTCAGACACCAGCGCCTCCGGCGACTTTGGAGGAGGCCGCGTGAGCGCAAGCCATCCTTCCAGACACTCCGCCGCGAGCGCCGGCTCCCAGACATCCAGCCCGTGCGTCACCGACTCCCGGTCCAAAGACTCATAGAGGGCCCGCGCCACGGGGGCCTGCCCCGCCGCCGCGCACAGCCGCGCGAGCGAGAGCCGGGCCACGAATCGCTTGCGGCCCGTGCCCGCAGCGCCCACCTGGGTCTGCAGCAGCCCCACGGCGCCCGCGGGATTCCCACCGGCCAATAGCTTGCGCGCCTCGGCCAGCACGTCCGCGCCGCCGTCATCCTTCTCATCGCGCGAGGCCGGTGTGACCGACGGCGCCACAGGCGTGGCGAGCACGGTGTCCAGCCAGGTCCGCGTCTCATTGGAGGCCACGGGCGTGCCGTCGCCGAAGAGCAGCCCGGGGACGGCGGGCATGCGCTTGAGCCACGAGGCCAGCTCGCCCATCAGCGCCTGGCGCGCGGCGCCGTGTCCCAGCTCGCCCAGCGCCCGCGCGCTGAGGAAGTGCGGGTCCAGGAAGAAGCGGTGCTGGACGAGCGCCGACTCGGACTCCTCGAGCAGCTCCACCCAGCGCGCGTTCGCCGCCATGCGCTCCAGGTTGGCCCGCAGCGCGGCGGGCGGCGCGGGGATGCTCGTCTTGCCGCTGGCGTCCCCCGGAGGCGGCTGGGCCAGGTGCAGGTAGAGCCCCACGCGCAGGAGCCGGTAGGGCATGGGCTCCGCGGGCGACGCGCGCCGCACGAGCCCCGCCGCGCTCGCCAGCGCCGTGCCCGTCTGGCGCAGGAAGTCCACCGCGCCCTCCGCGCTCGCCAGCGCGCCCACCTCGGGCATCGCCGCCGCGGGCGCGGCCACCGGCGCGACCTTCGGTGGCGGAGGAGGCGCCGCGGCCGGAGCAGTCGGCGCGCTCGGGGCCGGTGCGGGCTTGTATGTGACGGGTGCGACGGGCGGCGGAGGCGGCGCGGCCTCGGGCAGCGACGCGAGCAGGCGCTGGACGCTCTCCAGCAGCGGGCGCATCGCGGGCCCGTTGGCCTCGAACTTCTGACGCGCCACCTCCGCCAGGCGCTTGGCCGCGACGTCGAGCGCCTCCACGCGCTCGCGGTCCGACGCGCCCACCTCCAGCGACGGCAGCTGATTGGACGCGCGCTCCACCAGCCACGTCACCGCGTTGGAGCGGCCGCGCATGCGCGTCAGCTCCGGGAAGAGCTCCGGCCAGTAGCGGTCCATCAGCTCGGAGACGACGACGAGGCCCGTGGCGAGCCCGTCCAGGCCCTGCGTCTGGTACAGGCCCTGGGCCAGGTACGTGGCGATGCGCAGGTCCTTCGAGCTCGTCTGCAGCACCTTGCCGCTGGAGTCCAGGACGAGCGCCCAATCGACGGCGCCGCCGGTGACGGCCTCCAGCTTGGCCACCTCCGCGAGCACGGCCAGGTAGCCCGGCTCCGACTTGGCCGCCTTGCCCGCGGGCGACGCCGCCGACACGGGTTCCAACCACTCCTTCGCGCGCTGCTTGAGCTGCTCCAACGTCATCGCCATCTGCCCTCCTTTCGCCGTGCGGCCTTCGTGCTCAGGTCCCGAACGCGGCGAGCAGGGACTCCACCGGGGTGGTGGGGTCCTCGAGCGCCTGTCGCCTCGCGGGAGAGAGCGCCTTCTGCGCGCTGTCGATGGCGGACTGCTGCCGGGTGAGCAGCGGCCACACCTTCATGCTGGAGTGCTCGGGCTTCGCCAGGTGCATCAGCAGCGCGACGCCCGGCGTGCCGATGGACAACAGCAGCCGTGGCGACGGCCCCAGGTGCCAGAACATCGCCGGGGGCATCGAGCGCCAGCCCAGCTGCCGCTTCGCCAGCTCCGCCCAGCAGAAGGGCCCGAGCGCCTCCGGGAACGGACACTCCAGCGTCACGCCCGGCTTCGCGGGCTCCTTGCCGCGCTCGGCCTGGCAGGCCTTCAGGAAGGTGTTGAACGCGTAGTAGGCCACGCCGGGCGCGGCGCCGTCGCCCTGCAGTCGCTGGACGAGCGGACCCGCGGGGAGCGACTCCAGCCGTCGGCGCTGCGCGCTCGCGCCCATGGCGTCCGCGGAGGACACCGCGGAGAGCGCCTCCACGCGCGACTCCAGCTCGCTGGCGGACAGCGTCGCGGCGTCCGCGAGCAGGCGCGCGCCGGCGGCGAAGAAGGCCCGGAAGCTGTCGGGAATCGAGGGGAACTGCTCCGCCGCGCCCGCCGCGTCGACGGCGACGTACACGGCGAGCGGGAAGACGCGGCCCACCTTGTCCGTGCTCGTCGCCAGCGTGCCCACCAGCGCCTGGCGTCCGCCGGGCATGGTGAAGACGAAGCACGTGGGCTCCGAGGGCAGCTGGGTGTTGGCGCGCCGCACCGCCTCGTGCGACTCCTCCAGCCACCGGTGGAAGGCCTGCGACACGGCATCCGCCGCGTTCCAGCGGATGAAGTCTCCCTGACACGGCGCCTTGCCCAGGAGCGCCACCTGGTTGCGACCGACTACCCCGAGCATCCCACGCCTCCCTTCGCGATGACGCGTGGAGGACTCATCCCCGGCGCGCGGAATGGCTGCATCATCTTGGGGGTGCGGCCCGTGGACACGCCGAAGAACGGCGAGGCGCTGCGCGTCGGCCGGAAGTCGATGACGACCTCGGTGTCCAGCGAGGGCATCGCCCACGTCACCGAGAACGTCCGTCCGGCGCCCGCGACACTCGGCGTGCCCTCCTCCATCAGGCGGAACAAGCCCCACTCGCCCTCCTGCTCGAGCGTCTCCGTCTTGCCCTGGTTGTTGCGCACGCGGATGGTGGCCCCCACCGCCTTGCCACCCTTCCCCGGCCACTCGAAGTTGTGCCACTCCTCGGGGCCGTTGTTGTACTCGACCGTCTGTCCGTCCACCGTGAAGCGGATGGAGGACAGCTTCGGCGAGGGGCGGATGTGGAAGGCGAACTTCACTCCCGGCTCGGCGTCGCGCGGGGCGAAGAGCGACTCGGAGATCTCCCGCGAGCGCGCGAGGAACGAGAGCACGGAGCCGTAGTACATGTTGCCGCCCGCGCGGCCCGCGCGCGTGACGAACTTGAAGCGCGTCCCCGACTGCTCGACGTGGCTCTTGAGCACGCCGCCGTAGAAGCCCCACAGCGTGCCGGACTCGAAGCGATAGAAGTCCCCCACGTCCGCCACAGCCGCGTCCTGCCCGTTGCGGTTGAAGGGGTAGTGTCCCGCCAGCTTCTGCTTGAAGGCGTTGGCCACCTCACTGCACCACTGGTCGCTCGCCTTGCCGCCCTGCTCCTTGATGGTCAATTCGGAGATGGCCTCGATGGGCGGCCACAGCAGCGAATGGATGAGCGGGCGCCACCCCTCCTGCGCCTGGATGAGCGTCTGGATGCTCACGCGCGCCGTCTGCACCCGCGTCATCATCGCGGCCGTCTCCGACTGGCTCTCCATGGAGGCGCGCTGCGCGTCGCGAAGGAACTGCAGCTGCTCCTGGTAGATGTCCAGGGGGATGGCCTCGGGAGGAGGCGCATCGGGCCCCTTGGCCTGCGGTGGCGCGGCGCCGAACTTCAAGAGGCCCGCGAAGGCCGGCTCCACGTCGTCCGCGGTGTAGTCGCGCACTTCCTCTTCGCTCGGCGGCCCGTCATCGGCGAGCTTCCCGTTGGCGAACCGCACCCCCGTCTCGATGGCCTTCCCCTTGGGGCCCAGCTTCTGCTTGAGCTTGTCGAGCATGCCCTCCGCGTCGGACTTGCCCTCCTCCTGCTCGCCGCCCAGCCGCACGTTGAAGGCCACGGCGCGGAAGAGCTTTCCCAGCAGGGGCGGCTCGCCACGGGTGAGGTCCTCCAGCATGGCCAGCGCCACCGTCGTGTCCGTGGGCGCTTTCATGCTCAGCTTGCTGAGGAACTCCTGCCACTCCTCGATGTACTGCTTGTAGTAGGCGGAGCGCAGCGCCCGCTCCTGGCGCGCCAGCTCGATTTCGTTGGTGGAGTCGGCGTCCTTGTCCAGGACCCAGATGTCCGCGCCCTGCAGCGGGTGCTCCAGCTTGGGCGCCACGATCTTCTCCCAGGCCCTGCGCGTGAAGGCGGCGCGCACGCGCCCGGGGGCATCCTGGGGCTCCTTGATATGGCCGTCCTTGATGTGCTGGGCGGAGCTGCCCAGGATCGAGGAGAGGGTGACGTCGTACTGGTCCTTCTTGCGCGACACCTCCGAGATGAGCTGCGCCAGCGCGAGCTCGGAGAACGGCAGCCGGTCCAGCACCACGCGCACGTCGCGCACCACCTGGTCGTTGCGCGTGAAGGCGAGCGTGGAGTCCTGCGCCAGCAGCTTCACGTACAGGTCGATGTGGTTCGCCATCTGCGTCGTGCGGTGGGCGCTCTCGGTGAAGCCCGCCTTGCGCCCCCACCGCTCCCGGAGGCTGTTGACGATCCACTCGCGCTCCGCCTCACCCAGCTCCGGCTCGCGGGGCGTGCGAGGTCCGGAGAGCAGCAGGTGCAGCTTCAGCCGGTCGAAGTAGAGCGCGTATGAGTTCGCCGAGGGCCGCTCGTCCTCGCGCGACTTCGCCACCCAGGTCTTCGCGTCCTTGAGGTCCCCCGTGAGCACCGGGTCCACCAGCACGCGGCGCACGGTGGCGCCGTAGAACGCGCCGAGCGGCCCCAGGAGGTCGTCGCCCCGGTACATGCCGAAGCGCATCCCGGTGGGCGGGCCGTCCTCCTTCCACAGGAGCAGCTGGTCCAACTGCTGCCGCATGGGCATCATCGCGTCGACCATCTTCCCGGCGCCGCCCTCCTTGTTGGCCTCCTCCAGCTTGAGGGCCTGCGCCATCACCCGAGTCGTCTGGATGAACTTGCGGTTCTCGAAGAAGGACATCGCCGGGAACAGCAGGATGAGCAGGGCGACCGCGAGGCAGCCTCCGGCGTACGCCAGCTGCATGCGCTTCTGGCGCTGCACCTCCGCGGAGCTGCGCATCGCCAGGTTCTGGTCCGGGAACACCACGTCCGCGAACATGTCCCGCAGGAAGTAGGAGCGGGACTCCACCGCGGGGCGGCTGCCCGAGGGCGTGGTGGTGCGACGGATGCCGAAGGCCTCCGCCATCTTGTTCATCACCCGGTCGATGGGGCTGCCTTCCTGGGTGCCGCTGGTGAAGTACACCCCGCGCATCACCGGCGTGTCCGCGTAGACGTTCTCCGCGAACAGGGCCTGCACGAACTCGATGAGGTTGCCGCGCAGCCCCTCGAACTGCTGGGGGAAGCGGAAGATGCGCTCGCGCGTCTCCGGGTGCCGCTCCGAGCCCAGGCGCACGATGGAGCGCTGCTCCACCACCTCCGCCAGCTCGTCGAAGCGCACCGCGAACGTCTCACCGATGGCCTCGCGCGCGTCCTCGGGCCGCAGCGTGAAGCCCCAGATCTGCCCGCGCTCCGTCTTCGCCAGGTCGCCGAAGAGGTCCACGAAGCCCGCGAGCAGGTCGCACTTGGTGAACATCACGTAGACGGGGACGATCATCTTCAACCGTTCCATCACCTCGTCCACGCGCTCGCGGATGGTCTGCGCGAGCTGCACCGTCTGCTCCTCGTCGATGCCGATGAGCTCACCCACGCTCACCGCCACCACCAGTCCGTTGACCGGCTTGCGCGGGCGGTTGCGCTTGAGCATGTCCAGGAAGCTCAGCCACTCCTCGCGGTCATCGTCCTCCGTGGTGTACCGGCCGGCCGTGTCGAGGATGACGCCCTCGTTGGTCAGCCACCACTCGCAGTTGCGCGTGCCGCCCACGCCCTTCACGCCGCCGCCGCGCGCCGACAGGTACGGGAACTGGATGCCCGAGTTGCGCAGCGCCGTGCTCTTCCCGGAGCCCGGCGGGCCGATGATCATGTACCAGGGCAGCACCGACAGCGCGTCCTTGCCCTGCCTGGCGCGCGCCAGCTTGGAGGACTTGAGCGACTGGAGCGCCTTGGAGAACTCGGCCTGCATGGCCTGGATCTCCTCCTGCTGATCCGGCCGCACGCTCTGCAGCTGGGCGTCCGCCTGAACGCCCAGCTCCCGCTCGATGTCGCGCGCGGCCTTGGACGCCAGGTGGCGCTGGTACAGGTACGCGCCGATGACGATGGCCACCAGCAGCACGGTGGGGACGATGGCGCCCCACAGCGGCAGGCTGAACAGGATGACGACGGTCCACACCATGACGATGAAGACCGCGATGAACAAAGTGAGCAGCAGCATCGCGAGCGTCCTAGGGCTGCTGGGGAGAGGAGGCCGCGACCTCCTCGACGAGGGAGGACACGCTGCTGGACAGGCCGATGCGCAGGCCGGTGTAGACCAGCAGCGCGAAGACCACCGCGGCGGCGGAGATGGCCAACAGGGGCAGCGTGCGCTTGGCGCTCACCGCGCTGTCGGGCGGGCGGTCTCCATGGGGTGAGAGCGTCTCGGTGTCGAACTTGTGCGTGCGGGCCAGCTCCCGCTGCAGCGTCTCGGTCAGCTGCATCAGCTCCAGCTCGCCGCCCCGCACCCGGAAGCGGCCCTTGAAGCCGAAGATGAGGCACAGGTAGTAGACGCGGAGGATTTCGGTGCGCTGCGAGTCCTTGCGCACCTCCTCCAGCCGCGTGAAGAACCCGTCACCGGCGCGGTTCTCCCGGAAGTAGTGGAACTGGAGCAGGTTCGCCAGCCAGTACTCCCGGAAGGTGTCCGCGCGCGCCAGGGCCAGCTCGTCGGCGAGCGCGACGATGGGATAGGCAATCTCCTGCGCGTCCTGGTGGTTGAAGCCCAGCTCCCCGGCGCGCTTGAGCAGCCGGTCGAAGAACGTGCGCAGCTGCCGGTGCACGAGCTCCGCCGAGGGGAGCGCATGGTCCCCGAACTGCCTCAGCTGCAGCAGTGCCCCGAAGCACTCCTGCGTGATGGAATTGATCCGGTCCATCCTGTCGATGCCTCCACCCCATGTCGACAGGGAGCCTCACCGCGAACCGCCACTCGCCGGTGTTTGGACGGCCCCCCGCACGACCTTGTTTCAACGACTGACGGCGTTCTTCTTCGGCGCAGGCCCCCCGCTTCCCCCCTTGGGGACCGCGAGCAGCTCCAGCTTCGTCTTCGACGGCTCGAACGGACGCGGCAGGTACACGGCCACGTTCTGCTCGCTCATCACGTTCTTCCAGTAGGGGTCGCCGCTCTCGAGCGAGAAGTACACGACGCCCGGCTTCACCGGCACCTCGGCGGGCGGGCGGAAGGTGACCTCCACCGGTACCCCCGGGGCGGCGGCCTTGATGATGTCGCGTATCTCCGCGAAGTTGGCGATCTTCGACAGCACCGGCAGGCTCTTGGCGACGTCCGCCTCGGGCAGGTCGCTGCGCACCGCGAGGATGAACTGCGAGCACTTCAGGAAGCGCTCGTCCTCGATGCGCCCCAGGTGCATGCCGTCCTTGCGCGGCTCCAGCGACACGGTGATGCACTGCTCGATGGCCACCACGTCCAGGAGCTTCGTGAGCACCTGGAACAGGCCCTCGAAGGTGGCGCGCAGGTTCGTGTACTGGAACTTGGGCAGGTCCCCCGGGTCCGCCTCCGCGGAGAACGTGGAGAGCTGGCCCGCCGCCTGGCACAGGAGCAGGTACACCATCTGCGGGTTGAGGTCCGCGACCTCCACCACGTGCGCCACCTGGGGGATGAGCCCGTTGAGCGCGCTCAGCTGCAGGTACTTCGTCACGTCCCCGGCGGTGAACTCGAGCGCGGTGGCGTCGCGGTGCCGGCGCCCATCCGCCAGCTCCCGCTGCTTGCCCTGCATCGCCTTGAGGATGCTGCGCATGCGCTCCAGGATGAAGGGCGAGGCCGACACGCGCAGGCACGGGGGGATGTAGTTGCTCGCGAGCGCGACGCCGCCCGTCTTGTCGCGCACCAGCTCCGCGATCTTGATGACGTCGTAGTCCTCGCGCGGCTCGGTGCCGAAGAGCAGCCGGAGGTTTCGCTGCGCGAAGGCCACCGGCACCGCGGACTCGGCCGCCGCCAGGTCCTGCACCGTGCGGTTGACCAGGGAGAAGCGCGGCGACGTGGTGGACTCGTCCGGCGCGCCGTAGCTGGCGATGCCCTCGCGCTCGCGCGCCACGCCCAGGTACACGTCCAGCGAGCGCTTGTTGGCGCTGAAGTGCTCCTCGATGGGCCGCGTCTGCGGGGCCTCGGGCTGGCCGCGCTCGAAGGTCAGCGGCAGGCCATCCGGGAGGATGCCGGAGAAGCGCAGGAGCTGGAGCTGGCCCGCGGCGAGCGCCTTCTCGTCCACCTCCTGCTCCACCACGCCCCAGTCGTACGGCGTCAGCGCGGCGAGCCGGGCCGCCAGCAGGCCCTCGTGGTAGAGGTCCGACTGCTGCAGGTGCTGGGGATTCATGAACATCCCCTCGGACCAGACGACCCGCTGCGGCGTCTTCATCTGCGGACCTCGCCGGCCCGGGCCTCGACGCGATAGTCCTCGACGAGGAAGCGCAGCGACGTCTCGCGCGGCGCGCCCGGGCGGCAGTCCTCCGGCTTCACCGCGGGCAGCCTCTCCACGTCGCGCCACACCACGCCCGCGGGACGCCGGAACACGCCCACCACGGCGAGGTACTCCGCCTTGGGCGCGCGGTTCACCTCACGCGACAGGCGCTGGCCCGGCTCCAGGGTGAGCTCGTCCACGGCGAGCAGGTCCTCCTCCAGCACCTCCTTGGGGCGCTGCCAGAGGTCCTGGAACTCCGCGGCCTCGAAGCGGCGCGAGTCCTTGAGCTGGTAGACCTGCACGTTCGTCGGCAGCGAGCGGCCCTGGTCATCCGGGTTCAGTCGCGTGCCGGCCTCCAGTTGGATGAGGAATGGGGGCGGCTGCTCACACGCCGCCGGGGGCGGCGGGTTGTGGGCACAAGCACCTGCGAGCAGCCCCCAGAGCAGCGTCACTCCCGGGAACAACCCGACGCAAACCCGCGCCCGTGGGCCGAAGCCCCCCCCACTAACCGGCATGGCATCCTCTCTGAAAGTCGCTGCGCGCCAGCAGAATCGCTCACAACGTGCCACAGCCACCCCTTTCAGTTCAAGACAGGGCACATCCAGCGTCCGGGATGTCATTGACGCACGACGACGCGACATTTTCGCGGGAATTATCTCCCGCCACTGTTCACGGAAAGTACGAGGACTCACGCTTCACCCGGGGTCCGTCAGTGCTTCCCTCGCTCCTCCGGAGGGGGTCACCGTCAGCCTCCACGGGTCCTCTGGGAGTCCCGGTCGCGCACTTGTGACCGAAGACTTCACACCGTCCGCGTTCACCCCACCCAGGGCGGTGTTTGCCGCCAGGGATGAGGGCGTCCGCGCCACATGGAGTTGCATATGGGCAACGATGTCCTTGAGACTGACATCCTGATCGACAAGGGGGAGACAGCATGGAGGTGCGTGCCCATATCGACCATGCGAGCCTTCCCGCGGAAGCCATTGTGTTGCGGGCCACGGCTCGCGAGGGATTGTCCGAGCTCTTCGACGTGGAGCTCGAGTTCGCCTGTGATGATCCAAACCTGGACCTGACGGCCCTCATCGGGACCGCGGGGACGCTGAGGCTCTCCCCCACCTTCTCCGAGGGCAGCTTCGAGGAGCGCTGCTTCCACGGCGTCGTGGAGGAGGCGGAGTACCGCTCCAGGCTCGCGACCCATGGCTTCGTCTACCGGCTGCGCCTGCGGCCCCGGCTGCACGGCCTGCGCTATCGCAGCCGCAGCCAGATATTCCAGGACATGACGGCGGTGGAGATCATCCAGGCCGTCCTGGAGAAGGCGGGCCTGCCGGCCGATTCCACCGAGTGGCACCTGTCCCGCGATTACATGAAGCGGGAGTACTGCACCCAGTGGAAGGAGAGCGACCTGGACTTCGTGCTCCGGCTGCTGGAGGACGAGGGCATCTTCTTCTGGTTCGAGCACCTGCCCACCGAGCACGTGCTGAAGCTCGCGGACGACCCTTCAGCCTACGAGCCCATCCTGGGGACGCCCGCGCTCGGCTTCACGCGCGACTCGCTCATCCACGCGGAGGACGAGCGCGTGGCGGAGCTCACCTTCACCTCGCGACTGGTGCACGGCCTGTACACCACGCGGGACTGGAACTGGCGCAGCCCCAGCGAGCCGCTGGAGGCCGAGGAGCGCTCCAGCGAGGCGGACTTCCCGCGCTACGAATACCCGGGCACCTTCTCCAGCCCCTCGGATGGCGTCCGCCGCGCGCGCAACCGCCTGAGCGGGCTGGTGCAGGAGCGGATGGTCCTGGAGGCGCGCAGCAACAGCTTCCGGCTCCAGCCCGGGCGCCTGTTCTCCCTGCTCGACGCCCTCCCCTCCTTCCTCTGCCAGGAGTACCTGCTCCTGCAGGTCACCCACGACTACGCGCTGGTCCAGGCCGACGACGGGGAGTCCACCCGCTTCGGCACCCGCGTTCGGGCCATCCCCTCGGCGGGCGCGGACTTCCGGCCCCCGCGGCGCACCCCACGCCCGCGCGTGTGGGGCAAGGAGAGCGCGGTCGTCACGGGCCCGCCGGGCGAGGAGATCCACGTCGACGAGTTCGGGCGCATCAAGGTCCACTTCTACTGGGACCGCGAGGGCAAGGTGGACGACACCGCCTCGTGCTGGATGCGCGTGCAGCAGCAGAACACCAGCGGCAGCATGATCCTCCCGCGCGTGGGCTGGGAGATGGAGGTGGGATTCCTGGACGGAGACCCGGACCGCCCCGTCGTCCTGCAGAAGCTCTACAACCAGGAGACGATGCCGCCGTACGCCCTCCCGGACGAGCGGACGCAGTCCACGCTCCAGTCGGCCACCTCCCCCGGCGGCGGGAGCACGAACGAGGTGCGCATCCAGGACGGCAACGGGGGCATGGAGTTCTTCATCCACTCCTCCAAGGACTTCAAGCTCGTCACCGGGCACGACCTCTCCGAGGACATCGTCAACAACGCGCAGGAGGAGGTGGGCGACCAGTCCACCTCGCTGGTGGGCGGCGACGAGTCGGTGGACATCGGCGCCAACCAGGGGCTCAGCGTGACGAGCAACGCGGTGCTGGAGACGACGGGCTCCAAGGTGGTCCAGGTCGGCGCGGTGGACGACTGGGGCGTCACCGGCAACTTCTCCCAGACGGTGGACGGCAAGCGCAGCGACACCATCGGCGGACCGATGAACGTCCTGGCCAACCACGTGCTGGAGACCTTCAACGCGGACTGCTCGCGCACCGTGGGAGCGGCGCTCTCCATCAACGCGGCGACGGCCATCGTCGAGACGGTGGGAGGCGCGAAGACGGAGTCGGTGGGCGGCGCCAAGGTGGAGGTGCTCAAGGGCGCCAAGTCGGAGGACGTCGGCGCGGCGAAGGTGCTCACCACGGGCCTGGCGGACTTCAAGACGGGCGAGGACATCATCCTGGAGGCCGTGGGCGCGGTGGCCGTCACCTCCGCGGGGCCCATCTCCGAGAAGGTGGGCAAGGACTTCGCGATGTCCGCCAAGACGGTGACCCTCACCGCTCCAGGCGGCGCGAAGCTCAAGGGCGGGGGCAAGGTGTTCGAGCTGTCGGGCTCGACGCTGACGGTGGACGCGGAGGGCCTCAAGGGCGGCGCCAAGGTGCAGCTCAAGGGGAAGATTCACTTCAAGAAGTAGAGGGCGCTCATCATGGGGATGCGTCGACTGAGCCTGGAGCTGTCCCTGGAGGGGTTCGACCCCACCAGCTTCCGCGTCCTGCGGATGGAGGCCACCGAGGCCCTGAGCGAGGGCTGTCGGGTCCAGGTGGAGGCGGAGACGCCGGAGCAGGTGGACCTGGACGCGCTGCCGGGCACGCCAGCGGCCCTGTGGATGCGCTTCCACGACGACTCGGAGGACCGCCCCTTCCACGGCGTGGTGACCGAGGCGTACCTGGAGGCCACGCAGAGCCATGCCTTCCGGCTGGTGGTCGTCATCTGCGCCCCGGTGGAGCTGCTCAAGCTGGGCCGCACCTCGCGCATCTTCCAGGAGCAGAGCGTCCAGGAGGTCGTCTCCAGCGTCCTCGACGACGCGGGCCTGGGGGAAGCGTCCAGCTGGGATTTGACGGAGCCGCCCCCCACGCGCGTCAACGTGGTCCAGTACAACGAGAGCGACTTCGCCTTCATGTCGCGGCTGCTCCACTCGGAGGGCATCGCCTTCGCGGTGCACCACGAGGCGGACGGCGCGCGGCTGCGCTTCTTCGACGACAGCACCCGGCTGGAGCCCATCCGGGGGCAGAGCCTGCTGGTGGACCGGGACAGCAGCCAGCTCGACGACGACGTGGTCATCGACCTGCGCGATGGCCGGAGCATGGCCTCCGACCAGGTGTTCCTGCGCGACTACGACTTCAAGCGCCCCGCGGTCGACCTGTCCGCGACCCACAGCGCCGAGTCCACCACGGGGCGCGAGGTCTACGAGCATCCGGGTGACTTCGTGGAGGCGGCGGCGGGCCGCACGCGCGCCAGGCGCCTGATGGAGCGGCTGCGACTGGGGACGCGCACGCTCCAGGGCCAGAGCACCTGCCCGAGGCTGGAGCCCGGCAGGACGTTCTGCGTGACGGGGCATGGCCGGACCGAGTCCAACGTGGACCTGCTCATCACCCGGGTGGTGCACCACGCCTCCAGCGAGCACGACCCGGAGCGGCCCGGCTTCTATTCGAACGAAGTCTCCGCCATCCCCCACACCGTGCCCTACCGGCCGGTGGCGGCGCCGCCCAAGCCGCTCATCGGGGGCACGCAGCTCGCGTTCGTCACCGGGCCCTCGGGCGAGGAGATCCACACGGAGTCCTTCGGCCGGGTGAAGGTGCGCTTCCCGTGGGACCGCTCCGGACTGAAGGATGACCGCAGCTCCACGTGGCTGCGCGTAGGACAGCTTCCGCTCAGCGGCTCGCTCATCATCCCCCGCGTGGAGTTCGAGCTCCTGGTGGACTTCGAGCTGGGGGACTTCGACCGGCCATTCGTCGCGGGCCACCTCTACAACGCCGAGCACACGCCTCCGTACGCGCTGCCGGACGGCGCGACGCGCAGCTCCATCCAGAGCGCGACCACGGGCGGCGGACCGGGCGCCAACGAGCTGCGCTTCGAGGACGCGGCGGGCGCCGAGGAGATCTTCATCAACGCGTCCAAGGACTACACGCTGCTGGTGGACAACGACGCGGAGATGACGGTCGCCAACGAGGAGCGCTGCTCGGTGGGCGTGGACAACACGGTGAACGTGGGAGGCAACCACTACGCCAACGTCACCGGCAACCGGACGCTCAGCGTGGGCGCGAACCAGGACATCAACGTGGGGGGCGACTACACGGATGGCGTCGGCGGGGACTTGAGCGTGAGCGTCGGCGGCGCGCGCATGGTGCAGGTGGGCGGGGACATGGCCGAGAGCATCCAGGGCACCCTGGACCGGAAGGTGGCCGCGATGCAGGTGGTGACGGCGCTCGTCGCCTACACGCGCAAGGTGGTGGGGGCCTCCTCGACGAAGGTCGGCGCGGCCTGGATGGAGCTCGCGGGGAAGAGCCGGCTCGTGTCGGTGTCGACGAACTTCACGGAGACCATCGGCGCCCTGAAGTTCACCAAGGCCAAGCAGATGTCCGTCTCCTGCGGCGCGGGCTACGTGATGAACGCGGGCGTGGAGAAGGTGAAGTGTGGCGGCAGCAGGACCGACACGGCCAAGGGCCTGGTGGCCATCACCGCGGGAGGGGGCATGAAGGTGAAGGCCACCAACATCACCTTCTCCGCCGAGAACAAGCTGGTCCTCCGGGGCGGCGCCTGCACGGTGGAGCTGCTGGCCAGCGGGCAGATCAACATCAAGGCCCCCACCGTCGTCATCAAGAACAACAAGGTGCTCAACCAGCTGCTGCACAAGAGCTCCTGAGGCTTTATGAGCGACTCGCCCTCGGCAGTGTCCGTCACCGCCAGCATCCCCGGTCAGCGCGGGGACCTGGTCGTCCACGCCCTGCGTGGAGAAGAAGAGGTGTCGCGGCGGTTCGTGTTCGAGCTCGACCTGTCGACGACGGAGCTGGCGCCGGAGGAGGCGCGCGGCGGGTTCGCCCACGTGGTGCTGGAGGACGCCTTCGGGCAGGTGCGCGAGGTGTCGGGAGTGGTGGACCGGCTCGACGTCGTCGCCACGGATGACCCGGCGCAGCTCGTGCGCTACCGGCTCACGCTCGTCCCGCAGCCGTGGCTCCTCGCGTACCGGTACGGCTTCCGCATCTTCCAGGCGCTGTCCGTGCCGGACATCGTGAAGGCCGTCTTCAAGGACGCGGGGCTCGAGGACAAGCTGTTCCGCTGGTCGCTGGAGGGCGCGTATCCCCAGCGTGAGTACTGCGTGCAGTACGACGAGTCCGAGTGGGACTTCGTGTGCCGGCTGCTCGAGGAGGAGGGCATCTGGTTCGCGTTCGAGCACAGCGCGGACGGGCATGTGATGGTGCTCTCGGACGCGAGCGAGTCCGCCGAGGTGATGGAGCCGGACGCCCTGCCCTTCCGCTACGACGCCTCGCTCGGAGGCGACGCGGTGGCGGTGTGGGACTGGCGCAGCGGCGTGCGCGCCAGCATCTCCAAGGTCAGCCTGGACGACTACGACATGCTGAACCCCTCCAAGAAGCTGGCGGCGGACCAGCTCGCCGAGGACTCCGTGCAGGCGGAGTGGTACGAGTACCCGGGCCGGTACACGCAGCCCGCGGACGGCAAGCGGCTCGCGAAGCGTCGCCTGGAGGAGCTGCGGGGACGGCGGAAGTCCGCGCGGGCTCGCACCAACGCGATGACGCTGGCAGCGGGCCGGCGCGTGTCGCTGGTGGGCCACCCCTTCGCGGACGGCGAGTACTTCATCACCGCCTCGCGCCTGCACCTTCGCTTCCACGGCCAGCAGGAGCCCGGTCCGCTCGTGGACACCGGCGCGGCGCACTGCGAGGTGGACTTCGACGTGGTGCCCTCCTCGCAGGTGTTCCGTCCCCGCCGTGAGACGCCGCGGCCGCGCATCCAGGGACTCCAGACGGCGCGAGTCACGGGGCCCTCGGGGCAAGAGCTGCACTGCGACGAGCACGGCCGCGTGAAGGTGCAATTCCATTGGGACCGTGACGGCATGCTGGACGACAAGTCGTCCTGCTGGGTCCGCGTCACGCAGGCGCACACCACGGGCTCCGTGATGATTCCCCGCATCGGCTGGGAGGTGCTCATCGAGTTCGTGGAGGGAGACCCGGACCGGCCCGTGTGCCTGGGGCGCCTCTACAACCCGCTGAACCCGCCGGACTACAGCCTGCCCGCGCAGAAGACGGTGTCCGGGCACCGCTCCAATTCGTCGCCCGGCGCGGGGGGCTCGAACGAGGTCAGCTTCGACGACTCGGCGGACAGCCAGCGCGTCTACGTCAATGGCGCCTACGACATCAACATCAAGGCCGCCAACGACAAGAGCGCCAAGGTCGCGGTGAACCAGAAGCGCACCATCGGCACGAATCGGGAGATGTCCGTCGGCGCCAACGAGAAGATGGCGGTCAAGGGCCTCCACAACGCGTCGGTGGGCAAGGACCACAAGGTCACCGTGGGCGCCAACCGCGCGGTCAAGGTCAGCGGCATCATCGGCGAGGAGATCACCGGCGCCGTCACGCTGAAGGTCGGCGGGCTGGAGAACATGCAGGTCGGCAACCCGGCGCAGGGGCTGCTCGAGAGCATCGAGTCCCTGGCCCTCGAGGCGGCGACCGCCCTGGCGGGCAAGGCGGCGAGCCGCGCCGAAGCCGCCTTGCTCGGGCCCCTCATGCCGGGGCTGAATGCCGCCCGGGAAGCGCTGGGCACCGCCGCGGAGCTGGCCGGCCCGGCAGCAGCCCTCTTCGGAGGCGACAACACCGCCGTGGCCGTCTTCGGCTCGGAGGTGGGCCAGCTCGCCGAGGATGGGAACCTGTCCCTCTCGAACGTCATGGCATCCGGCATGGCGCAAGCCGTGTCGAGCGGTGCGCTGACACGAGGGGGCGGAGGCGCGTCACCGCGCGGTGGTGGCACTGGGGGACAAGGCTTCGGGGGCTTCGGAGGGGGAAGTGGTGGCGGAGGCGGCGCGTCGGGGTCGTGGGACGCTCCGGCCACCGAGAACGCGGGTAGCGATGGAGGCAGTGGTGGAGGTGGAGTTGGCGGAGGCGGAGGTGGTGGTGGAGGCGGCGGAGGTGGAGGAGGCGGGGGAGGCGGCGGCGGAGGCGGCGGCCCCGGCACGTGGGGCACGACGGTCGAGGGCTCCGTCACCGAGAAGATCGGCGCGCTGGCGGTCATCAACGCCGTGACGGGAGTCTCGTTCGCGGTCGGCGGAGATTCGACGGAGACGGTGGGCGCGGCCCGTATCGAGTTGATCAACGGCGGCAAGAACGAGCAGGTGGGTATCGCGAAGCTCGAGACCGTGGGCGCGTACATGGTGAAGGTGGCCAAGGCGCTCGCCATCGATGCGAAGGGGGCCGTGGCCATCAACGTGGCCAGCCAGACCCAGGACATCACCGGAGGCCACTCCATCACCGCGGGCGCCGCGGGCATGGTGACCGCCGCCAACCTCAAGCTCGAGGCGTCCGGGAAGATCACCCTGACGTGTGGAGCCTCCGAGGTCGTCATCGATTCCAGCGGCGTGGCCATCAAGGGCGCGCTGGGCGTCACCATCGAAGGCACCTCCGAAATCAAGATGCACCCTCCCGCCATCATGCCGGGATGAGGAGAAGGACATGAGCATGCAGGCACTCAAGAGCGTGGCACGTGAAGAGGCCGAGACCTCCGAGGAGTCTCCGCGTCAGGTGAGGCTGGCACCGGCGCCCGCGGCCGCCCTGCCTCCGATGAGCCTGGGGCGACTGGTGGCGCGGGAGGGCGCGGGGTGGCGCGTGCGCATCGGCGCCGCGGAGCACCTGCTCCAGGTGGACCCCGCGGTGGACCCCGCGCTGCTCGAGGAGGCGCTCGCCTCGGGCGCGAGGGTCATCGTGGATGCCTCCGACGAGACGCCGCTCATCGCGGGCCTGCTCGCCACGCAGCGCGCGCTGCACCTGGACCGGCAGGGAGCGGTCAACGCGCGCGTGCGCAGCTTCTCGGTGACGGCGGACGAGAAGGCGCTGCTGCGCGTCCCCGGCGCGTTCCTCCAGGTCACCGCGACCGAGGTCGAGCTGTACGCCGACCGGGTCATCACCCGTGCACGCGAGGTGGCCAAGGTCCTGGCCACCCTCATCAAGCTGAACTAGGAGCCCGCGCCCATGAGCGTCACCGCGCTTGGAATGACGGTCGTCGGAGAGAAGAGCAAGCACACCGTGGTGCCCATGGCGCCCAACATGTGCCACACGCCCGCGGCGCCCAGCCCGCTGCCCATGCCCTACCCCATCACCGGGGACTCGGGCTCGCTGAGCGTCAAGTGCAGCAACATCGAGATCGAGAGCAAGCACGTCCACAGCTCGTTCTGCAAGACGGGGAACATGAAGGGCAACGAGCCCGGCGTCGCGCTCACCAAGGACATCACCGTCGCGGGCGTCAACCGCGGCGTGGCGTGGGGACTGCCCGTCCCCGCCGTCACCGTGCACTTCGAGGGCAAGCCCGTCTGCGTGACGGGGAACGTGGGCTTCGGGGACTCCCGGTAGGGGCGTGGGCGTGACGGAGCGGATGGGCATCCAGACAGTCCAGGCGTTGCTCGATGAGGCGTTGCTCGGCTTGAGGGCGGTGACAGACCCGGCGCTGCCCATCCGGCAGGCCGAGGAGCAGCTCGCGCTGGCCCTGCGTGAGGCCTACGAGGCCCACGCGGCGCGCGCGCGGTTCACCGCACGGCGCGAGCACATCCGCGCCATGGCGACGAACCTCCACGCGGCGGCGCGGTTGCTCGCGCAGGTCCCCACGGCGGACCCGGGCGGACTCGCGGAGCTGGCGCTGCTCCAGCAGGCCATGAAGGCGGCCATCGGCGCCCTGGGTGAGCCTTTCTCCACCGGCGCCGACGCGCGGCCGCTCCCGCCCAAGGTCCGCGCGGAGCCCCTGCGCGCGAGCCTCCGCGAGCCCCGGCTGCTCGAGCCGGTGCGCGAGGTCCTCCTGCCAGCCATCCCCCTGCCGGAGCTGCCCGAGCCGGAAGCGCCGCCCCCGGCCCCACCCGCGGCGCCTCCGCCCGTGACGACGCTCGCGCAGCTCGACGCGCTGCTCGCCAAGGCGCACGCGCGGCTGGCGGCATTCGAGGCAGAAGAAGACGACGACGAGGACACCGCGCCGGAGGAGGACGAAGCGAGGGTCGCGGCGACGGACGCGGAGGCCCTGCCCCTCCACTTCGGCAACCCGAAGGCCGAGGAGGACGTGCTCTTCGGCCATGCACGCACCTGCCTGGAGGACCTGGGGATGTTCGGGCTGATGCGTCGGGCCCGTCCCCTCACGCCCTGGACGAATGGCGAGCGCACCGAGCGACGGCTGGTGCGCCGCGTGGACGCCATCGTCGCCTGTGGCCCCCCCATCCTGCCGCGCCTGGTGAAGCTGCTGGAGGAGCGTCCCGAGCCGGACCCCGAGCTCACCTGGGCCAACGTGTTCCTCTTCGGCTCACTCGCCGGGGACGATGCGCTCGATCAGGCCCTGCGCATCATCCGGACCGTGGAGCTGAGCGAGCCGAGGATGGCCGAGGCGGTGACGGACGCGCTCTCGCTCGCGCCCCATCCAGGCATCGAGCGGGCGGTGCGCCCGTGGCTGGACGCGGAGTTGCCGGCGCGAAGGGCCGCGGGGCTGCGCATCCTCGCGCGGCGCGGCGCGCTCTCCGTGTCCGACGTGGAGCGCGGACTGGAGGACCCGGAGGTGGAGGTGATTCGGGCCGCGAGCCAGGCGCTCGGGGCCACCCAGGGTCCCGTGCCTCACCGCGCGCTCGAACAGGCGCTGCGCCACGAGGACGAGGAGGTCGTCCGCGCCGCGCTGGAGAGCGCCCTGCTGCGGCGAAGCGAGCAAGGCCTGGAGCGAGCGCGCGCGTTGGTGCTGAAGGGTCAGGGCGCCTTCGCGGACGCGGCCATCTTCCTGGCGATGTCCGCCGACGCGTCCGGAGCCGACGACCTGCGCGCCGCGCTGGACTCGGGTGATGTGCCCGCGGTGCTGCGAGCCCTGGGGTGGTTCGGTGACCTGTCGTTCATGGAGGTGCTGCTCGAGCACCTGGCGATGGACGCGCCCGACACGAAGGTCGCGGCGCTGGACGCGCTCCAACGGCTGACGGGAGCGTCCCTGACCGAGGAAATCCCGAGCCCCGAATACGCGCGGGACGCCCTGCCCTTCCAGCGGCCCTTCACACCGCCCACGCCCGTGCTCGACCTGACGGACCGGGCCATCGTGTGGGCTGACTGGTGGGCGAAGCATGGCCGCCACGCCAGGAAGGGCACGCGGTACCGCTTCGGTCACGCGTGGAGTCCGAAGGTCTCCTTGTGGGAACTGGAGGCCCCGGAGTCACTGCCCGCGGTGCGCCGGTGGGTGCACGTGGAGCTGGCGGTGCGCACGGGCGGAGCCGTTCCGTTGGACCGCTCGGACTTCGTCGTCCGGCAGCTCGCGCAGCTCGAGGCCTGGAGGGTTCATGTGGAGTCGGGCAGCCGGCGGAGCCCGGCGGATGGGTGGACGACGCGGTATGCGAGGTGACGTGACGTGAACACGCCCGAGCTGCTCAACGGCACCTCGTCCACGGTGGCCCTCGTTCCCCAACTGGGGATGGACGGAGGCATCCTGATGGTGGTCCTCATCAAGGAGCTCTTCTCCATCTCCCCGGGCGGCGCGCGGGTGACGCGCGTCGGTGGCGCCCAGGTCCGCCACGCCGACGAGCCCTGGGACAAGAAGGCGCCCGAGGCCAGCAGCATCCAGCTGCCCGCGGACGTGTGCATCCGCAAACCCTCCACGGATGTGGTGGTGGTGGGCAACGCCATGAGCAAGGGCGGCCAGGCCGTCAAACAACTGGATGTCCACATCGAGGTCGGCCCTGTCTCCAAGAGCCTGCGCGTGTTCGGCACCCGGGTCTGGTACCGGGGCGCGCTCGGGATGGCGCTGGGACCGCCGCAGCCGTTCACCAGCGTGCCCCTGAAGTGGGAGCTCGCATATGGGGGCTTCGACGCGAGTGACTCCAACAAGCCGCCCGTGGAGGAGGCGCGCAATCCCCTGGGCCGCGGCGTCGCGCGGGACTCGGACGCGCTGGTGAACCAGCCCGCTCCGCAGATCGAGGACCCACGCGACCTCATCTCCTCCGCCAGGACGCGGCCCGCGCCCGCCGGCGTGGGCGCCATCGGCAGACACTGGGAGCCCCGTCGTCGCTACGCGGGGACCGCGGACGAGAAGTGGATGAAGGAGCGCATGCCGCTGCAGCCGCTGGACTTCGATGAGCGCCACAACCAGTGCGCGACGCCCGAGCTCATCTGCCCCGAGTACCTGAAGGGGGGCGAGATGGTGAAGCTGCTCAACCTCTCCGCGGGTGGCGCCTATCACTTCGCGCTCCCGCGCCTGCACTTCGCCGTGACGACGCGGACGGACCAGGGGGAGAAGGACTACCGGCCGGTCCTGGACACGGTGCTGCTACGGCCCTCGGACGAGGAGACACTGGAGCTGACCTGGCGCACCGTGGTGCCCATGCCGCGCCCCGCGCGCCGCCTGCACTACATCCAGGTGCACGAGAAGGAGGTCCTCCGATGAGCCCCCCTCGACGCCTGGACTCGGCGCACTACGGCGGACGGTGGGGCTCCGCGCCCGTCATCGTGGGTACGGCCGCGTGGAACGGGCTGGCCTTCGCGCCGTACCAGACGTGGGCCTTCCGCCGCGCGGAGCTGTCCGCGTACGCGGAGACACCGTTTCGCGCGCCCAACGGGAAGCGCGTGACGATGGCGCCCATCCGGACGCTGCCCACGCGGGATTCGGGCGCGGAGCGGCTGGTGCCCATCGCCACCCGGACGTTGACCCAGCTGCTGACGAACCTGGAGGAGCTGCCTCCGGACGCGACCGTGGCCCTGGTACTCTGCCTCCCCGAGCGGATGGGTGAGCGGACCCAGGAGGGCTTCGCCACGCAGCGACGCCAGGTGGAGAAGGCGCTGGTGCGGCTCCTGGAGGAGCGAGACCTCCGGCCCGTGGTCCACGTGGTGCCGAGGGGGCATGCCTCGCTGGCCTTCGGGCTCATCGAAGCGGGCGAGGCGCTGCGAAGCCGCAAGGTGGACATCGCGCTCGTCGGAGGCGTGGACACGTACTACGACCCGGACGTGGTCCAGACGCTCATCGACCAGCAGCGCATCTTCGACGGGGAGAACCTGGACACCTTCGTCGGAGGAGAAGGCGCGGCCTTCTGCGCGCTGACCCGGACGGACGTGGCGAAGCGGACGAAGTGGCCGGTGCTCGCGCGGCTCGACACGGTGGCCACCGACGTCGAGCTGGCCACCCAGGACAACGACGTCCCCTGCATGGCGGCGGCGCTGACGCGCGCGGGCCGCGTGGTGTCCGAGCGGCTCCGTGAAGAGCGACGCACGCTGGACTGGTGGCTCTCCGACATGACGGCGGAGGAGTTGCGCGTGCACGAGTTCAAGCTGGCCTGGCCCCGGGTGGCCCACGACGTGATGCCTCCGGAGGCCACGCTCGAGTACCTGTCCGAGTGCCTGGGGGACCTCGGCGCCGCGGCGATGCCCACGGGGCTGGCCATCGCGGTGGAGGGCATGCTGCGAGGAGACCCGGGCGCGGCCACCTGCCTGCTGACGGGCTCGAGCGCGGGCGGCGCGCGCGGCGTGGTGCTGCTCTCACGGGAGCCGTGAGATGCGCTCAGCGCAGGTCCTCCGGGAAGACGAACCGACGCAGCCAGGCCCCTGTCTTCTGCTCCTCCTGGAAGCCGCCCCAGAACTCGGTGGGCTTCTTGACGAAGTGGAGCTCCAGTACTCGCGCCACCTCGGCATAGGCGGAGGGGTACTCGAGCGCGTTGACGTCACCGAGCGTCGGGGCCTCGCCCGCCTGGATGAGCGTGGTCCCCTTCAGCGTGTGCACGTGGACCTCGGGCGTCCAGGAGCGGGCCTTGAGCGCGGCGAGGTCCATCCCGAGCTTCCCGGCGAGGCCGTCGCCCACGAGCGTGAGCCAGTTGCTGCCGGGCAGCCCTTCGCCCACGCACCAGGACATGGCATCCGGGTCCTGGATGTCGAGCCCGAGGTAGCGCTGGCTGGAGCGGTACAGGCTCCAGAACGCGGTGGACTTGACCCACTCGTTCCAGGTGCCCACGTAGCCGCCCACGCCGCAGAGCAGGGGCCAGCGCTCGCCAATCTCCTTGGCCAGTTGAAGCAGTTGCTTCGGGTCGAGGGTCTCCGGCAGCAGCACCTGGAGGAAGCCTCGGCGGCCCCGCGCCGCGTCCAGCTCCCGGTAGATGAAGCCGAGCCCCGGCGCGCCGAGGTCATCCACCAGGCGGAACGTGAACAGGTGCCTGACGCGGACATCGGCCCAGGAGACGGACAGGGACGCGAGCACGTCATCGGCGACCCGAGGCGTGAAGCGGTGCCACTCCGGCAGCGTGGAGGTGGTGTACCAGGTGAGCCGCTCGGCGGGGGCCAGTTGGAGGAAGCGCCGGAGCAGGGCCGCGGCACCCTCGGTGGCCCAGACGTAGGGCTCATCCAGGTACAGCGTCAGCCCCAGGGCATACCGCGTCAGCGTCACCTCCGGGTTGTCCGCGAGCACGTCGCCCCCCGGTCCACGCAGCTTCGACATCGTCACCGCCTCCTGGCAACACCCCGAGCGATGTACGACTATCACGAGATTGTGGCTTCAAGAGACCCAGGCGCGTTTCCTTTCGATGACGCACACCGTGGTGGACCTCGGTCCATCTGGCAGGGGCTGTCTGTCATCCGAGGGGCGCGGCTCCGACATGCCCGCACGACGCGCGCCGCACCCGAGGTGGACACACCATGAAGCTCGCACATGCATTCCGCCGGGCCAGCGGCGAGTCGGCCTGGGATTGCCATTTCCTCGCGGACCGGTGGGACGGCAAGGCCTGGATGGAGGACCACGCGGAGTCGTGGGTGGGCCAGGTGGTGGACGGGCGCGTCTTCACGCTGCTGGGCCAGGTGGGTTGGCTCACGTCGCTCTGGCGCTCACCGTCGGGCACCGTCTACGTGGCGGAGGGCAGCTTCCGTCGCGGCGGGGTGCACATCAACCGCTCGGAGAACCCCTCGCGTCCGGCGTGGGAGTTCCACGAGCTGCCGTGCGTCGTGTCTGGCATCTGGGGACTGGATGACCGGTTCGTGCTGGCGTGGGGGCCGCATACGCAGCAGCGCAAGGAGTCGTTCTACCGCTGGGATGGCAGGCAATGGCATGAGCTCCCCTGCCCCGGCGAGGTCTTCGCGGTGCATGGGCTGGCACCGGACCTGGTCTACGCGGTGGGTGGGGAGGGGCTCATCGCGCGGTGGGATGGCGCGCGGTGGCATCCGGCGCCGTCCTTCACGGAGGCGGTGATGACGGCCGTGCATGTCGTCAGCAAGGACGAGATGTACGCCTGCAGCGACGCGGGAGTGCACGAGGGCAGCGTCTATGGTTGGTCGGAGGTGGCGGAGTCCCCGGGGATGTTGATCAGCGTGGCGAAGTACCGGGAGCAGGTCTGGGTGGCGGGCGGGACGTATGGGCTCTTCACGCTGCGCGGCAATCAGCTCGAGGAGGTGGAGGCGCCCGTGAAGCCCTTGAGCCTGGACACCCGGAAGCGGCTGGTGATGGCCACGTCGGAGGGGTTGGTCGACACCGAGGACGCGAAGGAGTTCCGGACCGTCCCGCTCGCGGACTTCGTCGCCTGCGTCCAGGACATTCCACGCAAGTGGTGAGAGACTCGACTCACGAAGGTCAGCGAAGCCGTCCGTTCGAGGGGGACCGACATGACAGCCAGCGCGCCCACGCCACCACCGCACACACCCGTCAACTATCTCGAGGGCGGTGGCAGCAGCTTCTTCTCCCGGCAATGCCAGCAACTGCTCATCAAGGCCAAGCTGAACCCGGACTGGTTCGGCTCGTACGACCACGTCGCCAAGCTCAACAGAGAGGCGAAGGCCAAATGCGTGCGGTGGGACACGGCGACCGCCGCGGAGCATGCGGCTGGGATGAAGGACGGAACTCCGTTGGAACGCCCCACCCCGGGTGACCGCTACCTCCGAAGTTGCCAGTCAGGCCATCTCGTCCGCGACTCCAACTTCCGGGAGAGCGGCGCGGATGACATGGGCAACGATGCGCGTGGGGACCCCTGCCGGAACGTCATCGACGGCTATGAGTCGGATCGCGCGCCCGCCGTTCCGCAGCAGGGCATGGCATCCGAGAACATGGAGCACGGACGTCATACCCGTCGGGAGAACGCGGATACTCAACGGCGACGGTACGACAACTCAGAGTCGGGTCGGCCGGAGACCGAGTACGGCCAACGTCAACGCCACGCGGATGAGGACGCGCGTGTCAACCAGTACGTGAGAGAGCACCAACAACGGTGGCGTACCTCCGAGCGCGCCGCCAACCAACAACCCCCGGGGCTGGCTGGAACCAGTGGGAGTGGCGCTAGTGGCTCGGCAAGCGCTTCGGGTGGACCCGGAGGTGCAGCGGGCTCAGGCCTGGGGTCGGTAAAATCCCCCACCTGTCCTCCAGCCGACGTCATCGATGGGAAGTCTGCCGCCAAGTGCATCAACAACTGGCGTAAGAAGGCCGAAGCACAGATGAAGCAGAAGATGGCGGACAACATGGCCAAGCATGAGCGGGACAGCACGCCCGATGAGAATTTCACAAGCGCACCTCCGCCCCCCTCACGCCAGGACCAGTACCAAGCCCATCTGGACCAGAACGTCCACAATGCCACCGTCGCGCGCGAGGCCGCTCGCGGCACTCCGGGCGAAGCCGCTGCCAAGAAAGCAGCCACCGATGCCAGAACCGAGGCCAGCAAGTTCCGGAGGGCTCGCTGCAGAGCCGAGCAAGCCGCGCGCCTGCGAGGAGATCCCGGAGCAGGCCCGCCTCGCACCAAAGGCAATGCACTCTGAACTCCCATCAACATCCTTAAAGCAGCCTTTGGAGACCCTCTCGGATGAGTCCTACGGACATCAAGACTGTCGCCAGTACCGCCACGTCATTCATCAAGAACTATCTCACCGAGCACGGGTACTTCACGCCCGACGACGAGGTGAACGAAGAGGAACCCGGCTCGCTGCGGTTCTCCTTCTACAGAACCATGCCAGACCAGACGACGCCCGGAACCCTCGTCTACACCTTCGTGTACGGGGCAAAATACAGCGAGAAGAGTCCCGAGCTCCAGCAGTGGGTCGAGCAGATCATGACCGCGCTGAAGCAGGCCCACCCCGAGGTCTCTCAGTTCAAGAGCACCATCGAGCTCGACGCCTGGGATTACTGAAGGCCCATTCAATGCGGGCCGCGAGACCCATCACGCGACACGCTCGTTTGAAGCCCTCCTGCGAATGAGCCCCACCGACATCAAGACTGTCGCGAAGACCGCAACGTCCTTCATCAATGACTACCTCATCAAGCACGGGTACTTCACACCCGCCGAAGAAGTCGACGCAGACGAACCCGGTTCGCTGCGGTTCTCCTTCTACAGAACCATGCCGGACCAGACCTCACCCGGAACCCTTGTCTACACCTTCGTGTATGGGTCGAAGTACAGCGAGAAGAGTCCCGAGCTTCAACAGTGGGTCCAGCAGATCATGACCGCGCTGAAGGACGCCCATCCCGAGGTCTCTCAGTTCAAGAGCACCATTGAGCTCGACCCGGCAGCCGACTGAGTACCCATCAACCAAACTGGGCCGACGGCACCACCTCTCGGCCTGCATCGTCTGCACTCTCCCAGATTGCCGCGAGCCGCCGACAGAGGCCCACAAGAGGCCACGTTCGGAACTCTCCTCGAATGAGTCCCACGACCATCGACACCGTCGCAGATACCGCCACGTCCTTCATCGACGACTACCTCACCCAACACGGGAACTTCACGCCTGATGAGGAGGTCGACTCATCGGATCCCGGCGCCCTGCGGCTCTCGCTCTACAGAGCCATGCCGGACCAGACCTCACCGGGAACCATCGTGTACACCTTCATCTATGGGTCGAAGGTCGAGAAGGACAGTCCCGAACTCCAGCAGTGGCTGGAGCAGATCATGGTCGCGCTCAAGGAGGCCCATCCAGAGGTTTCCCAGTACAAGGACATCATTGAGCTGAATTCATCGGACTACTGAGCAAGCACTCTGATGGACCGGTCAGTCCATGCAATGGAGAGGAAAGCTTGAAGCGGGCCTACCACGCACTCGGGGCGCGGCGGACAGAGCAGTCCTGAACGCCGTGAAAGCAGGTGCATGAGGTCTCTTCAAATGAGTTCCGCAGACATCAATACCCTCGCCACCACCGCGATGTCCTTCATCAACGACTACCTCGCCAAGCATCACTACTTCACGCCCTCAGACGAGGCCGCCGAAGCAGATGAGAACGACGACGGAGTCCTGCGGTTATCACTCTACAGGGCCATGCCGGACCTGAGATCGTCCGGGACCATCGAGTACGTCTTCATCTATGGGCCGAGGGTCCGGAAGAACAGCCCGAACTCCAGCAGTGGGTCCAACAGATCATGGATGCATTGAAGGAGACTCATCCGGAAGTCTCCCAGTTCAAGAGCGTCATCCGACTCGACTCCTGGGACGACTGAGCGCCTCTCCAGCGTCTCGGCGCGGCCAGACCTCTATGAACGTCGTGAAACCAAGCTCAGGAGGTCTCTCGAATGAGTCTCCCTGACATTCATGGCGTCGCCGATACAGCCACGTCCTTCATCAGCGACTACCTCGTCGAGCATGGATACTTCACCCCATCTGATGAACTGGACGAGAACGACGACGGCGCCCTGCGGCTCTCGCTCTACAGAGCCCTGCCGGACCAGACCGCGCCCGGAACCATCGTGTACACCTTCATCTACGGGTCGAAGGTCGAGAAGGACGGTCCCGAACTCCAGCAGTGGGTCCAGCAGATCATGACCGCGCTGAAGCAGGCCCATCCCGAGGTCTCTCGGTTCAAGAGCACCATCGAGCTCGACGCCTGGAATTGCTGAACCTCCGCTGAGCCCCGAGTCACGAATCCCACCGCGGGTGGCGACGACCGCGCCACCCGCGGAAGGAAGCCCGGCTCACTCCATGGCGGAGACGACCTGCGCGTCACACGTGGTCGGGTTGATCCACGACTGCGCATTGTCCAGGTAGCAGATGACGCCCTGCGTGCCGTAAGCGGCCTGGCCGATGGTGGCCGAGCAGGTCGCGGTGCCGGCGTCGTACGTCACCGCCAGCTGCCAGAGGCAGGTCTTCGCGGCGCCGGTCGGGTCCGCCGGGTTCGTCGTGTAGAAGTACGTCTGCGTCACCGAGGTGGCCGGAGCAACTTCCACCTGGAAGACGCCGTTGACCGACGGCTTCGCGATGGGGCCGAGCGGGTTCGGAGGGGGAATGGCCAGGCGGACGCCGGAGAGCGTGCCACCGAAGCTGACATTGACGCCCGTCCAGTTGCCCACGGCGAAGGTCTGCAGGGGGTTCGCCAGGAGCGACGCGCCACCCTCCGCGTGACGCGCCTTCAGCTCGAAGGTCTCCGTCTTCACCGCGGTGACATACTCACCCCGGAAGAACTCCAGCCCACCAAAGTCGAACTGCTCGGCGGCGGCGACGGACGGCGCGAGGGACAGCAGGGAGACGGCCAGGAAACGCTTCACGTTCCTCGTCATGGGTACTTCTCCTGTGTTGTCTGGTGTTGGCCTGAGCCGCAACCTTCCTAACATCGGGCCTCCTTTAATTGCAAATCATAACAAGGAAAACACGAACTTCCAGCCAAAATGGAGGATTTCAGCCGACGCCTGTCTGCCATTGCCTGGGGCTGCGAAACGCCACGGATGGGTCAGCGACACACCCAGGTGTCATTCGAGAACCCTGGAATCGTCCGCTCGCGGACACTCATGAAGCCAGACATCGGGAGCCCTGGAAAAATCCAGACAATCCATCAAAGACACACACCCGATCCGCCTCATGGGGTTACACGGAACAATCCTCCGAGCTCGGAACCTCACGTCGGATGCGACACCCCGATGTAGCCCTCACCCGCTCCGCCCCGCGCCAGCGAGCGCCCCTGCTCTCGCCCTCAATCGAAGAGACCCGGAGGAATGGAGCGCCGCCCGGCGGCTCCCGGAAACAGGGGACCTGGGAGGATACGGAGGTACGGCTCCCCCCTGTGCCCGAAGCCCCGAGCGCAAGCCCGCCCGCCTCCAGGGCGACGAAGCAAGCACGGGAAGCCGGCCGCTCAGCGAGCAGCACGCCGAAAACGAAAAGGGCCGGCTGCTTTCGCAACCGGCCCTTCTCTTCTCTAGCCGACACCCAGGCTTGAACTGGGGACCTACTGATTACGAATCAGTTGCTCTACCGCTGAGCTATGTCGGCGAAAGGCGGCGCGGGAAGTACCATGGCGTTCCGGGTAGGGCAAGCCGAAATGATGTCCCCCCCGTTTTCAATCCGGCCCAGGTGCTTCGTTCCCCAACGAACAAACCCACCCCACCGCGACATCCATGACACGGCGCATCCGCCGTCGGTGACACAGCGCGTTGCCATAAGTCCCCGTCATCGCTCCGTTTTTTCGGGAGGAAGCGTGGCGCCACGGCGGTTGAACTCGGTTGGCGCATATGCACATAAGGGCGCCGCTATCCCCGCGTCCCCGGCCCGAGCGTGGCTGGGACCACAAGGAGCCGTTTTCGACATGGCCAGCGAAGAGAACTTCATGCGCGCTCCGGCGCCGACGCCGAAGCGCACCGTCTACACCGAGGCGATGGAGATCTTCCATCGGGCCGCCGACCTCATCAAGCTGGACAAGCGCGTCCGGCTGGAGCTCGAGGAGCCCGACTACGAGCACATCTTCTATGTGACGGCGAAGCTGAAGGATCGCCTCGTCCCGCTCATCCCCGAGCGCGCCAAGCAGTTCGCGGACCTGCCGGAGAC
Organism: Myxococcus fulvus; assembly: GCF_900111765.1. The sequence goes on from NZ_FOIB01000005.1 coordinate 295,283, forward strand.
GCAGGTGCGCAACAAGGAGGGCCTGGAGGCCCTGGCCAACGGCAGCATCATCCTCAACGGCCGCGCCCTGCTGGGCTCCGACGTGGCCATCCGCCAGGGCCACCTGCGCCTGCCGGACGGCAAGGTCTACCAGCTGGTCCCCGGCGAGTCCCAGCGCTTCAAGGCCTACCGCGTCCAGCACAACCAGGCCCGTGGCCCCTACAAGGGCGGCCTGCGCTACCACCGCGAGGTGTCCCTGGACCTCTTCAAGGCCCTGGCCGCGGAGATGACCTGGAAGACGGCCATCGCCGAGGTCCCCTTCGGCGGCGGCAAGGGCGGCATCCAGATCGACCCGCGCGAGTACGGCCGCGAGGAGCTGGAGGCCATCACCCTGCGCTTCATGTACCGGCTCAAGAGCCTCATCGGGCCGAACATCGACATCCCGGCCCCGGACGTGGGCACCAACCCGGAGATCATGGCGCTGCTGTACCGCCAGTTCTCCGACGGTGAGCGCGAGCGCCACAACCTGCGCGGCATCGTCACGGGCAAGGACGTGCGCATCGGCGGCTCCGAGGGCCGCGGCAAGGCCACCGGCCAGGGCGTCGCGTTCTGCATCGAGGACTACTACGCCGACCGCGGCGAGAGCGTGAAGGGCAAGACCTTCGTCATCCAGGGCTTCGGCAACGTGGGCAGCCACGCCGCCATCATCATGCACGGCATGGGCGCGCGCCTGCTGGCGGTCAACGACGCGGACGGCACCATCTACAACGGTGACGGCATCGACGTGCACGCGCTCGCCGCCTACGTGCAGGACCCCAAGAACCTCAAGCGCAGCGTGCTCGGCTTCCCGGGCGCCCAGCGCATCGAGAAGAAGGACCTGTGGGACGTCCAGGCGGACATCCTCGTCCCCGCCGCCCTGGGTGGAGAGATCACGGCGGACATCGCCGAGCGCCTCAAGGTCAAGCTCATCGCCGAGGGCGCCAACGGCCCCACCACCCCGGAGGCCGACCGCGTCCTGCAGAAGCGCGGCATCGAGCTCATCCCGGACATCATCGCCAACGCCGGCGGCGTGACGGTGAGCTACTACGAGTGGATCCAGAACAAGCGCATGGAGCGCTGGAGCGAGGCCGAGGTCGACCAGCGCCTCGAGCGCGCGATGAAGCGCAACTACCGCATCATCCGCGACATCTCCCGCAACCAGCCGCGCAAGACGGACATGCACGACAGCCGCCAGTACTGCGTCGGCGAGGCCGTGGACAGCCGCTGCGCCGCGATGATCCTCGCGCTCAAGCGCATCGAGGCCCACTACCTGCTCGAGGGCTTCTCGCAGTAGGCCTTCCCGCCTCCTGAAAGCGCCAAGGGCACGGTTCTCCACTCGAGAGGACCGTGCCCTTGTCATGTCGTGGCGCCAGGTGTGGCGGCCCCAGGCGGCCCCCTGTCCCGGGAGCGTCGTCGGGCCACCGGGCCGCTCAGCCCGGCGTCCACGGCGGCAACCTCAGTGCATCACCCGCTCGCGGTCCACCAGCAGCAGCGGCGCGTCGTCGTGCGTCTCGTACGCCACGATTCGCAGGCCCACCCCGCGGCTGGAGCCCTCGCGCCCGTCCTTGCGGCCGAACGCCAGCGCCACCTGGTAGCGCACCTCGCACAGGCACGTCATCTCCGTGCCGTCCTCGCCCGCGAACGTCACCTTCAGCTTCTCTCCCAGGCCCACCGCGTCGCGGACCTCCACGAACATGCCTCGCGCGCTGATGTTGCGCCCCACCCCCCTCATCATCCCGTCCTGGGTGGTGAGGTAGACGGTGAAGACCTTGTCGAAGCGCAGGTGACTGCGGCGCTCTTGCGGACGCTCGAACACTGGGGGTGCCTCCCGGCAACAGGTGGTGACAGGCACACCCTACATGGTGGCCACATGTAGGCAACTTATCTACCTACATCTACCCCCACATACCTACGAGAAGGCTGCTCCCTGTTGCGCGGGGACATGGCACCATCCGGATTCCCCCCGTACCCCGGAGCCCCTCGTCTTGAGCCGCTTTCTGGTCGCCGCCGTCGCCCTCCTCCTGCCCACCCTGGCCCTGGCCGACGTGGACCCGCGCTTCGCCAAGCTGCGCGACGAAGCCGAGCCGCTGGGAGGCCTGGGGGCCTTCCTCGAGAAGTACATCGGCGCGTGTGAAGGGGCGCTGGTGGACCCGAAGTGCAAGTCGGACGCGGAGGCCTTCCGCAAGAAGTACCAGGGCAAGCGGCTGTACATGATCATCGGCGAGGACGACGCGACCATGCTGTCGCCGGGGCCGTACAACCCGGGCGCCGGGGAGTACACCATCAACATCACCCCGTTCTTCCCGGGCGGCCGCTACGCGCTCACCCACGGCGCCCCGAAGAAGCAGGACGGCAACGGCAACCCGGTGCTGCCCTTCCTCACCGTCACGGGCACGCTGCCGGAGGGGTGGAACGGCTCCATCTTCTCGCGCATGTTCTCCATGCGGCAGGTGCGCGCCCAGGTCGTCTTCACGCCGCAGGCCGTGTGGTCCCTGCCGAAGAAGGGCGGCGGGAAGAACCACGGCGTGACGGCCCGCATCGACGGGCTCATCCTCACCGAGGGCCGCACGGGCCACCCGCTGGGCCTGTGGCTCAACGGCAAGGACGCCAACGCCAGCCGCTAGGCGGACGTCCTCGGGGGCTCCCTCACCGGGCGATGGCCAGGTACTGCTGGGAGTCCCCGCGCTTGACGCGCAGGAGGATGCTGGCCCCGGAGCTCCCCTTGGAGAGGGCCGCGCGCACCCCGGCCGCGTCCTTCACCCGCTTGCGGTTGACCTCCGTCACCACGTCGCCCATGCGCAGGCCCGCCGCCTCCGCGGGGCTTCTCGGCGACACCGCGGACACCAGCGCCCCGTCCCAGGCCACCTGGTTCAGCGGCGCGGCCACCTCGGGCGTCAAATCCCGCAGCGTCAGCCCCAGGTCCTCGTCGCTCGTCACCCGCTGGACCAGCCCCTCGGCGGCCTCCTGCGCGGGGCGCTCCACCAGCCGCACCGCCACCTCCTGCGTCGTCCCCTGGCGCAGGAGCGTCAGCTTCGCCTCGGTGCCGGGCGCCAGCAGCGCCACCTTCCGCAGCAGCTGCAGGTAGGAGCCGATGGTGCGCCCGTTCACCGCCACCAGCCGGTCCCCGGAGCGGATGCCCGCCGCCGCCGCGGGGCTGCCCTGGTAGACGTCCTTCACCAGCGGGGCCCGGCGCTCGGCGCTCTCCCGGTCATCATTGACGATGACGCCCAGCCAGCCGCGCGTGAGCTTCCCGTTCTCCCGCAGGTTCGGCAGCAAATCCTTCACCAGGTTGATGGGCACCGCGAAGCCGATGCCCTGCCCCTGGCTGATGATGGCGGTGTTCACCCCCACCACCTCGCCCTTCATGTTGAAGAGCGGCCCGCCGGAGTTGCCCGGGTTGATGAGCGCGTCGGTCTGGATGAAGTCGTCGAACTGGCCCACGCCCAGCACGCGCTCCTTGGCCGAAATCATCCCGTGCGACACCGAGTGGTCCAACCCGAACGGGTTGCCGATCGCCACCACCCAGTCCCCCACCTCCAGCCGGTCCGAGTCCCCCAGGTAGAGCGCGGGCAGGTCCCCCATCTCCGAGCCGCTGAGCCGCAGGAGCGCCACGTCCGTGGACGCGTCCCGGCCCACCACCTCGGCGGAGAACTCGCGGCCGTCCGACAGGCGCACGGCGATCTTGCTCGCCCCCGACACCACGTGGCTGTTGGTGACGACCAGCCCGTCGGGCGTCAGCACGAAGCCCGAGCCCGTCGAGCGCTTCATCCCGGCCAGCCCGCTGTCCCGGGGGCTCACCGTGGTGATGTTGACGACGCCCGCCTCCACCGCGCGAATCAACGGCGCCAGCGACGTGGGCGGCACGAAGGCGGGCAGGCCCGTCTCTCCCGCGGGGCGCTCGCGCCACAGACCCAGCGCGCCGCCGGGGCGGGCCTCACCCGAGCCCTGGTACGAGAACCAGGCGGCGTGCTCTCGCATGCGCGCCTGCAGCCAGGGACCGACCGGCCCCTCCTCGGCGGACGCCGCCAGGGGGAGCACGGCCAGGGACAACAGGACGAAGAGCAGTCGGGAAGCCACGAGGTGGCAGCTTATACGGCGGCGCATGACGAGCGACGGGAACAACCCGCCCCGCCGCCGTCTTCCTCGTTTTCCTTCCGGGGCCTGGCTCAGGCCTGGGCGGGCGCCACGTACTTGGCCACCTTCACCCGGGCCGGGCGGATGACGCGCTCCTTGAGCCGGTAGCCCGCGCGAATCTCCGCCACCACCTTCTGGTCCTCGTCGGGGGAGGCGGTGAGCTCCATGTCCGTGGCCTCGGCCACGTTGGGGTCGAACGGCTGGCCCGTCACCGTGATCCGCTCGATGCCCATCCCCTGGGCCTTGCTCAGGAGCGAGTCGCGGATCATCCGCACGCCCTGCGCCAGGGGCGAGTTGTCCTGGCCGCTCATGGAGAGGGCCCGGTCCAGCTCGTCGATGGCCTCCAGGAGCGCCACGGCCACGTTGCCGCGCTCCACGTCCATCATCCGCTCGCGCTCGCGGGTAAGCCGCTGCTTGAACTCCTCGCGGTCCTTGTTCACCGCCTGGTAGGCGCGCGCCAGCTCGTCCACCCGACGCCGGGAGGACTCCAGGTCGGCGCGCAGCCGCTCCTTCTCCGCGTCGGCCGCCTCGGAGACCACGTCGTCGGCGGGCGTCCGGGCTTCGGC